>JBBECL010000348.1:7827-11060 GCA_040881805.1 Terrimicrobiaceae bacterium | reverse complement strand
CCGCGTTTATCTGGAATCCTGACCTCTCACCCGCACGGCAACACATTGTTCCCACAAGTTCCCGGCCAAACAGTGAATGGTTCCTCAACGACTCTCCACTGTCCGGCCAAGCGATTCCGCTCACCCGTGGCAAACATTCCCTCACCGCCAAAAGCGGCACGCAATCCGCGAGTATCGTTTTTTCAGTTTATTGAGTGGCCTTGGTAATGGCATCCAACACGATTTGCTCGGTCAGAATTTCAGGAAGAATAATCGGCTCATTGGCGCGGCCAGCGGGGTAAATGATATAAAACGGCACACCCACCCGACCGAAAGCCGCCAAGGCCTTCGTGATTTCCGGATTCGAATTTGTCCAATCCGCCTTCATGGGCACGATCCCGCCAGCGGTCAGCGCAGCCCGGACGGCAGGACGGTCAATAGCCGTTCGCTCATTAAATTTGCAAGAAATGCACCAATCGGCGGTGAAGTCCATGAAGACGGCTTTGTTGTCTGCCAACAAATCATCAAGGGCTTTCTGGGTGAAGGGGACCCACGGAATGCCATCTTTGTCTGGAACCTGACCGCTGTCAGCACTTCGCGCGGACGCCCCAAATTTCACTATCCCAAAATACCACGTGCCCCAACCTGCGATCAGCAGTGCCAAGGCCAAAGAAATGTAGCGACCGCGCGGCTTTGAGACCGGCCCGCAGAATGCTCCATAAATCCAAAGCGCAAGTGCCAGGCAAAGAAGAAACGCCGCAATCCAAATCACCGCCTCCAGGCCTTTTTGGTTACCGAGGATGAACAACAACCAAATCAGCGTGGCCAGCAAAGGGAACCCCATAAATTGCTTGAGCCGCTCCATCCAGGCCCCCGGTTTGGGGAGCAACTTCAGCCATGCGGGTTTGGCTGAGAGAATCAAATACGGTGCCGCCATCCCGGCGGCCACCGAGGCAAACATCACGAGAATGATGGCCGGTGGCTGACTGAAGGCAAACCCGAGCGCGGTTCCAAGGAAAGGGGCCGTGCAAGGGGTCGCCAGCAGCGTTGCGAAAACTCCCTGAAAAAATGAGGGCAGGTAACCTTCCCCGCCTCCGGTGTCATCGATGGCTTGAGCCGCACGTCCGGGAAGGACCACCTCGAACACTCCAAACAAATTCAGAGCAAAAACAAAAACCACAACAGCGATGACGAGGTTGAACCATGGGTTTTGGAACTGGAAGGCCCACGTCGCCTGACCCCCGGCGGCCTTGATCGCCAATACAACAACTCCCAGACCCAGGAACCATGCAAAAATGCCGGCGGTGAAGGCCAAACCATGACGGAAAATTTTGGCGGGTGCATCCCCGGCCTGACGGATAAACCCAAAGATTTTGAGCGAAATCACCGGCAGCACGCAGGGCATGAGATTGAGGATCAGCCCGCCAAGAAAACCATAAAGAAGAGCCAACCAAAGCCCGGGCTGGGCCGGGGCTTCGAAGGCGGTTGGTGAAGGGGGAGCCGCCGCCGCCAGGGTCGGCGATTCCACAACCCAAGACTTGACCACACCCTCATCCTCCAAAACCAGAAGCGCACGAACGGGCGGCTTGGAATCGAGCGTAAAATTTACATCCTCCCCCTGACGAGACACCTTCGGATGAACTCCCCCCCCCGAGGTCACAAAAAGATCGATGCGGGCCATTGATGGCACCCCGCCCACTTTGAGAGAAACCGAATCAGCCGCCTCCTGCCAATTCAAAGAGAAAGGAGGCGTTGTCTTCAGCGGCAGAAGTTTGCGGAATTTCTCAAAAAGCTCCGGGTTGGCAGGTGTCGCCGCGTTGTTCACATCAAGCGTCAGTTCCACCTCCGCTGATCCGGGGATACAAATCTCCATGCAAACCAACCAGGAGGCTGTGGCTGCCATCCGGATCTCCGACTCCGAAAGCGAGGCCGGCGGGGTGATGGTCGTCAGGAGAAGGACCTGGCCTTTGTAACCAAAAGCATGGATATCTCCCGGCTCGATGATGCGTTTCGGGGCGGGCCATTCCATCGGGCCGGCCACAAACCCCTCGGGCAGTTTCCAATCGATGCGTGTGGGAAGTCCGGCATCGCCTGGGCTTTCCCAATACGTGTGCCACCCCTCGGCCATCTCAAGCAGCAGGCCGACTTGGAATGGCTGGCCGGGCACGACAGCCGAGGTGTCAGCAACCAGCCGGGCTTTGACGAGCGTCTTCCCTTGATATTCCTGCGCGTGGGTCGGCGCGAGAGCCGCGAAAACAATCGCCAGCGCGAGTGCAAGCCGGGCAGACACCTATCTTTTTGCGCCGTAGGCGTTATTGCGATCAGCAACAAAAAGATCTGTGCCACGCTTCTGGAGAACAAACGTGTTGTTGTCTCCATACTTTGTCCATGGACCATTGGGAACGTCGCGCGCTTCCACAAACTTCCAGTCACAAACGTCTTTCCCTTTCAAACCAAGGTAATCGCGGACAGCCGGAGACACATCGAGACCCGCTCCCTGATTCAAATTCGGCTTGGGCCGCTCATTGCCAAAAACATATTGATAATGATCGGTTCGGAAGGGTCCGCAGTCCTCCCACTGGGCATAGGCAATGCGGCCTTTGTGGCGGATGGCGATCCAACGGCCTTTGACCACCGATTTGCCAGGCCGGACGAAAGCCTGCTTGAACCAGGGAATCATCTTTCTGGCCTCGGGTTTTGTCGTTCCGCGCGTGGTGTCATTGTAGGGAAGCGCGATGTAAAAAGGATTTTGTTTGGGAATGAACTTTTTTGGAAGGTAGTTGGCGCGCGTCGCGGGATCGGGATTGTCATACCCCCCGAAGTTTTTGTGCCAATTCGGGTCCCACGAACTTTTGCAATTCGGCGTGGGGTTGTTGGCCGTGGGCTGTTCTCCCACCCAAAAAACCGTGGTCACGATGTTGTTCCGCCAAGGATAACGATTAAAACCCGAGCGGGTTCCGCCGCCAACAACCACCTGAGGCTGCGACTTGCTCAGGGTGTCTTCACGCAACTTCATGGCCTGCGCGATAAATTCGGCGCTTTTTGCAAAAACGGGTTTGGCTTCCGCTCCGGTCGCGTGGGACGCAACGGCAAGGAGTCCTATGACAGGGATAATGGCCTTCATGGATTAAGTGGGGGAGTATCCCCTATCTTTTCCCGACGTGCAAATGAAATGTGACCGGAAATGTGACCGGGAGCTGTCAGCATTGGGGCTAAAAGGGCCGCAAGATCGGGCGCGGCGTGGGAGTTGCAAT
>JBBECL010000348.1:0-7727 GCA_040881805.1 Terrimicrobiaceae bacterium | reverse complement strand
GTCAGCATTGGGGCTAAAAGGGCCGCAAGATCGGGCGCGGCGTGGGAGTTGCAATAGGCACGGGGCGCAGAACGGGGCGCGGCGTGGGATCAGGAGTAACCGAAGGCCTCGCCACTGGTCGCAGGATGGGCCGGGCTGGCGGGGCCTGGTCAACTCTCCATTGGAAGGTGACATTCTGCTGGGCCCGGCTGATGCGGAGTCGACGCGACGAGGGATACCAGCGTGTTGAACCACGAACCACTGGCTCGATGACGATTTCTTTGCCCACCGGGCCGATGTAGGTGAAATCGTTGAAGCCGTCGAGCGTGCGAGTGTCAATGACCCGGTTGGTCACGGCGTCGCGAATGAGAACACCTTGATTATTCATAAGCGAGTCCAGCGCCCCGGCGTCGGGATGCATCATCAAGCGAACTGCGACACGGCCTTCAATCGCGGCGGGGCGAGCCCCCACGCCGACGGGGTCGTCCACCTGTTGCTGGCCGGCTCCGGGGATGTCGAACAGCCGGGGGCTTCCCACGATTTCGCGCAGAACCTCCGACTGCCGGGGGGTCACGAGAATGGCCTGGGGCTCAAAATTAAAAGCGCTCCGGCTGGCGCGCACGGCGTTGTCTTGGTTGCGGCGCAAGCGGACGTTGTAAACTCCCTGATTGTCGGTGACATCTTCACTGATCGTCGTCCCTCCAGACACCACGGAGACGGAAACCCCAGGCAAAGATGCCCCCTGGTTGGTCACCACTCGGCCCTTGGCATTCACATAAAGGACCGTATCGACAGTATTGGGATTCACAATTAGTCCATCAGGATCCTGTCCTCCTCCCCCGACGCATCCGGGAAAGAGAGTCAAGGCCAGCAGGGTGGGTGCGACGAGGAGGAATGATACGCGCAAGGATTTCATGGTCATGTAGCTTAAACGGATGGATGTGTGTAATATTCAGAGCGCAGAAAAAATTCAAGGCGTTTCGATTGATCTGACGTCAAAGGTCATTCCCACGACTGATGATATGATAAATCACCCCCTGAAACTCGATTCTGGCTTTCCTTGTCATTGATACACTCAAGGCAGGTCAAATCCGCGGGTAATTTGTCTTATATGGGATCCTGTTCGGCTGTTCTGAAAACCTCAGCCCTTCGACTTGGCGGGATCCAAGGCCTTTAAGTCAGCGTTCAGGACCCCGTATCTTTCGGCGTGGGGCGTGGACGAAAAATCACCGGGGCCTTCTTCACTGGCGCGGGCTCGGCTGAGGGGGTGGGCCGTGGGAGAGGCTTGAACGTTTGGCGAGGCGTGGGAGTGGCAACAGGCCGCAGGGCTGGACGCGGGGTCGGAGCCGGGGTGGCGAAGGGTCGGAAAAATGGCCTTGGAGTGGGTTGAGGTTCCGCAGCCTGTTCGTAGGTCTGGCTGGTGATGCCGTCGCTGTTTGTGTTTCCTGCGAAGGCCACAAAATCTTTTTCGTCCCGCGAGACGGTCTCATGACCTTCCAGGATCTTTCCGTCCCGCCAGGTCTCCTCACCTGGAACGGCACCCATATCGACCCGAAGACGCCATTTTCCTGGGCGGTTGGGCGTCCAATTCCAGGCCATGGACCGGGCGTTGTTCGTGACGACTCGCCAATTGCGATCGGATTCGTGGCGAACATAGAAGGAAATTCGGCGGCCTTGGCGGGGGCGTGGCGTGTGTCGATTGTCTTCTTCCACCATTACGACTCGGGTGGTGACGTTTTGGGGTTGATTGGCCGGGCCTTCGGGGTCAACCTGCAAGATAATTTTGAAGAAAGTTGCATCCGGAAGAGGGTCGATGAAGCCGATCCCCGGCATTCGGGCCACGCCCTCCAGCTTGGTGGGTTCATGCACGGTGGGGTCCAATTGCGCGGAGCCCGCTCCTTCCATGCTGCCCATGGGTGCGCCATTCATGAAGACGACCACCTTGTAGTAAAAATGTCCCGGCTTGGTGATTTTGAAACGGGCGGAGCGCTTGCGCTGATTGTTTGCCGCCGTCCGCCAACTGGTGTCCGTATTGAAACGATAAAGGAACGTGAAGCGCATGTCTGATGTGAAGGGGGAGCCTTTGATTGATGCGACGGTCAATTCCATTACGCTCTCGACGAGGACTTCGCCGCCATCCAGCGACGCTAACCGCACAACGGGCTCAACCACGTCAGGAATATTTTGCTTATCCTTGGCGAGGTTTAGATTTCCGACGCCCACGGCGGAAGCGGGCAGATATTGAAACTCCACGTTGGTCGTGCCACGGGTGAGCGTAACAACTTGGCTCGACGGGGTCCAACTCACACCGGGGTTGGGCTTGGGCTCCAGTATGACCTTGGTGCCCTCGGGAGCGGAGTAGCGAAATCGATTCCGTCCGTCGGGCACAAGCGTCGAGATGAGTTGGCCCGTGGTGGCGTTTTTGACGAGAAAACGCTGATTTGCGAGGTAGCCGTTTTCCACGCCGATACTTTCCTCCGAGGCCGGATGCAATTTCATGGTGCCGATGACAGTTCCGTTGGGAGGCGGAGTGGCAATAAAGGCGGGGATCTCCCGGTTATCCGAGGCGAAAAAGACCACGCGGGCGGGATCGAAGGTATATCCTCGCACGAGAACTTGGATATAATTCCTTTCGTTGGGCATGAGTCGCAGTTGATAGGACCCGTCCGCCTGGATTTCCGTGCTATCCGTCATACGTCCGCTCTCATTGGAAGTTCCGACGCGACCGCCGGGAAAAGGAACCAGACGTCCGTTTTGTTTGAGCATCACCTTACCACTGTAGGTGACTTGGCCGCCGCTTTGGGCGTTAACGGATGAGACAGCAAATACGAGGCCCATCGCCATCATGGCAAGGAAGCCAAGCGGGCGATCAAGGGGCTTTGCGAAGGAAATATCCATTTTTGAGGGCGGCAGGCAGGAGGTGGTTTTCATGGTGTTCTTTGAATAACGAAACAGGGTTTACGATATTCATGAGACGGAACAATTTAAAGGCTCCGACTCAATCATATTGTTTAAATCCGTGTTGGCCCCGACCTGCGTGTATTGGTTCAGGTTATTCACGTAATAATCGGTCATTGAGGCTTCATCGGTCACGCTCAGGCGGTTCCCAAGTGGATCATATCCGTATTGAAAACTCTGAAGCACGTTCTTTGGAGTGGCGATTTCACGAAGGGTGATCTTGGTCACCCAAATCGCATTGTTATATTCATAGACAGTCTCCACGCCACTGGGGAGAGTTTTTTTGGTGAGCCTGCCGGCATGGGCGTGATTAAAAGTGGGTGAGGTAATAGGAGGATGCCGATGGGACGGTCACCACGGCGAATCCCTGACCAGCGGTCCCAAGGCCATTGACCGCACCCACTTTTAATCGCACCCGGCGAAATGTGGTCTTGATTCCCGGCGCTGAAAATCGAGACTGTGCCGGATGCTTGAGTATTTAAAAGTCATGCGGCCAGATCACTGGCTGAAAAATATCTTTATTGTTTTTGGTCACATGGTGGCCATTGCCCTGTTGGCCTACCCGATCAGCGGCAAACCGGAGATCACGGTCAACGCCCACACCCTGGTTCTGATTGTGCTGTCCCTGATCCCGGCGTGCTTCATCGCGTCCGCCAATTACATCATCAACGAGATCTTGGATGCGCCGTTTGACCGCATCCATCCCACCAAAAAGGACCGTCCGGTTCCGGCGGGCAAAGTGAAGATTTCGTTGTTGTGGGTCTTGATGGGCGTTCTTTGTGTGGTGGGGTTCGGCATGTCCTTTGCTCTGTTCAACATCGGCTACACGATGGCCCTGACTTTGTTGCTGCTGAGCGGATTTGTTTACAATGTGCAGCCGATCCGACTGAAGGATCGGGCGTTTTTTGACGTCATCGCCGAGTCTTTCAACAATCCCATCCGGTTGTGGCTGGGGTGGTATGCCCTCGCTCCTGCGACCACGTTTCCTCCACTATCCATCGTGCTGGCCTGGTGGTTTTTTGGCGCCCTGCTGATGGCAGGGAAACGTTATGCCGAGTTTCGGTTTATCGGAGACTCCGAACGCAGTGGCCAATACCGGAAGTCCTTCCAGATTTATAACGAAAAATCACTCATTCTCTCCATGGTGACCCATGCCAACTTCTTCTGCTTCTGCATGGGCATCGCAATCACCACGTATCGCCCGAATCTCATTTTTGTTTTCCCGCTGGTGGTGATCGCCATTGGAGTTTACCTGAACCGCGCGATGAGCGAGGAAGAGGCCAAGCTTGAGCCCGAACATTTGCTGAAAAGCCCCATGGTGATTCTTTCAACGATTGCGGTGGTTGTGATCGCGAGTTTGCTGGCCTTCACAAAACAAGATCTCACAACCCCGTTCCACTTCTTCAAGGTCCTCGGTGGAAACTGAAGTCCGGTCCTTGCGCGGGCTGCTCCGGCGCTCGCAATTTGTCTGCCCGGGCCTGACCCGGGTGGGCGGGGTGGGTGCGGAGTCCTTGCGGGCGGCCGCTGAAGCGGAGGGGATGATCTATGATGCCCACACCCCGGATCTGTGGGTTGTCTGGAAACCCAATCAAGCGGATGTTCATGTTGCGCTGCCTTCGGATACGGTGAAGGCGGTGGCGGTGGTTGCTCCCGGTCTAGCCGGCAGCCCCCTGCCCTGCGAGGCAGCCCGCCGCCCCGCCAAGGCCACAACCACCCTGCAGGCGTGGGTGGGGACGTGGCCATTGGGGAAATGGCTTCTTCCTCTGCTGGCCTCGGATGCCGTGGGCGCAAGGACCTGCTCGGTGTCCCTTCCCGGCAATTATGAAATGATTTTTCTGGCCACCCCTTCAACGACCATTCCCGGCCAAAGCGGCGGCATCAAGGAACTTGCGGTCACATTTTTTGGGACCGGACTCTTTCCCATCATGCCAGCCACTCTGGCTTCCGGCGTCATGCTTCCCCCCGCGCTTGCGGCCTGGTGGCTCTGGGGCAGCGGAACGTTTTTTCTGTTGGCCGTGGCCGTGGCGTTCCTGGCCACCTTGGCCAGCGTGGCCCTCGAAAAATGGGCTGGTGCGCGATTTCTCGCCGAGGATCCCCGGGAATTTGTGCTCGATGAGGTCGCGGGGATGGCGCTCACATGGGCTTTTCTTCCTGCAGCCTCTCCTTGGTGGATGCTGATTGTGGCTTTTTTCTTTTTCCGGATCTTCGATATCTTCAAGTGGGGGGTCTCCTGGGTGGAAAATCTGCCCATTCGCGGAAAAATTGTGTGGGATGATCTCATCGCCGGCTTCTACGCCGGGCTGGCCACGCTGGCTGTCGACAAATTCCTGTTATGACTCACCGCCTTTTTTGATATGGGCAGCTCCCTCGCAACGCTGATCTCCCGCTTTTGGCTGGGCCCCGTGCTGGTTCTGGTCTGCGGGATTCACCTGCTCGCCGCAGCCTTCACGATCGATCGATCAAATCAAGACTCCGTGGCATCCGATCAGGGCGCGGAAATGTGGCTGGCCTCGCTGGCCCGCGAGGATGCTTTTCCTCAAACCACCGACGGCGTCCGACATCCCCTGTTTTCATGGCTGGCGCAAAAAACCTTCAGCGAAGACAAGGCCCTTTTTTTTGCGCGGGGCAAGTGGTTCAACACGATTTTGGTGGTTGGATTTTTGTGTGTGTTTGGACTTACAGTGCACCGGTGGTTGGGGCCCTTGGCCACCACCAATCTGCTCCTCCTCAGCAGCCTCGGAATCCTTCTTGTGCGGGGCACCTATTTTCAGCCTGAACCCCTCTTTTACCTTCTGTTTTTCGCCTGCCTTGTCATGGCATGGGAAATCCTCGCCGGAGCCACCTGGAAAATTTATCCACTCTTCGGAATCACCTGTGGCCTCGCTTACCTCGCGAAGCCCTCTTTGCTGCCATTTCTTGTGGCCTTTGCGTTTGCGGTGGGTGTCAAAATCTTTGCAACCCTCTGCCTGAGCAAACCACCCGCCCGCGATGGAGCGATACCAAAAAAAATCCGCCGGACGGCCTTGGAAAAGCCCGTTCCCCCCCGCCAGCGGGCGGGACTCTCCGACATCCTGCCCGACACGGCACAAGTCGCGGGAGCTCTGCTGGGAATCCTTGCCTTTGCCGTCATCATCGCCCCGCTGGGATTTTATAGTCAGAAGCACTTTGGGAAGCCCTTCTTTAGCTACCCACAATATTGGATGTGGATGGATGATTTTAAGTCGGAAGCCTGGCCATGGCAGGATAAACATCCCGGTCGGGCGCAGTTGGAAGCGATTCCGCCCGGGGAACTTCCTTCGATGACATGGTATTTCGAACGGCACACGCCCGCAGAGGCCCTCACCCGCCTCACGGATGGAACCACGCTGGTCCTCACAAAATTCTTTTTCCCGGAATCCAAGCGCCCGGCGTCTGCTTTCTTTTGGAAAAGCCACCAACCCAAAAAGCCATGGGAGCAGCCTCTCGTCCACCGGGGGCTTTATTTGATCGCGCTCGGCCTCCTCCTCGCGGCCTTGGTGTTCCTGGCCAGAAAATCCCTGCCCCCGCTCTCCGCCACCCACGTGGCCATCGCCACCTTCCTCCTCGCCTGCTTCTTCGGCTATGCCAAGCTCTACGGCTGGTATTGGCCCATCGGACGGGGGGATCGTTTCATGGGAAGTCTCTGGATTCCAACGGTTTTCCTTCTCATTGCGGGGTGCGCATTTCTCCGCCCCCTCGCCGGACAACTCTCCCATCGCCTCTACCTCGGCACACACGCCCTCATTTTGCTTTCCTTGCTCCTTCAAGCAGCCTCCCTGCTCAACTTTTTCTTCCAAGGTGGCAGCTTGGTGACGCGGAACTGAATGGAGATCCCGCGTTTCCTCCGGGGAAACGAAAAAAAACGAGGCATTGTTCAAAAATATTTTGAACGCCGGACGTGGGGCGCTGTCTCAATGGTTAACCTCATTAAGTATTTTTTGAACGCCCGCTGATAAAAATACAGCACCGATTCCAAATCTCAAACGTTATATTAACAAAGACACCAAACATTATGGCCCTCGAAGACTCTGACTCTGGATTCCAACTCTATCTCCGCCAAATTGCCCAGTATCCGCTGATCACTCCGGCACAGGAGATCAAGTTGGCAGCTCGCATCAAGCGCGGGGACAAAAAAGCCAAGGCCGAAATGATCCGCGCCAACCTCCGTCTGGTTGTCAAAATCGCCCGCGATTACGCCAACATCGGTCTTCCCCTGCTCGATTTGATATCCGAGGGCAACATTGGCCTCATGAAAGCTGTTGATCGCTTTGACCCCAAAAAAGGCGGTAAACTGAGCACCTACGCCTCCTGGTGGATCAAACAATCCATCAAACGCGCCCTTGCCAACCAAGGCAAAACTATCCGGCTTCCCGTGCATTTGGTTGACAAAATCGCCAAAGTCCGCCGGGTTTCCTCCCAAATGACCGAGGAGCTTGGACGCGAGCCAACCGATGACGAATTGGCGGAAGAAATTGGCATGCTTGCCACAAAAATCACGGCTCTCAAGAGTGCGGCCATTCGTCCGACGTCCTTGGATCAACCGATTGGCGACGACGACTCCACGGAATTTGGTGAAATCGTTGGCGATGAAGCGGCTGATGATCCTTTCGAAACCTTGCGTGACAAGGACCTTCGGGAGGAGGTAGGCGAACTGATGGGCGTTTTGGACGACCGTGAACGCCGGATCATCAACCAGCGTTTTGGTTTGGACGGACAGAAACCGCTCACCTTGGAGGAGGTTGGTGAAAAATTTGGGGTGACCCGCGAGCGCA
>JBBECL010000347.1:0-11078 GCA_040881805.1 Terrimicrobiaceae bacterium | reverse complement strand
AAGCTACGTGCAGTTGGAAGCCTGGATCAAAGCTTACCCCGGTGCCAAACTCGACAAAGCCTCGATCTTCAAGGCTAACACCGCCACACGCAGCTACATCCACACGGACGCCACCCGCAAAGCCATCCTTGAATCGGTGGGTTTGGAAGATGACGGCAGCGTCAACCCCGGAGCCATTGATCTGAACAACCTCGACGATTGGGGCGCCTTCTGGAACCAAGAGCTCCGAGGCTGAACGGAAGCTCCAAGCTCGCGTATCGTTCTTCTCCGGGCCCCCATGATGGGTTTTGAAGGGGTGTGAGGATTCACAAGGTTTTGGCGTGATTGTTGGCTTGGTTGGGTTGCCAATTTTGTGACTTTACGTCGTGAGGCGGTCGCTCACCATGGGGTGAAACCCGATGCTGGCTACGGATAAGCGGGTCGCTGAAGACTTCTTGGCATTCTCCGATTTCAATGTAAAAAACAGGTTGATTCTTGGCAGACGATCAGACTCTCCCATCATGAAGAAAAATCCACAGACGCCGTTTGCTGGCTTGGCCGCCCATCTTTCCAATCAGCGCAAGTCCATTCTCAAGGACTGGCGAAAGGCCACGGAAGATGCGCCCGGGGTCTCCGTGGCCTCAAGCCTGACCAGCGTCCAGTTCAATGACCACATTCCGGGGGTCTTGGATGCCTTCGACCGCATTTTGCAGGCCTGGCCCGCGGAGGTCAGCGCAAGCTCCAAGCTCGACGAGCAGGACCAAGTGTCCGAACATGGTTTGCAACGCTGGCATCAAGGTTATCAACTGCGGGATCTTACCCGGGAATGGGGCCTCTTGCACCAGTGTGTGATGGCAGAATTGGACAATCACACATTGACGAATCCAGACCTGTCGAATGAGTTGATGTCTTCGGCAAAGCAGGCATGGTCCAAGCTGTGCTGGGACGGGATCAGCGACAGCGCGACGCAATACTGGCGTTTGAACCAGGAAGAGGCTGCGGGCCATGTGCGCGACTTGGAGCACGCCCTGTCCACATTGAATGAGATCGATCAAATTCGCTCGGCCACATGGCGGGAAGCGGCCCATGATTTGCAAGGAGGCCTGAGCCTTGTGAGTATCGCCACCTCGGTTCTTGATCGCAAAGATCTCTCGACGCCGGCACGCGATGAATTTTTGGATCTGTTGCGGCGCGGCAACATGTCTCTGCGCGATATGCTGAATGACTTCATGAGCCTCGCGCGCTTGGACGCCGGGTTGGAAAAACGCAAGGTTTCCCCATTTGATGCCGCCGCCCTGGTGACAGATTTTTGCAACACCTCACAACCACTCGCCACGGCGCGGGGCCTGTTTCTCAAAACCGAAGGGCCGGAGTCCCTCCCCGTCGAAGGCGATCCGGCAAAAGTCCGGCGCATTCTTCAGAACCTGCTGCTCAACGCTTTGAAATACACGAAACGTGGTGGCGTGAAAATCATCTGGAGCCCGGTGGATGATGATCTCACGGAAAAATGGATGTTTTGCGTCCAGGATACCGGGCCGGGATTGAATGAGGACCCCGAATCCGCGCCTTTGGCACATAACATCCACGATGCCACGGAAACCGCCAAAGACGCGGTGGACTCGAATCCCGACGAGACGACCACGGCCGACATCGCCGGGGCCCCCACCCAGCCCTCCCAGTCCGAGTCGCAGCCCGCGAGCGAAGTCACCGGAGAAGGCGTGGGACTTTCCATCGTGAAACGGTTATGCGAACTTCTCAACGCCAGCCTCGAATTGGAGACCAGCCCTGGCAAGGGAACCACTTTCCGGGTGATCCTGCCATGCCGGTATGGGGATGCCGGGGATTCCGAGGGTGGCAGGAGTAGCGATTGACTCGCAAGGCTTGGTCCGTCAGCTTGTGCCCTGCGTGATTCGATTGAAATACCATGCTCCGGGCACTCCACCGGCGACTCTCCTCCCGCTTGGGGGCACCGAGGCGACGGCTTCGACCCTCTCCCTGATGCAATATGATGCGGAAGAGATTCTGGAGACACGGTTGGATTCGTTCGCAGAGTTGGAGCAGCGTTTTGATCCGGAGAAGGTGAATTGGATCAATGTCGATGGGCTGGGGGACATTGCGATGCTGAAAAAGCTGGCCGAGCGGTTCCACATTCATCCGCTCTGTCTTGAGGACGTGCTCAACACCACCCAGCGACCGAAAGCCGAGCAGTTTGAGGATCATATTTTTATTGTCAGTCAGATGATCTATTTTGAAAAAGACGGACGCGTGGCCGTTGAGCAGGTGAGCATCTTTCTGGGAAAAAATTATTTGCTCACCATCCAGGAGGAGCCCGGCCATGACGTGTTCGAGCAAGTGCGGGCGAGGTTGCGCGCCGGTGGGGGATATGCCCGCAAGATGAAAGCCGATTATTTGGCTTATGCGCTGTTGGATGCCACCGTGGACCAATTTTTTCCCATCTTGGAGAATGTGGGTGACGCGATTGAAGACGTGGAGGACGAACTGCTCGAAAAACCCGGCAAAAAAACGCTGCACCGTCTCTATGACAACAAACGGCTGCTCCTTCAACTTCGCAAGGCGGCCTGGCCCCAGCGGGAAATCTTCAGCTCACTGGTCAGGGAAGATGTCCCCCTGATCAACAAAGAGACGCGGGTGTTTCTGCGGGATTGTTATGATCACAGCACGCAGATCATCGACATCATTGAGAGTTACCGAGACCTTGCAGCCGGTCTCATGGACGTTTATCTGTCGAGCCTCGGATTCCGGACCAACGAAATCATGCGGGTGCTGACGTTGGTGTCCGTGTTTTTTATGCCTCTGACGTTTCTGGCCGGCATCTATGGCATGAATTTTAACACCGACAAGCCATGGAACATGCCGGAGTTGAACTGGCCGTTCGGATACCTGTTTTTCTGGGGGGTGAGTTTCCTGATTGTCCTTGGGATGTTTGTGTTTTTTCGGAGGAAGCGCTGGTTATGAAGCCGGTCCTGATTTTAACAGCGGCTTTCGGGGAGGGGCACAATGCCGCAGCCCGAAATCTCCAGGCCGGGCTTTTGTCCCAAAACTCCGATGTGCAAGCGCCCATCCACGATGTCTTTCAGGAGGCTTATGGCGTGTGGAATGACATCAGCAAAAAGGTTTATCTTGCCGCCATCAACCACACGCCCCAGTTGTGGGCCGCGTGTTTCCGACTCTTGGACGAGACCCCGCTGGTGCCATGGCATATCGGGATTTACCAAGCCGCCGCGCGGCGTTTGGATGCGCTGCTTTCCGAATTGCGACCCGGCGTGATTGTGTCCACGTATCCGGGGTGCAATCATTTGCTGGACCACGTTTGCCGCAAGCGCCTCCGGCGGGCTTTTCAAACCATCACGGTCATCACGGATTCGATCACGGTGAACACCGCCTGGCACACCGCCCATGCCGATGCCTTGGTGGTGCCCAATGATGCCACGGCCCAAGTTCTTCTCCGGCATGGATTCCCGGCTGACAAGGTTCATGCTTTTGGTTTTCCCGTTCCCGGGATTTTTGAAGATCTGGCAAGAATCCCCAAACATCCACCTGCCACCGGGGAGCCATGGAAAATTTTGTATATGGTCAACTCGGGCGGGCATTTGGCTGCGGACATTGTCCGAAGTCTGCTCGGGATCGATCAGGTCGCCGTGACCGTGACAGTGGGCAAAAATGAGGCCTTGGGTGAACGGTTGAAGGCCCTGGCCGAAGAGACGGGGAAACCGCTGCGGGTTCTGGGTTGGACGCCCGACATGCCCCGCCTGATGGCCGAAAGTCACCTACTGATCGGCAAAGCCGGCGGAGCCACGGTCCAAGAGTGCCTTGCCGCGGGCACTCCCATGATTTTTACGCAGGTGGTCCCCGGCCAGGAGGAAGGGAATGCCCGCCTTGTGCTTGAGAATGGGGCCGGTTTTTTGGGAAAATCAGCCGCCGAAATTGTCTGCTGCATTCAGGAAATCTTTCGGGATCATGGCCGCCAGTGGGAGAGGATGACCTCCTCCGCACGGGCCCTCGGAAACCCCGGCGCCTCGGCCACATTGGCCCACTTTATTCTCACACAAAACCTATGAAAATCACCGCCGCCATCTTCGACATCGGGAATGTTCTCCTTCCTTTCGACTACATGAAAGCCGCCAACCGGCTGATTGAGGAAAACCAGCCGGTCACGCCACCGGACCGCGCGGTGGTGGTTGCCGCGAAGGAACAACTTGAGCTGGGGCGGATTGACCGCGGCGAATTTCTTCGCAGGGTCCGACCGCTGTTCAATCACACCGGCCACGAGGGGGATTTTTTGGCCATCTGGGAAGATATCTTTGTGCCCAACACCCCCATGCACAAACTCGTGGAAGAGCTCTCGGAACACATGCCGCTTTACCTTCTCTCCAACATCAGCGACATCCACCGCGAATCCATCCACCGCGATTATCCCGTGTTTCGCTATTTTCAATCCGGGATCTATTCTTACGAAGTGGGCTTGTTGAAACCCGATCCCGCCATCTTCGAACTCACGGCCCAACGCCTGAATGTGACCCCCCAAGCCACGCTGTTTATCGATGACATGGCGGAAAATATCGCATCAGCCGAGGCCGCAGGATTTTGCTGTGTGCATTATTCCCACACCGACCACGAAAAAGCCTTGGAAAAGATTCGCTGGTATTTGGCGCGGTAGAAAGCACACCCGATCACATTTCCTCCAAGGTCTTCCCCTTGGTTTCCCTCACAAACCAGCCCACAAAGAAAATCGAGGCCAGGGCAAACGCCATGTAGATCCCGTATGATCCCCCGAGTCCGATCGTGGCGAGGAAAATGGGAAACGTCATTGTGATGGCAAAGTTGGTGAACCACTGGACGAACCCGCTGATCGAGAGGGCCGCCCCTCGGATTTGGTTTTTGAACATTTCGCCAAGCATGACCCACATCACCGGTCCCCAGGAAACCCCGAAGAAAAACACATAGACATTGGCGGCCACGAGGGCCACGGGACCGGCGGCCTCGGAAAGTTTGAGCGCGCCGTCCTGGGCCACGCCGGAGGTTCCAAAGATGACAGCCAGAGTGCCCAGTGAGAGTGTCATTCCCACGGACCCCGCAATCAGCAAAGGTTTGCGGCCCAGCTTGTCGATCAGGCTCATGGCGACCACCGTCGAGCCGATATTCACGGCGCCGGTGATCACATTGATGAGCAGGGCGTGGGCCTCGGAAAAGCCGGCCGCCTGCCAAAGCACCGATCCGTAATAAAAGACCACGTTGATCCCGACCAGTTGTTGGAACGAGGCGAGCCCGATGCCTACCCACAAGATCGGATGAATGCGCGCGGCTTTTTTGTCATAGAGATCACTCATGCAAGGCTTGTGATCCTGGTCCATGGTGGCCTTGATCTCAGCCACCTTGGCAGGGGCATCCTCGGCGCGGTTCAAGCTGGAGAGGATCTTTTCTGCAAGACGGTCTTTTCCCACAGCGACCAAATAGCGGGGCGACTCGGGAATCACCAACAACGCGGCAAAAAAGACCAGGGATGGCACCAACTCCGCCCAGAACATCCACTGCCAGGCCTGAAAGCCAAACCAGAACGGATTCGAGGCCCCGCCGGCGCTTTGGGCAATGACGAAGTTGCTCAAAAACGCAAAAAACAACCCCGACACAATCGCCAACTGTTGAAGGGAAGCCAGCCGACCGCGAATGGCGGCCGGAGCAATCTCGCTGATATAAGCCGGGCAGATCACACTGGCGGCACCAACCGCCAGTCCGCCAAGAAGCCGGTAAACAATAAACTCCCCGGAGGAGGATGCCATGCCGGAACCCCAGGCACTGATCGTGAACAAAACCGCCGTGCCAAGCATCACCGTCCGGCGCCCAAATTTGTCCGAGAGGGTTCCCGCAATAAACGCGCCGGCCGCACAGCCAAGCAGCATGGATGCGACATTGAATCCCGTGTTCAGGGACGTGGCATTGAAGGACTTCTGGAGCGCATCCACGGTCCCATTGATGACGCCGCTGTCAAAACCGAAAAGAAATCCCCCGATCGCCGCGACAATCGAAAGAAGGATGATCTGAAACGAATGACCTGAGGGGGGCTGGCTCATAATGGGGAGATTTCAAGCGCCATCATTGCTGTTTTTCGAAAAACTGCAATGTCAGTGTTGGCTTTGTCAAATCACTCGGGAGAGGCCTGCCAGAAGGCGCGAAAGGCTTTTGTCCAATCCCGGCTCTGCACCCGTTCCCGGGCGGCCAGGCTCATCGATTGACGCAGGGCCGGGTTGGTGGCCAGGGCCTCCACGGCTTGGGTGAGTGCGGCGACGTCCAGAGCTTTGGTGATCAAACCATCCTTGCCATCGCGGATCAGATCCCGGGGTCCTCCCACATCGGACACAATGGAAGGCAGGCCACAGGCCTGGGCCTCCAAGATCACATTTCCAAAGGTGTCCGTGGTACTCGGGAAGAGAAAAAAATCTGCGGAAGCGTAAGCGGTGGCGAGTTCGGTGCCCGTGAGGTATCCGGTAAAAATGGCGTCAGGGAGGAGACGCTTCATTTCCTTGAGGTAGGGGCCATCTCCCACGATCAGAGGGCGGACCGCGATGTGCTTCCCGGCCAACTTTCGTGTGACCGAGACAAAGGTGTCCAAATTTTTTTCTTTGGATACGCGCCCCACATAGAGCATGCCGAGTTCGCCAGGGCGAAGACCGCGAGAGATCCAGTAGTTGGGATCACGCCGATCGGGGTTGTAGAGCGTGGTGTCGAGGCCCCGGGGAAGAATTTTGATTTTTTCCGGATGAATCCCACGGTTCACCCAGGATTTTTGGTAATCCTCGCTGTTCACATACACGAGATCCAACTGGCTGTAAAACCAGTGCATGTAGTCCCACGTGAGGGTTTCCATAAAGGAATCATCGGTGAGGATCCGCACGTATTGGGGAAAATCGGTGTGGTAAATCCCAACCGATCTCAGCCCCAGAGCCTTCGCCGCGTAAAGCGCGACCAGTCCGAGCGGTCCCGGAGTGCTGATGATGACTTCGGAATAATTGTTTTTTACCAAGTGATCAAGGATGAGCAGGGCGGGGGGAAAGCTCAGGCTTTGAAGTTCGTATTCCGGCAATTCAAATTCTCCCACCGGTGCAAAGTTCTGGATCGGAATTCCCAGGTCTTTGTTTGAGGAACGGCTGGTGAAAACCCGGATGTCATGACCGCTATTGACCCCGGCGGTCACCATTTTTTTGATGGTGGTGGCGACCCCGTTGACATCATCCAGCGTGTCCGTGAACCAGGCCCGCCGGTTGTTTCTGAGTTGATCCGGGATTTTCCCCGAGAGGGTCTTGACCACACTTTGCAGCATGTCTCTCCGGGGCAGCCGCAGCGCGTGAATATAAGGACTCAACAACCCGACCAGCGGTGCCAACGGACTGATGGTCTGGATGCTGTCAATCAGCTTGCCCGTCGAAATTTGTCCGATGAATTGGTGGAAAAGCCGGTAGCCGAGTTGGTTGGCCATGAGGTTCGCCATGAGGAAGGCGCGGCGCTCGGGCTCTTCCACGCCCGCGGTCTCTTTGGCAAGAGCCGCCCGCACTTCAGGCTTGGAAAAGTAAGCCGACAACTCCTTCCACAGGGTGGTGTTGCCCGCCATGGCCATCTCAAAGATCTTCCCCGTGGCAATCCCCTGGGCCAGGAACCCCAGCTTTTCGCCAAGCGTGAACTCGGTGGGGTCCTTGCCTTCCATAAAGCGCGAAAAGGCTTTTTCCATCAGGCCTGCCCCGGGAGATCCGGGACGAAGGGCAAACTTCTGCTTGATGAAATCGTAGGCCGTCTGATACGTGCCATGCGCCACGGCAAGGGGCTCGCCGCCTTGGCCGCAGGGCTGGCAGCGGCCGGCCCGGATGTGCGCGAGGAATTCGCCGGTATCTTTGGCGTGTGGAGTTTCGGTCCAGGCCCGGGCCAAGGTGGTTCCTCCATGGTCGTCGGATCCCCCCACAAAAACTTTGGTCCAAGCGTCTTCATGCGTGGGAGTCAGTCCCGTCCTCGCCACAAATTCTTCAATGCTCCGGGGCGTCAGGGAACCCAGCGCAAAAGCCGCCGTTTCCCCCAAGAGGCTGTGGTAACGGCCGTTGATGGTTTCAAAATGACGGAACAACAACACCAGCTTCTGCATGTGCAGGGCGGTCAGTTTTTCATTGGGGCTGTGGAGGGGATGGGCCACGGCATGGGTCAGGTCCTCGGCAGCCAGATATTTCTGGAGATCATAAATGTTGTCCCGAAATTTTTGGAGCTCCCGGTGCTGCGACATGCTGTGCCCCCACACCAAGAGGTGGATCTTGCACTCATCTTCGGGAAACACGGTCGTGACTTCTTCCCCCGGAATCAAATCCGGCAAGTGGTTGGCCTCCACGCAGCCGGCCAATGTGTCATGGTCGGTGAACGTGACAAAATCCATGCCCGCCGTTTTGAGGAGTTGATGGGTTTCTGCGGGATCGGACATGCTCGCCGGGAATTCCAGCTTCCGAAGCAACCAGTCGGCCGCCCGGGAACTGTGCCGGGTGTGGACGTGGAGATCAGCGCGTGACGGTTTGCGATTCATGAATGGTCAAGCCAACGTTCATAGGTCATGGCCGTCCGCCCGGCAAGCGCGCTGCGAATGAGAGCAAGAATTTGCCGCCGGATGGCGGGGTGATCCCAATCCGGGGGATGCAGCCCGACGCGCAGCACGTCATGGCTTCCCATACGGCTTGCCAGCCAGCGGTTCCAACCCAGACTCACAATTCTCCGCCAGCCGGCCCGGACGCTCCAAACCAAACTCTGCGACGCAACAGCCGCGGCACCATTCAGGGGCAGGATCCTGTTCAAATAGGTCGTGTATTCAAAGCCCGCATCACGCACGGACTCCAAGGCCTCCTCCCCCAACAACCAGGCCGGGGCAATAAACCCCCGGGGAACCAGACCACCACCCCGGAAATCTTCCAACCCCTTCTCCAAAAGCTGATCGGCCACCGATTTTTTTAGATCAAAAAATTCGCCTTCCCCTGCGGTGTAGTGCCGTGTGATGAATTTTTTCCATGGTCCTTCACCATGTTTTTTGGGGCGCTGATGAAAATACCCATGGGCCACGATCTCATGGTCCGCCGCCGCCTGCGCACGAAGCCATTCCTGAAAACCGGGATTTTCTGTCATCGGAGCCTGCGCGTGATGATTCGGAATCACCAACAAGGAAACCTCTTCGACCCCCGATTCCCCCAAATCATCAAGGATTTGCGCGCTCCTGTCCCAAGTCAGGGGGCTCACATCATGGAGAGAAACGATGATGGCTCGTGTTTGCATTCGTGGCGGGTCTATGATATGGATTCACCCTACATCATGTCAGACGAAAATCCCAAGCCTTCTCCGGAGAAACCTCCGGGTGGCAATGAACCCCAAATGAATTGGCGCGGCCTCGTGCTTTTCGGCATCGCCCTGGCCCTCATCGGAGGGGCTTTTTTCTTCCGCACCGGCAATTTCCAGCAGACGGAAGAGCTGCCTTTCTCAAAGTTTGAGCAACTCCTCAAAGACGGCAAGATCCTCACAGGCGAGAATCACCCCGTGGATATTGTGGTGGAGGAAGGCCGCAACACCCAGTTCGTGACGGGTTCGTTCAAACACAAAAGCCCGGAGACCGGGGAAGAGGTCACCGCGCTCTTCCGCACTCCCGTGTTTATGCCCTTCAATGGACGGCAACTCGAAGAAGCCCTCACCGCCGCGGGCATCACGCCTTCCATCAAACCCGAGTCGAACCTTCTGGCCTCCACGCTGATTGGGTTTTTGCCCATCATTCTGTTTCTCGTGATCCTGTATTTCTTCTTCCGCTCCCAAATCAAAATGGCGGGCAAAGGCGCGATGACCTTCGGCAAGAGCAAAGCCAAAATGATGGCCAAAGAAAAAAACCGGATCACCTTCAAGGATGTGGCCGGCGTGGAAGAGGCCAAGGAAGAAGTCGGGGAATTGGTGGAATTTTTGAAGGACCCCAAGCGATTTCAAAAGCTCGGGGGTCGCATTCCCAAAGGTGTCCTGATGGTGGGTTCTCCCGGAACCGGAAAAACTCTCCTCGCCCGCGCCATCGCCGGCGAAGCCGATGTCCCATTTTTCTCGATCAGCGGCTCGGACTTTGTGGAAATGTTTGTCGGCGTTGGGGCCAGCCGGGTTCGCGACATGTTCGAACAGGGCAAAAAAAGTGCCCCCTGCCTGATCTTTATTGATGAAATTGACGCCGTGGGCCGTCACCGTGGTCATGGCCTCGGGGGCGGACATGACGAGCGGGAACAAACCCTGAACCAGCTCCTTGTCGAGATGGATGGCTTCGACACCCAGGATGGAGTCATCATCATCGCGGCCACCAACCGCCCCGATGTGCTGGATCCCGCCTTGCTCCGGCCGGGCCGCTTTGACCGTCAAGTCACCGTCAGCCTCCCCGACGTGAACGGACGTGAGGAAATCCTCAATGTTCATGCCAAAAAAGTGAAGGTCGGAGCCGATGTGGATTGGGCCGTCGTCGCCCGCGGAACCCCCGGATTTTCCGGAGCGGAACTCGCCAACGTCATCAACGAAGCCGCCCTCCTTGCCGCCCGCAAAGGTCTCAAAGCCATCTCAGCACTCGAACTGGACGAGGCCCGCGACAAAGTGCGCTGGGGCCGCGAACGCCGCAGCCTCGCCATGAGCGACCGGGAAAAGGTCTCCACCGCCTGGCATGAAGCCGGCCACGCCCTGGTCAACGTCCTTCTGGAACACACCCACCCGCTCCACAAAGTGACGATCATCCCCCGCGCCAACTCGCTTGGATCCACGATGTTTTTGCCCGAAGGTGACAAGTATTCGACCCAGCGCAAAGAAGCCCTCGACCACCTCGCCGTGACCGCCGCCGGTCGTGTCGCCGAGGAATTGTTCACCAATGACGTCTCAAACGGCGCCGCCGGAGACATCAAGCAAATGACCCACCTCTCCCGCAAAATGGTTTGCGAGTGGGGCATGAGTGAAAAACTCGGCATGGTCGAATACGGGGAACACGAAGATCATGTGTTCCTCGCCCGCGACATGTCCCGGGGCCGAGATTACAGCGAATCAACCGCGCAAGAAATTGA
>JBBECL010000346.1:0-1787 GCA_040881805.1 Terrimicrobiaceae bacterium | reverse complement strand
GGTGTCCAATGACCGGCGCCCTGCCAAGGCGCGAAGAAGGGTGAGGGGATCGGCATGGTCGAGTCCCCCGCCGGCAGGCAGTCCATGGGCGATGCGGGTGACTGCGATGCCGAAGGGGGCCAGGCACTCTGAAAGATAGTTGGTGGTGGCCTCGCCCTCGACATCGGCGCTCAGAGCCAGAATCACTTCGGTGGGGTGTTCCGATTCCACCCGTGCCAGCAACTTCGAGATGGCGAGGTCTTCCGGGCCCACGTGATCCAGCGGCGACAGCCGCCCCCCGAGAACATGATAAAGGCCCGAAAATGAGGAGGTGCGTTCGATGGGCAGGACATCGGTGGCATGTTCGACCACACAAACCTCGCGGCCACTCCGCCCGGAAACTTCACAAATGTCACAGAACTCCGATGTCGCAAAAAATCCGCAACGCTGACATGGCTGAATCTGCTCGGCGGCGTCAATCAAAGCCTTTGCGAGATCTCGGGGGCGGGCATCCTTGGTGGAGGAGAGCCAGAGGGCCATGCGTTCGGCACTGCGCGGGCCGATGCCCGGGAGGCGCCGCAATTCTTTGGCAAGCAGCCGGAAAGGTTCTGGATAATCCGCCGTCTTCATTTCAAACGGTTGCGCTCAACACCCGGCCCCGGGGGACTCAGGCGGTTTCAAAAAGCAGCGATTGTTCCCGGTCGAGTTCGTGGGTGCCACGGCGGGCACTTTCCACACGGCGGATGTAAAAATCCAGGGCGGCATCCGGGATTCCGGTGATGCGGGCCTGCTGAAGTTCCTCAAGCGCCTTGTCCCATTTTTTCTCGCGAAAATAAAGAACACCCCGCCAGAAGTGGTCGCGGCTGCGTTCGCGTTCGGCGGAAAGCCCGTGCTTGGGGGAAAGGATTTCGTAGAGCTCAATCCGGCGACGGTCGCCGATCCCTTTGAGAACTTCCATGGGCCGGGCCTCGAAGGTTTCCGATGCGAGATCAAACGTCTCCGGCCCCACCAAAATCCGTGACCCATAAGTTCCGCAGGCCGTGCAGAGGCGCCGGGCAAATTCGACGGCCGGGCCCGCCACGCTGAAGCTGGCCAGGCGGTTTCCGCCATAGGCGGCCCCGATCATTTCTCCGCTGTTGATTCCCACCCGGAAATCAAAGCGCCGTTGCCACGTGGCGTCACATTCTTTGTTGAGGATGTCCAGTCGCGAGAGCAAATCGATCGCCGAGCGGCAGGCTTTGACGGCGTGTTTTTCGTCGGGCACGGGAGCCCCGAACACAACCCGCAGGCTCTCACCGGTGCACTCGTCCAAATAACCGCCAACCTCCACAAGGTAGTCGGAAGCGGTTTGCAAATACAAATTGGTCATCGAAGCGTAATCCTCGGGCGTGAGCAATTCCATGAGCTCCCGATGATTCTGCACCTCGCAAACCACGACGGTGCCCTCCACCAAGGCTCCTGGAAATTCCGCAGGCACATTCGAGTTGAGCAGCGCGGAGAAGTCCCCTTTGGAAACCCGCTGCGCAAACAAGCGCTCAATGATTTTTTTGCGGGCCCCACTCCGACTCCTTCCGAAACCCATGCCAATCGCGAAACTGATCAACACGGCGACAATCGATGGGAACGGCGAGAAATAGATGTTGTAAAGCGAGAACACCTGGGAGCAGGTGATAAACAAAAACACCGTTGCAAAGGCGACCACGGACTTCAGCGCCGGACGCGTGATATCCACGGTGGTCCAAGCTGCCCCGAAGGCCAGCAACGAAAAAATCACGATCTGCGCGCCCAGGCCCACAACCTTGGGATTG
>JBBECL010000345.1:0-1789 GCA_040881805.1 Terrimicrobiaceae bacterium | reverse complement strand
TTCTGCTAACCCAGCTGCCCTGGTGCCTGATTGGGTATTTTGGTGAAAGCATTTAATTTATAGGCCCGACCCCATCGGCTGTTTCGAACAAGCATTAAGTTCATGCCATTCGATCCAGACCTTTGCGTGTTGGATTGACGAGTGCGGATTGTTGACATTTGATTTTTGAAGGAATTTGACAAAATGTTAATCATGATAGATTATCTCTCACCAATGAAAACCGCAACGGTCGCAGATCTTAGAAACAACTTCGCCTCAGTTTCGAAGTGGATACATGACGGCGAGGCTGTCACAATCACAAAGCGTGGCATTCCCTTTGCCACTTTGGAGCCCTCTCGAAAACGCGGAAAATCGGCACCTGCCTGGCCTGACCGTGCGGCGTGGCGTCAGCGCATTTTTCCCAATGGACCGACAACCGGCGATGTTCATGATGTGCTTGACTACGATCGGGGGGACACTTGAAAGACACCTATGTTGACACCGGAGTTTTTGTAAAAACTTACATTGAGGAGCCGAATTCCATAGAGGCTGACAAAATCCTTTGCACCATTGGAACGCCACTGGTTTTTTCCCATTTCCACGAAATTGAAATTCCAAATGCGATCCGCTTGAAGCGCTTTCGAGGAGAGATCACACGCCAGCAGGAAACCGCAGCTCTACGAGCCTACCATGAGGACTTGGATTCCGGGCGACTGGCGCGTCCTGAGTATGATCTCGGAGCGGTTTTTATACAGGCCGAGAAACTTTCCTCGCAACACTCAGGGGACATCGGAACGCGAAGCCTTGATCTTTTGCACGTCGCCGCAGCCATCGAATCCGGGTGCACCTCCTTCGCCTCATTTGATGCAAGACAACGAAAATGTGCGGCCCTCGCGGGACTCAAGCTGATCCCCGCACGATATCCCACACCTTGAAGGCATCTTTATTATCTGGAAGCAAAGGAGTGCGGATGTCCCCTGCGTGCAACGCTGATTCCGCTGATCGTCATGGCTGCCGAGGATTGTGGGGCACTGCAATTCTTGGACAGCCTCCCGGCACGCCCTCACCCCGGAGGCATACCCGACAACGTCCCCAAGACAGATGATGCGGCCGATACCAAGCTCGCGGATGTCAGCCAGAACAGAATTCAGCGCCTCGAAATTCGAGTGAATATCGCTGATGACGGCGACGGGTTTCTTCATGACTTTGCATACTGCGGAAGGGCGGGAGCGTCAACCAAGGCTGGCGCCGGGTCTTCCGATTTCCCCTCGAATTCCCTGTTTACCAGCCTGTGAAGGCTCGTTTGCCGATCCGCTGGTAGGTGGGTGAGGCGTCCGCGAAAACCAGCCCAATTCCAAACCCGATGGCGGATCTGGCCGCGGCGAGTGTGGTCCCGCTGGTGACCACGTTAGTTTCGAGCGAGATTGAGAAACTCCTTTCCACCCTACAGAAAGTTCTCTCCATCGCGCCCGATGGAAGAGTCACCTACACCAAGGGCTAGCAATACGCGGATAATGCCGAGGAAAAAAGGGTCGGCTAATACTTGAGAATCCGCTCCAGAAACCGAGCGGCTTCGGGGGCTTGGGGATCGGAAAAAAAATCCGTCACGTCCCGGCATTCCAGCACCCGACCGGCGCTCACAAATGCGACAGCGTCGGCGGTTTCCCGCGCAAATCCCATTTCGTGAGTGACCAGCACCAAGGGTTGCTTGGCATCCCGCAATCCGGCGATCACTTCCAGCACTTCGGCGGTCATCTCCGGGTCCAAGGCCGCTGTGGGTTCATCCATGAAGAGCACCTCGGGATCGGCG
>JBBECL010000344.1:0-1790 GCA_040881805.1 Terrimicrobiaceae bacterium | reverse complement strand
CTCCTTTTGGAGCGGGAAGTCAAGAAAGACTGGCAGATGAGACAAGCGGATGAAGCCCTGAAAGTGTTTTATCAGGACGTTCAACCTATTGCTTGGGCGAAGAATTGGCCTGATGATGCGATTGAGGGGATGACGCGAGGGGGAGAACGATCCAAGCTGGTGCTGGCGTCCAGGGAACCTGCAGTTGTGCCGCGGCCTCCCACGAAAGGGGGGCAAACGAGAGATTTTTCTGGGCGGGAGGATACGGGTGAGTTGCCGAAAAGATTTGCGGAATTTACGGAGTCGGTTCAGGAGGCCCTGCGGACAGCACGGTATTCGTATCGCACGGAGCAGACGTATTTGGATTGGGTGAGGCGATTCCTGATCTTTGCCGATCCCAAAACTCGAAAAGACCTGAAGTGGGCTCATGCCTCGGAGTATTTTGAGTATCTGACCCTAAAACGCCGGGTTTCGAACTCCACCTTGAATCAGGCCCTGAGCGCCTTGCAGTTTCTGTATGGAAAAGTGCTGCGTCAAAGTCCGGGGGGCGTTAAAGGGATTCAACGTCCGACGACGGGGCGTCATGTGCCGACCGTTCTGAGTCGCGAGGAGGTGGCCTCGTTGTTTCGTGAAATGGAGGGAACCGGGCAATTGATGGCCAAGTTGATGTATGGAGCGGGGTTGAGGGTCATGGAGTGTGTGCGCCTGCGGGTGAAAGATGTGGATTTTGGGAACAATTATATTGTGGTGCGTGGTGGCAAGGGGGACAAAGACAGGCGGGTGCCTCTGCCCAAGAAACTGATTGGCGAACTCAAAGCACACCTGGAAAAGGTTAAGACCCAGTGGGAGAAAGACCGTGCGATGGGGGTCGAGGGGGTATTTTTGCCGGAAGCCTTGTCGGTGAAATATCCGAATGCCGAGAAGGAATGGGGATGGTACTGGCTTTTCCCAGCTGATGGTTTATCTGAAGATCCTTGGACCCAAAAGATCCGTCGCCATCATGTGGGGACCAACGGAGTGCAGCAATTGGTCAAGAGGGCCTCAACGAGGGCCGCCCTGACAAAGCCCGTGACGCCGCACACGTTGCGTCATTCTTTTGCTACGCACATGCTGGCGTCCGGGGCAGATATCCGCACGGTGCAGGAGTTGTTGGGCCACAGCGATGTCTCCACGACCATGATTTACACGCATGTGCTTGGTCGCCCCGGGAGTATGGCGGTTTCACCGCTCGATCAATAGCCAGCATTTTACTTCGGTTGACCGCCCGGTCGGCACAAGAGTGGCTGCTCTTTTAGGATTGTTCGCTACCGCGAACTGGTGTTGCCACGCACATGCTGGCGTCCGGGGCGGATATCCGGACGGTGCAGGAGTTGCTGGGTCATTCGGACGTTTCCACGACGATGATTTACACGCATGTGCTGGGCCGCCCCGGGAGTCTGGCGGTTTCACCTTTGGACAAATTGGAAGAGGGGGCGTGATTGATTTTTGGATTTTGGATGGGGAGAGCGTGGCGGGTAGCGGGTAACTTGTGGCGGGCTTGTCACGCCGTAGGCTTTGCGAAGGCGGATGGTCCTGATTTTGGATGTTTGACAGTCAGAGAGAGTGTTCGGGAGCATGCCGGCAGGATGCCGGCGGTCCCGGGGGAAGTGGGGGGAGGGATTTTTTTGACAGGATGGCAGGATGTGCAGGATTGACAGGATGGAGGGATATGGGTGGTCTGCGGGTGCGGTCAGGGTTCTGAATTTTCCATCTGTGAAAATCCGTGGCATCCGTGGTTGAGTGCCTTGTTGGTTCGCTCCTTCGTGCTCTTG
>JBBECL010000343.1:0-11200 GCA_040881805.1 Terrimicrobiaceae bacterium | reverse complement strand
GCAAGATGCAATTTGCCGTTCTGCACAAACGGAGTTCCTGTCCCGATGGTTTCCCATTGTTCGGTGATCGGAACGGCGTGCGGATGCTCAAACCAGTTGACCATGTCCGTCGTCGAAAGGTGCGCAAAATAATGACCACCCGAGTATTTGCTGCCGTGGTTGCGCCGGTCTTGGAGGTAAAAAACATGGAAACGTCCGTTGTGGTAATAGCAGGTCGTGTCGCCGACCCAGGTATTATGTCCTTCGGGTGTAAAAAATTGGACGTTCTTGATCGGGCGGGAATCCGGCATCGGAGGAATGGCGTTGGCCACGGCAGTCAACACGTCGAGTGGCACGTTCAGCGCCTATCAAACCTTGGGGAGTGGAGCGGTGGCACTATCCGGGACCGGGATTCTCGACCTCCGCGGTCCGGGGTCCTTCATCTTTTGCGTTTGGCAGGGTATTTTGCGGGTTTGCGGCGGGGTTCAATTTTTGTGAGGCCGGTTCCATTTTTGAGCTCGGTGATTTGGTCGCGGAGGAGTGCGGCACGTTCGTATTCCAGGTTTCCGGCGGCGACGGACATTTCCTGCTCGAGCTCGCGAACCAGCTCATTCAAATCAAAAGCCGCCGGGGTTTCGCGGACAAGGCCCTGTTCGAGTTCGCGGCCTTGAATGATCACGTGCAAACTTTCCTGCACGGCACGTTGAACGCTTTTGGGGGTGATGCCGTGTTCCTCGTTGTAAGCGAGTTGGCGGCCCCTGCGATAATCACTCACATCGATCAGGGCCTGCATGCTTCCGGTCACGGTGTCCGCAAATAGAACCACCTCGCCATTCAAGTGGCGCGCGGCCCGACCCGCCGTTTGGATGAGGGACGTCTGAGAGCGCAGATACCCTTCCTTGTCCGCATCCAGGATGCAGACGAGACTCACCTCCGGCAGATCGAGCCCTTCCCGCAAAAGGTTGATCCCCACCAAGACATCGCACTCCCCGGCCCGCAGGCCCCGCAAAATTTCCACCCTCTCAATGGTGTCAATGTCACTGTGCAAATACCGCACCTTGAGCCCCACATCCCGCAGATAATCGGCGAGATCTTCGGCCGTGCGTTTTGTGAGAGTCGTCACCAAAACCCGCTCGTTTTTTTCAATGCGCTGACGGCACAGTTCGATGGTTTCATCGATCTGGGACTTGAGGGGTCGCAGGGTGATCCTGGGATCGATGAGTCCTGTGGGGCGGATGATTTGTTCCACAATCAGCGGTTTGCCCGGGGTGTGGACATCCAGCTCGGTGGTCCGGTTTTTATCGCTTTGCGCCCGGCTTGAGGCAACCGTTGGAACGCCTTGCTCGCGAAAAGATTTGTCCGGATTGGGAATGTAGCCGCTGTTTCCCACGACGCTGTTCCGGATTTCGAATGCCCCCGGGGTCGCGCTCACATAAACGATCTGTTTGGTCATCCCCATGAATTCCTCAAAATTCAGAGGCCGGTTATCAAGGGCGCTCGGGAGCCGGAAACCATAGTTCACCAAGACGGACTTGCGCGAGCGATCCCCCGCAAACATCCCCCCCACCTGCGGCACGGTCGCATGGGACTCATCAATCACGGTGAGCATGTCCTCGGGCATAAAATCCATGAGCGTGTAGGGCCGCGAGTTGGGGGGGCGTCCGGTCAAATGACGGGAATAATTCTCGATCCCGTTGCAGAAGCCCATCTCCTGCATCATTTCCAGATCAAACTCGGTGCGTTGTTTGATGCGTTGGGCTTCGATGAGCTTGCCCTCGCGCTCAAACTCGATCACGCGCCCCTCCATTTCCTCCCGGATCGCCCGGGCCGCCCGCTGCAACTTGTCATAGGGCGTCACAAACTGCTTGGCAGGAAAAATGGTGACCGTGGTGAGCGTGGCGTTCACGTGACCTGTGAGGGGATCAAACCGGCTGATACGATCGATCTCATCACCAAAAAATTCCACACGAATGGCCTCATCCTCGACCTGGGCCTGATGAATCTCAACCACATCGCCCCGCACACGGAATTTGCCGCGCGCAAACGCCACATCGTTCCGCTCGTAAAGCATGTCCACCAATTTTGCCAGCAGGGCCTCGCGCGTGAGTTGCTGACCTTGCTTGATGGTCACCAACATCTGCAAAAAATCCTCGGGTGAGGCCAATCCATAAATGCAGGACACGCTGGCCACCACAATCGTATCACGACGCGTCAGCAGCGAGCTCACCGCCGAGAGCCTCAGACGCTCGATCTCTTCATTGATGGAGCTGTCCTTTTCGATGTAGGTGTCCGTGCGTGGAATGTAGGCCTCCGGTTGGTAATAATCGAAGTAGCTCACAAAATACTCCACCGCATTGTCGGGAAAAAATTGTTTGAACTCGCTGTATAGCTGCGCTGCGAGTGTCTTGTTATGCGACATGATCAGAGTCGGGCGGTCCAGATCCCGGATCACGTTCGCAATTGTGAAAGTCTTCCCCGAGCCCGTCACCCCCAACAAGGTTTGATGCCGGTTCCCGGCATCCAATGACCTCCCCAGCTTGGCGATGGCCTGCCCCTGATCTCCGCGCGGGGTGTAATCGGATGCCAGTTGAAACGCCATAAGCAGGCAATCTAAACCAGCCACCCCCTCTCCGCCAGTTTCCAATTGCCCCCTCGTTTTTCCGAACCGGGTGGTGAAGACCGTAAAAAGTTGTCGGCCTTGAGTGGGCCGCCCGGCAGGTCGCAGTCGAGACCATTCCGCCGGCATTCGCTCAATGGCTCATCCTTGGATCACCCCCCCAACCGTTCTTGCCGGAAACAGTCTGTGCGGTTTAGATAGTTGATGTGCTGTCTTTTTCGACATGTTGGAATTCCTCGCGTCATTCCTCCGGCCAGGCCCTGGCGGAGGAAATCCTTGGTCTTGGCTTTCGGCGGATGGAGCTCGGCCACGGGCTCCGGGCTCCGATGGTTGCCGAATTGCTGACGGCGAAGGAAAAGTTGGGATTCGACGTGTCCAGCGTGCATTGTTTTTGCCCCTTGCCGCCGGAGGTGATTGTGGACAATCCCGATTGCTACGAATTCACCTCGCACCGTCCCGAGGACCGCCGCCGCGCCACGCGCTTGGCGATTCAGACCATTGACATGGCCGAGCGGTTCGGGGCGCAAACCGTGGTGGTCCACGCAGGCCGGGTCCGCACGCTGCGTGTGTCCGAAAATCTGCGCAGGCTGGCTGCCGGGGGAAACCTCTTTGACAAGGCTTATTCCCGCGCAAAGCTCGAAGCGGTGAAGCGGCGGGAAGCGGTGAGCGAGACCTACCTTCAGCGCTCCCTGGATTGTTTGGCGGAAGTCGCCGACCATGCAGCCAAAATGGGGGTGACACTTGGCATCGAAAACCGGGAGGACTACGAGGCCGTGCCATCCGAGCGCGAAATCGAAAATCTGCTCCATCGGTTGGAGGCATCGAATGTGGGGTATTGGCATGACTTCGGGCATGCCCAGATCAAAAACAACCTGGGTTTGATCTCCCATGAGCAGTGGTTGGAGCGCATCGGCAGCCGGGCGATCGGCTGCCATGTTCACGATGTCAAATGGCCCTTTTCCGATCACCAAGCCCCCTTCACGGGAGAAATCCCTTTCGAAAAACTTGTGCCAAGGCTTCCCAAAACCGTGGAATTCGTCTTTGAAATGAGCCCGCGCGTTTCCAGAGAGGCCATCCTCGCTGCCAAGGAACGCTGGCAGACCCATTTTAATCCATGAAAAAAATTCTTCTTCCGGCCCTTCAAGCCACGGTCACCATTCTCCTGCTCTGGTGGATTTTCAGAAACCCGGAAAACAACCGCGAGATGTTGGCGGCCCTCCGACATTCCTTCACCCAAGGGGCCTGGTTCTGGTTGCTGCCCGGAATTGCCTCGGTGGGCATCGCCTCCGTCCTCCAGACCGAGCGATGGCGCTGGTTGCTGGCCGCACAAGGCATCAACATGGGGTGGTGGCGAACGTTCCGGGTTTACATGGTGGGGCTGTTTTTCAACCTCTTTTTGCTGGGAGCCACGGGCGGGGATGTTGTCAAAATTTATTACGCCATGCGGGAAACCGCCTCGAAAAAAAGCGCGGCGTTTTTGAGTGTCCTTGTGGACCGGATGATGGGGCTGGTCGGCCTGATCGCGGTCACGGTTGTGGTCGTGGCCCTCCGCTGGCAGGAACTCACCGCCCATGCCGTCACCCGGGGCCTTCTCGGCGTCCTCGCGGTCGTCATGGGAGGCATGCTCTCCCTCATCATTTTTGGGTTTTTGGTGGACCGGTTCGACCTCTCCTCCAAGCTCCCCAAGTGGCTCCCCCTGCATGGAAAAATTGTGGAGTTCGCTTCGGCGTTTTCCGTGTATGCCCGCGATGGAAAAACCCTGACAGCGACCTTTCTGCTTTCGGTGGTTTGTCACATTTTCAATTTCCTGGCCTTCTTTTTTGCGGCGAGGGCTCTCGGGGCTTTCCCGGGATTTTCCGGAATGCTGGACGTCTTTTCGGTGATGCCCATTATCATGGTCATTGCAGCCCTGCCCATCAGTCTCTCCGGGATGGGCGTGCGCGAAGGACTTTTTGAAAAAATGTTTGCCGTGATGTTCGGAACCTCCAAGGCCATCTCCGTGCCAATCTCCCTGCTTGGCTTTTTCATGGTGGTCTTCTGGGGAATCATCGGGGGCATCATTTATTTTCTCTACCGGCCCTCGGGGGGCATCCATCTCTCGGACATTCAAGACGAAGTCCAGGCCGTGGAAGATCAGATTGAAAACCCCCGATGAAATCCCCTGCCCGCCCGCACGTGATCGCAAACTTTGCGATCACTGCCGATGGCAAGGTCTCCACCCACCGCAACTCACCGACGACATTCACCAGCCCGGAAGACAAAAAGCGCCTCCGCGAAATCCGGGCTTTGGGTGACGGGCTTCTCGCGGGAGCCGGAACCGTGGCTTCGGATTCGATGTCCATGGGAATCACGGACCCGACCCTTCAGGCCCGGCGCCTCCAGCGGGGTCAGACGCGTGAACCTGTGCGCGTGATTGTGACCAACTCGGGGCTGATTCATCCCGGCCTGAAGGTTTTTCAAAATGACCGGACACCGCTCGTCATTTTCTCAACAACCGCCATGCCTCAGGACCGGCGTTCCCGCTTTCCCGCCTTCTGTGACCTCTGGCTCTTCCAAACCCGCACCGTTCCGCTGCTGGCCGCCCTCCACATTTTGCATGCGGACTACGGGCTCAAAACCATTGTTTGCGAAGGAGGTCCCCGTTTGTTCAGGTCGCTTGCGGCAGTTCCTGCCATTGACGAATTGTATGTGACCTTCTGTCCGCGGACCTTCGGAGGTCACCATGCACCAACCCTTACGGGCCTGCCAGGCCCCCTCGTTTTCAGCCCTGCAATCTTTCTATTGATCGAATCCAAAACCGTGGGCGACGAATTCCACACACATTTCGTTGCACAAACTTCAAAAGTCGGATAGAAAATCTCAAGAATGTTCGTAGTGATGATGTTGACAACAAACAAAAATTTTGTGAATAACTGTCAACTCATCAAAGATTTACCCCAGTTGCTTTAAACCAAACATACCATGCCAGAGCCAAAAAAGGAAACCGTCAGGATCGTTCTCCCTCCACGCAGAGACGGTCAACCCCTCGGTGGCACGCCCCGTGAAACCGCGATGATCAACCTTCCTCCCCGTCCAGTTCCCAAGGCTGCGGCTCCGGTGACCCCACCGCCTCCCTCGACGATTTCTGCCCCTCCCGTGGTTCCGAAACCGATTCAGGCTGCTGTTCCAGCCCCGGCCTCCGGTCCTCAACCCATCTCCCCCACCCGGCCACCCACCACGTCAATTCCGCCGATCTCGACCAGCCCGGTGCGTCCTCCCGTGCCACCAGCCCCGGTCGTGCCAAAGTCGGTGGCCCCTCCGATGCCTGCACCGGTTGCTCCGGTTATTCCAGCGGCCCCTGCTCCGGTGGCCCCTGTTTCCAGTGCTCCGCCAGCCTCGGCTCCAAAACCTCCGATGCCACCCACCCCTCCTTCCGCGGTGACACCTCCCAAACCTCCTTCTGCGCCAACATTGCCGAGCCCTCCCGCGGTGCCCGCCTCGTCAGCGCCCAAACCTCCGACGCCCCCATCCGCGGGTCCCGCCGTTCCGCCTCAGCCGCCCAAACATCCCGGGGCCGCAGCAACTCCGGCCATTGCACCCATCGCGCCCAAACCTCCCATTCCGGTGAGCACCCCGGCCATCGCGCCAGCTCCCATGTCTGCCGCAAGCAAAAAAGAAACAGCCAAAGTTTCCCCGCTGCCGTCAGGCTCAAAAGCCCCGCTGCCACAGGCAACGGTTCAACTCCAAAAACGCCCCGAACCCCCATCCGGATCAAAGTCTGTGAGTGCATCAGCCATCAGTGTTACCCCGTCGCCCGCCTCAGCCGCAAATGGAGAAATCAGCCCCGTCATTGGCGCGATCGCTCTCGTTCTGTCCCTGGCAGCGCTGGGCGTTCAGATCTGGATGTTGCTTGCAGGGAGCTAGTCTTGCCAGAGCATTCTATCCCCGAGCTTTGGTTTGTCACAGGGAGTCAACACCTTTACGGTGAAGACGTCCTGAAGCAGGTTGGCCGAAACGCGGAGTCCATCGTGGGAGGACTCAACCAAGCGAAGCAAATACCTTTGCGTGTGGTGGCGAAGCCCGTTCTGTCCACTCCGGCGGCGATACGAAGCCTTCTTCGGGAGGCCGATGCGGATGCTTCCTGTGCCGGGCTGGTGCTTTGGATGCACACGTTTTCCCCGGCCAAGATGTGGATTGGCGGGCTGTCGGTTTTAAAGAAACCTTTTTTGCATTTCCACACCCAGTTTAATCGCGACCTGCCATGGGGAGAGATTGACATGGATTTCATGAATTTGAACCAGTCGGCTCATGGAGACCGGGAGGCCGGGTTTCTCCACACACGGATGCGCCTGCGCCGAAAGGTTGTGGCCGGGCATTGGAGCGATCCCGAGGCCTTGGACCGTATCGGGGCATGGGCCCGGGCGGCTCACGCCTGGCACTCGTGGCAGGGTGCCCGATTTGTCCGGTTCGGTGACAACATGCGCGAAGTCTCCGTTACCGAGGGAGACAAGGTCGCTGCCGAAATCCGGTTCGGCTTTTCTGTGAACACCCACGGGATCGGCGATCTCGCCAACCGCATCGCCGCCGTCCCGCAGTCGGAGATTAAAAGTCTTTGCACGGAATATGATGATCTTTATGTCCTGTCGCCGACACTACGCCCGGGGGGCGAGCGCCGGGAATCGTTGGAGACCTCCGCCGCTATCGAACTGGGACTGCGCGCGTTTCTGGAAGAAGGTGGCTTTTCGGGATTCACAACGACCTTTGAAGACCTTCACGGATTGCGTCAGCTTCCGGGCATGGCCGTGCAACGTCTCATGGCCGACGGTTATGGGTTTGGTGCGGAGGGGGATTGGAAAACGGCGGCCCTTCTGCGGGCGCTCAAAATTCTGGGCGGGGATCTGGGTGGAACCTCGTTCATGGAGGACTACACATATCACCTCGAACCTGGAAATCACCTCGTGCTGGGAGCCCACATGCTGGAGGTTTGCCCATCAATCGCCTCCCACAAACCCACCTGCGAAATTCACCCGCTCGGGATTGGCGGCAAGGAAGATCCTGTGCGCCTGGTCTTTGATGCCGGGGCCGGACCAGCCACAAACACGTCACTCATTGATCTCGGCAATCGCTTCCGCTTGATCGTCAACGAGGTGGACGCCATCGTGCCACCCGAGCCCCTGCCCAAATTGCCCGTGGCGCGTGCGGTCTGGAAGTGCCGCCCGGATTTCAAAACCGCCTGCGAGGCCTGGATCCATGCAGGAGGAGCCCACCATACGGTTTTCAGTTACGGAGTCACGACAGAACATGTCTCGGATTTCGCGGAAATCGCCGGGGTCGAACTCGCGGTGATTGACGCGGACACCCGCGTGCGGGAATTCCGAAAAGAACGGCTCTGGAGTGAGATGTCATACCAGTCGTCCTTGGGAGCATGAGCGCCCCCGGCTTTGACGCCCTCCGCGAGGAATGCTGCGAGGCAAACCGTGACCTGGCCGCGGCGGGCCTGATCGATCTGACCTTTGGAAATATCAGCGTGTTGTCCGAAGACCTGTCGGTCTTTGCCATCAAGCCCAGTGGAGTGCCTTACGAGGCCCTGACACCAGCCGATATCGTCGTACTTAACTTGGGGGGCGAAGTGGTTTGGGGTGACAAACGTCCGTCATCGGATACCCCCACCCATCGCCGCCTGCTTGCCGCATTTTCGTCATCGGGCATTCGCGCCGTCGCCCATACCCATTCCCGCTCGGCCACAGCATTTGCTCAAGCCGGGGTTCCTTTGACAGATTTTGGAACGACCCATGCGGATTATTTCCGGGGGCCTGTTCCGGTGACGCGATCCCTCACTCCCGAAGAAGTCTCGGGGGACTACGAATGGGAAACTGGAAAAATGATTCTTGAATCCGTGGACCATCAATCCCCCGCGGATGTTCCCGCCATTCTTGTGCGCAATCATGGGCCTTTTGTTTGGGCCTCCTCCGGCAAAAAAGCCGTCGAAGTCGCCATGGCCCTGGAAATTGTGGCCGAACTCGCCATCAAAACCTTGGCCCTCAACCCGGTGGCCCCCCCGCTTCCCCGCTACCTGGCCGAAAAACACTTCCTCCGCAAACACGGCAGCACCGCCTACTACGGGCAGCCTTCATGAAGTCACCGGCAAGACAGGCTGGCGGCTGCAGTCCCGCTCGCAAAGCCGAGCACGGTCACCAAGGCTGATTGGGAGCTGGTTTCCACGAGGTGGGATGCCGCGACGATTTGGGCCATGGCGGTGAAGGCGAGGCCTTCTCCGAGGGATTTTTTCACATCAAAGATTTTTCCATCAAGGTGGCCAATGGCCTCCTGTTCGATCTCCTGCAGAGGTGTTCTTTGGCAGGAGGCGAAGATCCATGGCGGCGGAACCGATGGGTGAGTGAGGATTTCCCGCAGGCTGTCCCCGGCCTCTTTCCGCGAAAAATGCGGCCTTCCTTCCCGGCACCACATAAGAGCCGGTTTCCGCTGCCGTGGTGGCCCGAGGACGATGGCAGCGGCCCCTTCGGAAAAAATGTTTCCTGTGGGATCATCGGGCGTCTGACAAAGAAATTTCCAGCGCGAATAACCTGCCACCGAGATCGCATCGCATTCGTTGGCGGCGATGATGAGGACATGCTTGGAAAGACCTTGGGACAGAAGTTCGCATCCTGCCGAAATCGCGCTGAGCGCCACGGCGGCATCCCCGACCATGGCTGTGGCCTCCCTGTCCGACTGGAAGTAGGCGGCCACGTGACTGGCCGCTGCATTGTAAACGGTCTCCGGAAACAGCAAGGGACTCCCCGCCCCCGGGCCGCGTGCGTCCAATTCGGTAAAAAATCGGCGTGTGTAAATGACGCCCCCATCCGAGGTGGCAAAAAGGATGGGGAGTTGCGATTTTTCGTCCTCCGTCAAACCGGCTGACACGACGGCATCAATGGCTGCGGTCAGGGCAAAGTGGGAAATCTTGCCAGAACGCCGCAGTCGGGGGAACGCGTTTGTCTCGGGAAGCGAAGAGGGGTCCACTCGATAACATGGCCAGGTGTGTCCCGCGATTTCCAGCATTTCGGAGGGTGGGGTCTGCCCGTCAAATATTTTGTGGCAAACATCTGACACCGATCGTCCATATGGGGTCACCCACCCGGTGCCAAGAATGTGACCAAGCGGGCTCATGCCGACTCAAGAAGGAGGGAGGCATTGGCCCCGCCAAAGCCAAAAGAATTGGAGAGCACGCGGCGGCTTTTGGCGGGTCTTGAAGCATTGACCACCAGATCAAGAGTGACTCCGGGATCCGGGTTCCGAAAATTCAGCGTCGGCGGGAGGAAGTCCTGTGCCAGGCTGATTGCGCAAAAGGCCGCCTCGATGGCTCCGGCGGCCCCCAAGGTGTGGCCGGTCATCGCTTTGGTGCTGCTCACCGCGGCCTTGGGACAGACGCTCTGAATGGCTGCGGCTTCACACGCATCATTTTGAAGCGTGGCAGTTCCGTGAGCGTTGATGTAGTCCACGGCCCCGGGCTCGCACCTGGCTGCTTCCAAAGCCCGCCGCATGGCCATGGCTGGTCCGGATCCCGAGGGGTGGGGCTGTGTGAGGTGGTGGGTGTCTGTGGCGGACCCATAACCGGTGATTTTGGTATCCCCTTCGCGTTCAATCAAAAAAAAGGCGGCCCCCTCTCCAAGCACGAGCCCGGAGCGCCCGGCATCGAAGGGCCGGCACAGCTCCGAAGTCGAGGCCTTCAAACAATCAAAGCCGGCATAGACGAGCTGCGCCAACGTATCATAACCTCCGGCGATCACGCGGTTCGCACGGCCACTCCGGACGAGCTGCCAGGCCAAACCCAAGGCGTTGGTGCCCGAGGCACAGGCATTGGAAACCACACGCACTGGCGCACGGATTCCCAAGACCCGCAGAGCATCGAGAACCGGAGTTTGTGGCAGGTAGGACCTCACCCTTCGTGAAGCCGATTCCAGATTCCCACCCTCCATGGCGCGGCGATAAAAGGCTTCCCCGAAATCCATCCCACCGCTCGTCGTGCCAACAATCACAACGTCCGGTTGAAAATTGGCGCGGTTTTGAAGCGCCTCCGCAAGAACCACAAGCACCGACTGAGCCGCACGCGACCATCGTCCGGCGGGGAAGTGGATCGCTGCCGCCAACTCAGCCGGAGACGCGGGGAATTGTGCCGCCGTCCGGGCCTGGCATCCCTCCACAGAAAACAGATCCACGGGAACCACATGGGCACTTCCCGATCGCAGCGAGCGGGTCACTTGATCACGGGTGAACCCCAGCGAACACGCGCAACCATATCCTGAAATGGCAACCGAAAATCCACCCTGCATCACGGGGCTGGCGAACTTTCTGTGGCGGGAGGTGCCGGCTGATCAGCCGGATTCTCTGCGGGAGTGGCCGACACTGGTGCCGGGGTCTCGGAAGGCGTGGGTGGCGGGCCGGCTGGCAAAGGTTCCGGACTGGCCCGGGGCGAATCTTCCGGAATTGGTGCGGCTTCCGGAGCTGGGGAAACCCCACCATCCAACGAAGGTGACACCGGGGATTCTGGCGTGGGCTCTGGCGTGGGCTCTGGCGTGGGCTCGGGCGTGGGCTCGGGCGTGGGCTCGGGCGTTGGGGTTGGCCAAG
>JBBECL010000342.1:0-11252 GCA_040881805.1 Terrimicrobiaceae bacterium | reverse complement strand
TGTTGGTGGTGAAGGCGCGGAGGAATTCTTCGACCAACTGAAAAGAAAAATTCCCCCCCACGGGTTCCACGGACGGCGGCACATCATAAGCCAGGTAGGGGCGTCCGCTCAGGTCGATCACGACCCGAACGAGCGCCTCATCCATGGGCACATGGAAGGTGCCATAACGGCAGATCCCGGCCTTCTCACCCAAGGCCTTCGCGAAGGCCTGACCGAGGACAATGCCAACATCTTCAACGGTGTGGTGATAATCCACTTGAAGATCTCCCACGGCTTCGACTTTGAGATCGAAGAGTCCATGCTTGGAAAAGAGCGTCAGCATATGATCAAAAAACCCGATGCCCGTTTCAATCGAAGAAGAGCCCTGCCCATCCACATGGAGTTCCAAATGGATTTTGGTTTCGGAAGTTTCGCGGTCGATGATGGCAGTGCGGTTCATGAAATCTTTCCTCAAATTTTTCCGCAGAACGAAACCTCAAGCCCCATTTCGCGGAACGCGGCCGCTTTGGCATACAGGGCTTTTTTGGCGGAGGCTTTGTCATTTCCGTAAGCCACTTGGATGTGGTTGGATTTGTGACGGGCCATCATTTGGTCCCGGCTGATGCCTTTGAGGGTGACGTGCATGATCGGCCACTGGGATGTTGTGAGTTTCCAACGGTCTTCCGTTTCCTCCCTGGGGAGTTGGACAACTTCGCCGAGGCCGGTGTCATATTTCAGGCAACCATCCTCGACAAAGACGCGGCTCCAAACAATCCATCCCGGACGGCTGATACCTTTGACCGTTCCCCCGCCGAGGCGGAAATACATGGCGGGCTGGCGTTCGCTGTGGGTCCCACGGAATCCATCGATAAAGTGGGCCGGGGGTGCGGCTCCTGAAATAAGGAACACCCACACGTAATCATCCAGGGTGCCATTCTTGGATCCTTCCGAAGGCCCGCAGTAATGACGTCCCCAACGGAGGTCATGAAGGGTGTTCTCCGGGGGCAGGCCCAGAGATTTCCAAATGCGATTGGTCACCAATCCGTCCAAGCCCGCACATTCATCAACTTCATTGAAGTGGGGGAGTGCTTCGCCGGCATAGAGTTCCTCTCCGGTGATCTCGTGGTAAACCGGCGGGCGCTCGACATTGTTCAAGAGCCCCTCGACAAGATCCGAGGCGGGAGCCAAATCCTTGAGCCCTTGCTGGTATTGGATACCAATTGTCGCGCAGCCGAACTCCGCCGCGATCCGCACCGCTGCGATATACATTTTGAGTTGTTGGATCACTTGGTTTTCCGTGAGGTCCTGTTCCTCGCCGGGGCCGAAATGAAATGTCATCCCCCGCTCCAAGAGCCACAGGTAGGCGGCGCGGGCCTCGTCCTCGCTGACGGTGAGCATCTTGGCATAAAGAGCCGATTGACTCAGCCGCTCTTTGTAAACACCCGTGGGATGGAGCAACTCATCGGGCACAATGGCATTGAACATGCCCATGCATCCCTCATCAAAGACGCCCATAATCGCCTTGTTGCGAAGAAGGTCTTTGGCAAGTTTTGCTCCCATCTTTTTGGCCGTGGCCGGAACCTTGGCTTTTTTGTAGGGAATCGTGTGGGAGGTGTTGTGTTTGATCGTCCCTTTGTGAAGCCATGAGCGCAGGCCTTTCAGGAAGAGGTCATCCGAAAAATCTTCACTCCACAAGGTGCTATACTCCACGCCCGCCTTGGTGAGGGAACCATTCAGATTCAACATGCCCACAAGCCCCGGCCACGTACCACTCCAATTGGCCACGGTCAGGATCGGACCCTCATGGGTGATCAAGCCATGCAGGATGTGATGACTGTATTGCCAAACGGCCTCGGCCACCACGAGGGGAGCGCTTCGGGGAATCTTCTTAAAAACTTCCATCCCGTATTTTTGGCTGTCGATAAAACCATGACCCTTCTTGGGATCGAATTCATGGGCACGAATGACCTGGTGTCCCTCGGCTTCGAGAGCAATCACAAGCTGCGCTTCCATGGCGGTTTGCGCCTCCTGGCACATTTGGTTTGCGGAGAGACGAAGATCACCGTTGGCGATCAGATAGATGGGAGATTTCTTCATAGGTGAAGAAGTTTCTATATCAGGACTTGGTTCCTCTTGGCAATCCGGGTGTGAGTTATTCCACAAACTTGATCCGCTGCCATTCATGACGGCGATGATACGCCGCCCGGGTCAGCGGAGCGGTTGACGAGAGAACGGGGGCTTTTTTGTCAGAGGAGTAGTCATAGCGCCCGAAGTGAAGATCCCAAACCTGTCCGGCCAGCGAGGCTTTGGGTGGTTTTTTTGCCCACACGGAGGCGGCCGGAACTTCCCCGTAAATCTCCCATCCCGTTCGGGTCTTGCGGGTCTGGACCAGTGCGGCATCATCTTTGACCATCACGGCTTTCAGGCCGCCGGGTTGGCCAAGGTTTTTGAGGGTTTCGGAATCCGGAAAACGCAGTTGGAGAGTCAACCCGTTGGGGGCGGTGTGGTATTCGATGTAAGAAGGCTGCCCATGGACCCCCGTGAACAACTCCAACACATCCCCCAGCGTCCAGAGTTCCTGGTTCCGCTCGCTGGCCCGCGTGATGACATCACGATCCTCCAATTCCGCAAAACACAGAAACCGATCCTTCTGCCACCCAATCCGCACGGTGCCTTTGCAAAAGCCCCGCTCGGTTTTCTCATTCCAAGCCTGACGAAATGCCAAAGCCGGAGCCTTCCGGAAACCTTGCTGAATAGCTTCCCAATCCGACGTATCCACCCCGGGAATTTGGGGACACGGGATCGGCTGGGTGGAAGCGGGGCTACTGGTCATTGTGAGAAGGATGAAGAGAATCGCGGCAGCGAAGCAAGGAAACATGATGGTCTTTTTGTGCCCTATCTTTCGATTTTCAATGCATACGGCAGGGATCACGGTGGCTGCAAGATCGGATTCTTTGGAGAAGGTCATGGTTCCCTTTTTAAATTTGGCTCTCGCAGAGTGCTGTGGCGAGTGGCTCTTCCTGCTCCGGGGCGCTCGATGAATTTTTGCTCCAGAAGTCTCTTGACCGAGGCCCCGGGTGTAAGAGGCGGGAGGTCGAAGGCCTTGATGATCTTACAGAATGGCATTTTTCGAGATCAGACGATAAAATGACCTTTGCCAAAAAACAAAATATTAGAAAAACTACTAGTGGTCGAAATCGAAATCATCTATCGTTCAAAAATGAACTCCACCTCTCCTGAAACAGCCTCCCCCGGCCACCGCCTTGAAACTGACAGCATGGGAGCCATCGAGGTTCCGCATCACCGTTACTGGGGAGCCCAGACGGCGAGGTCACTGGTTCATTTTGATATTGGGGATGACACCAAGCCCCGCGAATTGATCAAAGCGCTGGGGATTTTGAAAAAAGCTTGTGCGCTGGCCAATCGGGACCTTGGGAAGCTGGCCTCCGAAAAATGCGGGTTGATCGTGCAAGCCGCCGATGAAGTGATTCATGGCAAACTGGACGATCATTTTCCGTTGCGGATCTGGCAGACGGGCAGTGGCACGCAAAGCAACATGAATGCCAATGAGGTCATTTCCAACCGGGCCATCGAAATGGCCGGTGGTGAGAAGGGCAGCAAAAAACCGATTCACCCGAATGACGATGTCAACATGTCCCAATCGTCGAATGACACATTTCCGACCGCCATGTCGATAGCGGCTTATTCCGTGGTCGTTGAAAATTTGTTGCCCGCCATCCGGGAACTTCGGGAGTCCCTCCACAAGAAGGCGGAAGCGTTTTCCTCCATCGTAAAAATCGGACGCACGCATCTGCAGGACGCGACGCCCCTGACCCTTGGTCAAGAGTTTTCCGGCTATGTCACTTTGCTGGACAACGCCTGCCGGGATATTGAGAAATCCTTGGGAGGCTTGGCAGAATTGGCGGTTGGGGGAACGGCGGTCGGAACCGGCCTCAACGCACCCGCCGCCTTCGGTGAGCAGGCCGCCGCCCACATTGCCTCGATTTCAGGTCATCCCTTCGTGTCAGCTCCCAACAAATTTGCCGCCCTTTCCGGCCACAATGAATTTGTTTTTGCCAGCGGGGCCATCAAATCTCTGGCGTGTGCCCTGATGAAAATCGGGAACGACATCCGGTGGCTCGCTTCCGGTCCACGCTGTGGATTGGGGGAACTCACCATCCCCGAGAATGAGCCCGGCTCCTCAATCATGCCAGGCAAAGTCAATCCCACCCAATCCGAGGCGATCACCATGATTGCCGTGCAGGTCATGGGAAATGACACCGCCATCGGGATTGCCGCCTCTCAAGGAAACTTTGAACTCAACGTGTTCAAGCCAGTGATCATCCACAACTTCCTCCACTCTGTTCGTCTTCTCTCTGACGGAGCCCGCTCGTTCAACGAACATTGTGTCACTGGCATCGAACCGAATCTGGAGCAGATCGACGGTTACGTGAAAAACTCGTTGATGTTGGTGACTGCCCTGAATCCTCACATTGGATATGACAAAGCCGCCCAGATTGCCAAAAAGGCCCATAAAGACGGATCCAGTCTGAAAGAGGCTGCGGTGGCTCTCGGCCATGTGACCCCGGAGCAGTTTGATCAGTGGGTTATCGCCGAAAAAATGACCCAACCGAGTTAAACCCCGGCCAGGGAAACCTGTTCCCTCCTCATTCTTGGGCTTTCGGCAGGCCTGCTACAAGCCGGCGTGACATTGCCATCGGTGATCTCGAATCACAGGGTTCTATCGAAAGTTGAAAACACGAATTTTCACCCCTTGATGCGTCCATTTTGACCCAGGCTCCCCACGCCGCCCGGACCGGCCTTGCCATTCCAAACGGACAGTTTCCCGTTCACCACAAAGGACAAAAAATTCTGATCCCCCGGTGTTTTGTGCCCCAAGAAGGTGCCGAAACTGTTGCAAGTGATGCGACAGGTTGTATTGTTTTCAAGTTATGGACCTCCCCCGATCTTCCATGGGAATTCTGATCTTTCTGCTTTTGCTGGGCTATGGGGTGATCACAGCCGCCGTGTATTTCCATCAGGACGCGATGATTTTTTTTCCCTCGCGTCAAAGCTCCGAAGAGGGTGATCGGCTCGCGGTTCGGAACGGTTTTGAACCATGGCGCAATCCCCAGGGCCTGCAGATTGGTTGGCAATCTTTGGAGGGGGAGCCGACGAACAGTCTGCTTGTGCTTCACGGCAACGCCGGGAATGCCCTTCATCGTGCGTATTACCATCAATACTCCCGGCAGGCGGGAAAGTGGAAAACGTATTTGTTGGAATATCCCGGCTATGGGGCCCGGGCTGGTCAACCCACGGAGGAGTCACTGACCTTGTCCGGCTTGGAGGCTGTGGATGTTTTGTCGGCGTTGCCGGATCGCAAAATTTGGATGTTGGGGGAATCTCTGGGAAGTGGTGTGGCCGCAGCCGTGGCCGCCCGGCGCAAGGAGCGAGTGTCTGGGCTGATCTTGGTGACGCCCTTTGACTCCCTCGTGAATGCAGCTCGAAATCACTACCCCTGGCTTCCCGTTTCCGCGCTCATGCGGACGCGGTTTGAATCGGACAAACACCTCGCAGCCTATCCCGGACCCGCCGCCTTTGTGGTGGCGGAAAAAGACTCGGTGGTGCCGGCAGCGCTTGGGAAAAAGCTCTACAACGAATATCCGGGACGCAAGCAACTCTGGGTTGCTCCGGGTTCCGGTCATGATGTCTCCGCATTCCTCGCCACGGACTGGCCTCTCATCGTCAACTTTTTGACGGGTGGTTGAAAAAGATTTTAAGTCTTGCCGCTTGCAGCAGGGAGATTCGCGGAATTGATTTTGACCGCCTGGGTCGCGTTCCCTTAAATAAAAAGATCTGTCCAATTTTATGATGTCCGAACAACCCACCATTATCTACACCAAAACCGACGAAGCTCCCGCCCTCGCCACCTATTCTCTCTTGCCCATCATTGCGGCCTTCACCCGGCACTCGGGTATCTCGGTGGAAACCCGGGACATCTCGCTGGCGGCCCGCATCCTTGCGAACTTCGCGGAATTTTTGACCGAAGACCAAAGAATCGGGGACGCGCTGGCAGACCTCGGAGAACTCACCCTCAAACCCTCGGCCAATATCATCAAACTGCCAAACATCAGCGCTTCGGTTCCCCAACTCCAAGCCGCTATCGCCGAGCTTCAGGCCAAGGGGTATGCGCTGCCTGACTATCCGGACCCGGCCAAAACCGGGGAGGAAAAAGCCATTAAAGCCAGATATGACAAGATCAAAGGCAGTGCGGTGAATCCAGTTCTGAGAGAAGGCAACTCCGACCGGCGGGCCCCCAGGGCGGTGAAAGACTTTGCACGCAAGAACCCCCATTCCATGGATCCTTGGTCGATGGACTCCCAAACATCTGTGGTGACGATGGGGCATGATGATTTTTTCTCCAACGAACAATCTGTTGTGGCTCCGGAACCCACCGAGGTCCGGATTGAGTTCGTGGCCGAAGATGGGGCTGTGACGGTGCTGAAAGACAAAACTCCGCTCAAAGCCGGCGAGGTTCTGGATGGCACCTTCATGAGCAAGGCCGCATTGGTGGCGTTTCTAGAAAAACAAATTGCTGCGGCCAAAACGCGCGGAGTTTTGTTTTCGCTTCACTTGAAAGCCACGATGATGAAAGTGTCCGACCCCATGTTGTTCGGTCATGGCGTGCAGGCGTTTTTTAAAGACCTCATCGCCAAGCACCGGCAGGTCTTTGGTGAATTGGAAGTGGATTTCAAAAATGGGTTTGGGGATCTCGTGGCCAAAATTTCGGCGCTCCCCGAGTCCCAGCGTGCCGAGATCGAAGCCGATATCCAAGCCGCTTACGCCAATGGCCCCGGCCTTGCGATGGTGAACTCTGACAAAGGAATCACCAATCTGCATGTGCCAAGCGACATTATTGTTGATGCCTCGATGCCGGCGATGATCCGTGCGGGCGGGAAAATGTGGGATGCCCAAGGCAAAACGGCGGACACCCTCGCGGTGATCCCCGACAGTTCCTACGCCGGGGTTTATCAGACAGTGATTGAATTCTGCAAAAACCGTGGAGCCTTGGATCCACGCACGATTGGCTCGGTTCCCAACGTGGGTCTCATGGCCCAAGCCGCGGAGGAATATGGGTCCCACAACAAGACCTTCGAAATTTCCGCCAAGGGAGTTGTCCGGGTGGTGGATGCCGTTGGCAAAGTTTTGATGGAACATGCCGTCGACCCAGGCGACATCTGGCGGGCCTGCCAAACCAAGGATGCGGCCATCCGTGATTGGGTGAAGCTTGCGGTCAATCGCTCCCGCGCCACCCAAACCCCTGCCGTGTTCTGGCTCGACAAAGTGCGCGCCCATGATGCCAGGTTGATTCAAAAGATTGAGCTTTACCTCAAAGATCACGACACCAATGGCCTCGAAATCAGGATTCTCCCACCCGCCGAAGCGTGTCAGTTCACCCTCGAACGCATGGTCGAAGGAAAGGACACCATCTCGGTCACAGGAAATGTTCTCCGGGATTATCTCACGGATCTCTTCCCAATCCTCGAACTGGGCACCAGCGCAAAAATGCTTTCCATCGTGCCCCTCATGAACGGAGGCGGACTCTTTGAAACCGGCGCCGGTGGGTCAGCCCCCAAACACGTTCAGCAATTTGTTGCCGAAAACTACCTTCGCTGGGATTCCCTCGGCGAATTTTTGGCCCTGGCGGTTTCTTTCGAACACCTCGGCGAAACGTTCCAAAACGAAAAAGCCAAAGTCCTTGCCGAAACCTTGGATGCCGCCACCGGCACATTCCTTGAAAATAACAAGTCCCCCGCCCGCAAGGTGGGGGGCATCGACAACCGGGGCAGCCACTTCTACCTCGCGCTGTATTGGGCTCGGGAACTCGCCGCACAAAACGCCGATGCCGGCCTCCAAAAAATCTTTGCCCCCATCGCCGCGAAACTCGGTGCCAATGAAACAAAAATCATCGAGGAACTCAAGGCCGTGCAAGGACACCCCGTCAACATCGGCGGCTACTACATGCCGGACGAAGACCTGACCTCCAAAGCCCTGCGCCCAAGCCAGACCTTTAATGGGATTTTGGCGGAGCTTTGACGTGCTCGCCGACAGGTGCCGATTAAATGTGAGTGCGGTCACTGGCCCTGGGACCGCCGGCCTCCGCTAACTGCCTCGCCCACTTTTAATCACACCCCAACGAAATCCAAAAAATCCGAAGGGGTTGCGGCTCTTTGTTCGTCCGTATATCATAAGGCATGACCGGAGTGATAAACCGACGAAAATTTCTTAAAAATTCTGCCGCATTCGGAATGGGCCTGGCACTGCCCGTTCTCAAGAATCCGGCTCTGGCGGAAGAAAAAAAGAACAAGCCCGCTGTCTGCGGACTGGTCTCTGATGCCAGATTCAAGCGCCATCTCACCGGCCGGGGCCACGCGGACTCACCGGACCGATTTGATGCCGTACATGCCGCGCTCGAAAAAGCAGGCTTTTCCGCCCAGCTCAAAAAAATCGAAAGTCGCGAGGCCACCCAAGAAGAAATTCTTCGCGTCCACACACGCAAATATTACGACATCGTTAAAAGCGACTTCGAGGCGGGAAAACGCCGTCTGAGCACTGGCGACACCGCGATCAGCGCGGACTCACTCATGGTCGCATCCCTCGCCTCGGGATCAGCCCTCAATGCGACCGATGCCGTTTGCACCGGCACGCTAAAACGCGTCTTCTGCAATTTGAGACCTCCCGGACACCACGCCAGCCCAAGCCGGGGAATGGGCTTTTGCATTTGGAATCATGTCGCCTTGGTCGCGCGTCATGCCCAACAAGTCCACAAGATCGGAAGGGTTCTCATCGTTGATTGGGATGTGCATCACGGCAACGGCACTCAGGATGCGTTTTATGAGGATGACACCGTCTTTGTCTTCAATACCCACCAAGCCCCATGGTATCCGGGCACAGGGCACAGTTCGGAAACCGGCCTTGGCAAAGGCAAAGGATTCACCATGAACTGTCCCCTTCCGGCCGGGTCTGGCCGCAAAGAAATTCTCGGGGCCATGGAGAACAAGCTGATTCCCGCCATGAAATCCTTCCGTCCCGAGCTGGTCCTGATCTCCGCCGGATTCGACTCAAGAAAAGACGATCCGCTTGGTGGTTTCCTCCTCGAAGATCAAGACTTCGCCGATATGACCGAGCTCTTGGCAAAAGTGGCGGCAGACTCCGCGGAAGGTCGGATGATCTCCTTGCTTGAAGGAGGTTATCATCTCAGCGGACTCGCCTCCGCTTGCACAGCCCACGTCCAAGCCCTCGTTGACGCTTAGTCGGGGTTTTCAAAGTGAGTGCGAACCGTCCTATTGTTGGTGGGGATGGCGGTTTCTCGCCGTCCGTCGCATGAGAAAAACAAGTCGCCGGGCACGGGACTGCCACGCCCCGGAGAAAAACCAGCCGACACGTGGCTTGCGAAGGTGGGGTGTCTGCGGGTATTGATCAGGGTTGTGAATGACACCAAGCGAGAACCCGTGAAGCGCAAGAGAGGGAGGTATGTCCTGCTTGGGCTGCTTGCTGTTGTGTTGGTGGCGGCCTATGTGTTTCATGGGGTGCTGCTCGAGAAGGGGCTTCGGATGGCGCTGGACGCCGGGGGAGATGCTGCGGGGTTGGTGGTGGAAGTGGGTGAGATCACGGCCCGACTGGGGGCCCCGGTTGTTCTTGAGAAAGTTCGTGTCCGGGCCAAAGATCCGGCGGTTTCCCGCACGGCTGCGAAGCTGGGGCGCGTGGAGATTGTGCTGAATTGGCCGACGGGAATGTTCGGCAAATCGGGACGTCTTCTTCGTGAAGCCTCCGTGCGGGATGGGTGGATTGTCATGGATCAACGGCGCGAGGCGCTGCCACCCGTGGAACCGATGCGGCGTCTGGCAGACACGGCAAGGCAAAAAGAGGCAGACTGCGTGTTGTGGGCACTGCCCAAGCGTGTGGTGCTGGGGGAGTTGGGCTTTGACGTCTTGTGGAATGGGGGGAGCTTCGGAATCAGCGATGTGAACGCCGACTTCGATGAGGCCGCCCTGGGACAATTCCGTGCTGCGGGGATGGAATTGCGCGTGGAAGATGTGCGTCAGGTTTTTGCCGCCCAACAAGCGAGGACAGCTTGGAAAAATGGGGAGGCCTTTCTTGCGGATATGATCCTTCGGAAAGGCATGACCGTGGACAACCTCTCTATTCAACTGTCCCGACCCGGCGGGGTGGGGGTGGACGTGCATGCGGCGTTGTTTGGGGGGTCCCTGCGCGGAGGGGCTTTTTTTGGGGAGTGGCGGGGGGAACCCGGCGTGGATGCGGCCGTTTGGGCATCGGGATTTCATTTTGAGGAGGTGTCGGAATTTTTTGGTTTCGAACGCAAGGCGGGAGGCCTGCTCACCGAGGGGCGGTTCACATTTCGGGGAAACCCGGATCGTCCTCTGGATGCGGAGGCGTCCTTGCGGCTCATGGCCGAAGATTTTCGCTGGGGCGAACGGGGATGGAAAACGCTGGAGTCCAGTGTCAGCTTGATCAACCGCCGCCTCTCCCTTGGCGAGCTGCAATTGCGTCAGGAAGAAAACTCGGTCTCCGCCAATGGGGAGCTGGCCCTCTCCGGGGACTGGAAGGATGTGGCCTCGTCTCCCTTTCTTCTCAATGTCTCGGCCTCGATTTATGATATGGCGGCTTTGGGGGGGCTCCTCGGGCCGCCCTTTGACGAGTTGAGCGGGCGGATGACGGTGAGCGCGGTGCTCAATGGACGTGCAAAAATGGTGGGCGGCTTTCTTTCCGTGGAAGCTTCGAAGATGGCCGTGCGCGGGCGTTCCGTGGAGTCGGGAAAACTGGATGTGCTTTTTGCCGGTGGGGAAGCGCGGGTGCAGCGTCTGGAGTTGTGGAGTTCCGGAGATTATGTCACAGGCCAGGGCTCGGTGGCCCTGCGTTTTCCCAACACTTACACCGGCCAATTCCAAGGGCGTGTGAGTGACCTCGGCGAATACGCGTGGCTCCCCGATAATCCGCTGCCGATTGACCGCGGGGGACTTCAATTTCGGTGGACCGGTGACGGGACCAGAAACGCCCATTCAGGGGCCTTCCAAGTTGCGCTGGATCAACTCGTATCGGAATGGAGCCCCGAGGGGATCACCGGGCGGTTTGCCGGCACCTATTCCCCGCGAAATATTCATTTTGGAGGGTTCGAGCTGGAAAAAGACAAGACCTCGGTGGTGATGCAGGCGACGCTGGCGGACTCGGGGATTGGCTTGAATGACATGGAA
>JBBECL010000341.1:0-1809 GCA_040881805.1 Terrimicrobiaceae bacterium | reverse complement strand
CCCCTACACACCCAGTGTATTTTCGCGTTTTCCCCAACGCATCCCGCAAGAGATCACCGCCGCATTTGTGCGCAGCGAAGTCGCGGCCGGACGTGCCATCATCCCAGCGAATATCAATCACCCGGAACTCGAACCGATGATCATCGGACGAAATTTCCTCGTCAAAATCAATGCCAACATCGGCAACAGCGCCGTGGCTTCCAGCATCGAGGAAGAAGTCGAAAAAATGCGGTGGGCGACCAAGTGGGGTGCTGACACGGTGATGGATCTTTCCACCGGCAAAAACATTCACGCCACCCGTGAGTGGATCCTCCGCAACTCGCCGGTTCCCATCGGCACGGTCCCCATTTATCAGGCGCTCGAAAAAGTGGGCGGCAAAGCTGAGGAACTCACATGGGACATTTACCGGGACACCCTCATCGAACAAGCAGAACAGGGCGTGGATTATTTCACAATCCACGCGGGGGTTCTCCTGCGTTTTATACCGCTCACCGCAAAACGCATGACCGGTATTGTGAGCCGCGGAGGCAGCATCCTGGCCAAGTGGTGTCTGGCCCATCACAAAGAAAACTTCCTTTACACGCATTGGGACGACATTTGCGATATCATGGCGGCCTATGATGTCTCCTTCAGTATCGGCGACGGACTCCGTCCGGGTTCGATTGCGGATGCCAATGACAAGGCCCAATTCGGTGAACTCGAAGTTCAAGGCGAACTGACCCGGCGGGCCTGGGCCAAAGGGGTGCAAGTCATGAACGAAGGCCCCGGCCATGTCCCGATGCACATGATCGAAGAAAACATGGCCAAACAACTCGAGTGGTGTCATGAGGCCCCGTTTTACACGCTTGGGCCCCTCACCACGGATATTGCCCCCGGCTATGACCACATCACGAGTGGCATCGGAGCCGCGATGATTGGGTGGTATGGGTGCGCGATGCTTTGCTACGTGACCCCCAAGGAACACTTGGGCCTGCCCAACAAAGAAGACGTCAAAGCCGGGGTCATCACCTACAAGCTCGCGGCGCACGCCGCCGACCTGGCCAAAGGTCATCCCGGAGCCCAACTCCGCGATAATGCCATCTCGAAAGCGCGCTTTGAATTCCGATGGGAGGACCAATTCAACCTGAGCCTCGACCCCGTGACCGCCCGGGAATACCACGATGAAACCCTCCCTCAAGAGGGCGCAAAAAGCGCACACTTCTGCTCGATGTGCGGCCCGCACTTCTGCTCCATGAAAATCACCGAGGATGTCCGCAAATACGCGGCCGAGCAGGCGATCTCGGAGGAGGAAGCTCTTCAGGCAGGCATGGAAGAAAAATCGAAGGAGTTTGTGGAATCGGGCGCGGAAGTTTACCAATCGGCCTGGAAGAAATAGGTCTTATGGGTCTTATAGGACCTATTTTTCTCTCCCAAGGGATCACTAGCTTTTTTCTTGGGTCGCTGGTATAAGAGATTTCTTTCCAATGACTCCCAAAAAACCAAACTCCCGCCCCTACTCCTCCCTTGTTCTCGACGGCAACAGCCGCGCACCCAGCCGGGCGATGCTTTACCCGGTCGGCTTCAGCGAAAAAGATTTTTCCAAGTCGCAGATTGGTATTGCCTCCACGTGGAGCATGGTCACGCCGTGCAATATGCACATTGATGCCCTCGCCCGCGAAGCCGCGCTTGGCACGGACAAGGCGGGCGGCAAGGCCACGATCTTCAACACGATCACCATCTCCGACGGGATCTCCATGGGAACCGAAGGCATGAAATATTCCCTCGTTTCCCGCGAAGTGATCGCGGACTCGATTGAGACGGTGGTGGGGT
>JBBECL010000340.1:0-1825 GCA_040881805.1 Terrimicrobiaceae bacterium | reverse complement strand
AACGGAAATGCAAAAATCTCGGAAACAGAGCCAGAGCGATGTCATCCCGCCCGCCCCCCGGGTTTTAATGCATCAGCGTTCCCCGCATTTCCATGGGCTGGAAAATGATCCAAAGGCCAAGGAGATAGAGGGTCGTGGCGATGACGGCCCATGGCGAAAAGGCCCGGCGCGGACTTGCCCCGGGGGCCCGGGCCGCGATGCGCCAGAGCATGAAGAGGCAGAGCAGGTAGCCGGCATTGAGCAGGACGATTTCCAGAGCGGGGAGGTCATAAAACGCCGGGGAGGGTGCGACCCAGGCCGTGGAGGAGGAGATCCATCCAAAATCCTCCAGCACGCGACCAAGCACGGGGACGGGAGTGAGGGCCGCCGTGAAAAAATGAAAAACAAAATGCGCAAGCCACATCCCAAACCCCAGCGGGGCCAGGGCCACGGCGAACCGGCAGAGGTGGTCTCTCCAGAGTTTTTTGCCCCCGCCCAGCCACGCCGCGCCCAGCGATGCCGCCCCCGGCAAGATCACCAACCCGAACGCCATGAGCAGGCTCACAAGGAGCAAGTCACTGCTTAATTCCCAGCGACTTGTGAGGGCATCCATCCCTTCCAGCACGGGGACGACCATCCCCGCCGCATTCACAAAAGCCCCGAAGGTCAGCACAAGAACCAAGGCCGCGATGTCCGGGCGCCGGGCGTAGGTCCCCACCGTGGATTTTTTTTCATCCCGAATGACCTCCCGCCCCGGCATCACAGCCAGGAACCCCACGTTGTCATGGGGACACGCTTTCACGCAATCCAGGCAGAAGGTGCAGTCCATGTTTCCTGCCTTGCGCGGCTGGAAAAGGTGCAATTCGCAGCCGCGTTGGGAGGCGTTTCCGCGCAGGCAGTCGTGGGTCTTGCAGGTCAAACACGCGTCGGGTTCGCGGACTTTGATTTCAAAAGGGGAGACCAGGGACTGCACAAAATGGAATTGCCCGATCGGGCAGACGAATTGACAAAAGCTGGCGCCGCGAAAAAATCCGTCCACCAGCAACGCGGTCACGAAGTAGCCGAGGATCAGGAGAGCCGTCGCCAGGGGACGGTCCCAAAGGTCAAAGGCCTCATACGCCCAGAGATAAACAACCAACAACCCCACCGCGAGCCACTTGGTGCGAAGCCACGAGGGCCACGCCGCGCGGGCCGGCAGAATCTTCCGTCCCAGATCCCGGACGAAGGTGAACGGGCACGCCATGCAAAACAAATTTCCAGCGACCAAAAGCGCCACCACGGTGAGAGTGCGCCAATGGGTCCATGGCAGGACCCCGGCCGCATTCAAGGCAGAAACTTGCGGCCCCCGGATCCCATCAGCCACCACAAACGCCGCCAACCCGAGCATCAAAATTTGCAGTGACTTGCGAAAATGTGTCCACCGCATCACCACCCCCAAACCCCTCACGTGAAAGAGGTCGAGCGGCAGGGACGTGACAGGGTTTTCTTTTCGCACAAGGGTCGGGCCGGGGGGCGGGGGTTTCCCGTGCCGGGCATGTTCCGAAGGCCGCACCGCGCGGCGGGGTGACAGGAATTGCCAGGCGATAAAACCAGCCGGGAGAATGAAGGCCAAAGATCCCGGAACCCACATCAACGCCCCCGCTCCGGCTTGGTCCTCCAGGGCGCTGATGCCAAAAATCCGCGGGGCACTTTCGTAGGTGGAATAAAGCACACGATCTTGAAAGCTGAGGAAGGCCGCCAGGGCCGTGTTTTGCAAGTCGGCCAGAAGCAGGTAGGGGATCATCGTCCATCGCGGCCACCGGGCCCGACTCGGCCACGGCTGAACAACCGGCCACCAATACAGCAA
>JBBECL010000339.1:0-11402 GCA_040881805.1 Terrimicrobiaceae bacterium | reverse complement strand
GCCAGAGTCAGCAGGTTGAAGAATCCATAGTTTCCGGTGACAATGATCAGCGCCTGAAGAAAAACAAAACCAGCGGCGGCTAAAAGTCTCAAACGGCGCGGGGCAAAGATAAAAAATGGCAACACGAGTTCGATAAAAAACATGACCAGCACCGAAGCCTTTTGGAACCATGACGGCCATTGATGAGCGAACCAAGCGAGGGGGGTGGGCAGGGGTTGCGTGACGTAGTGGAAGTCCAGCGCCGTGAGCGCAGGCCACCAGGTGGGGTCGCCGGACGAAAGCTTCACGACCCCTGACGCGAACACGAGGCGGAAGAGCAGCCACACGAGGAGAAATCTTGCCAGGCGGGGAGGGGAGACATGGGGGGTGGCCCGGATTGTCCATGGCGTCAGAAACACAGCCAGGAAGCCGGTTTCCAGCAGGAGGATGTCCCATTGAAACTGATAAAAAACGCCACCTCCAAGACACAAGGAGAGGTAGACCGCCCAGGCCACAATCAGAGCGGGTGCGCGGAATATTCCGAACAGGATGCCGAGCGAGGCCAGGACTCCCGCGGCGCTCCACGCAGCGAGGGCCGTGTCACCCGCTGAGAACCATAAAACCGAGGGAAGCAGGTGGAAGTTTTTGCCGCCAAGGGCCTCTTCCGCCTGCTGAAAAAAAGCCGGCGAAGGAGCGATGCCCGTGCTTCCGACCAGACCGGGAGCCTGGACCCAAAAAGAGACAAACGCCAAAAGATAAATGGCCCCCAAGGCCCTCAAAAACCATGTCGTGGCCACGCCGAAGGTTGGACTTCGTACGTCCTTTCCCCAAAGCAATTTGGTGGCCCATGAAAATGCCGGACGGTGATCGGCCACAAATTCATAGCCCACCCGGGTTATCCACGCAAAAGGACGGCAGGCCAAATAGGCCTTTAAAAGCAGAGCGTAGAGGAAGGACTCTTCGGCGAGCAAACGAAAGACAGCCTCGGCACCCGAGGCCCGCGTGCCATCTGCGCCAACCCACTGCACGGCTTTCATGCACGATGCCTGGTCCAGACCGTCAATCCGGGCTTCCTGGAAAGGGATAAAAGTAACCCCTTGTCCAGCCAGTCTCCGCCAGCGCTCGACCCAAAGCCGGCAAAACCCGCAGTCCCCATCATAAACCAGTGTTCCCCGCAGCTGTCCCGGGCTTGGGGACTCCGGGCTTCCACTCACGACAACTTCGTCTTTTGGCACCCGATGAGGGCAATCACCAATCCGATCAGGGTGTGGGAGGCCAGGACCCAAATACAGAGCGAGGCGGGAGACAGGGCGGTTTGAACCACGGTTTGCACGATGTCATAATATCGCTCCCCGCGCAAAGTTTGCAAAATGCCCGACCAACTCCAATACGCGGCGATAAATGGACGTGTGATCAAGCCTACCCATTCCGGCAGGGCCAACACAGCCCCCGAAAGCGGGAGTTGAAATCCCACCAAATAGATGGAAACCAGCGAGGCCTGCTCGGCGGAACGCATCAAGCTGGAAATGGCCAGACAGACAGACGTCATTGCCGCGTTCACGAGCACCAGAAAAACGAGTTGGGTGGGGAGGTTTCCGGGGAAGCCGCAGACAAAGTGAACAAAAAGGCCCATCCAAACCGACTGCGCAAGCACCAGAACAGCAAGAAACATGGCCTTGCTGGCCACGTAACTGATCGGGCTTAACCCCGCCAATTTCTCTTTCTCAAAAATCAGGCGTTCCGCAGCGATTTCCCGCCCGGAATTGTTGGCCCCCATCAGGGTCAACAAAATCACTTGAAACATGACAATCCCGGAAACCAGGCTGCCAATTTTGCTGCCTTCCACGAGGAACTTCATGTTTTCATGGAGTTGCTGCACCAACTCCAGTCGGAGGCCCATGGAGAGGTCCTGCACGGCAGGGAGCCCGTTCCATGCAAAGATGGCCACCAGCAGAGGAAAGCCGAAAATCAGGCCGGCTTGCAGAATGAGTTGTGGGGTATCCCGCAAAAAAATGCGAAAGCGCCTTCCGACCAGCGTGAGGAACTGGGAGATGGCGTTTGGCGGGCGAGGAGCCTCTTGCGGAGCGGTGGGGAGGCTGTCCGAGCTGTCCGGTTCCACGCTTTCAAGCGCCTCACTTCCAAAGTGCACGGATTGCAGGTCCGTGTCCTCGCGACCCCCCATGGCCTCGCGAAATGACGAGCGGTGCTTTTTCCAAGAGTGCGCCCATTCGCGCGGCTCCCGCTCTTCGAGCCGGGCATAGAGATCCTGGGGATCTTCGCACCGGAAATAATGACCCAAAAATTCGGGCGGCCCATGGTAGGCGAGGGCTCCGCCGGTGAGAACCACCACGGAGTCGTAATAATCCAAGTGCCGCAAGCTGTGGGTGACGGAAAGAACGACCCGCCCTCCGGTTCGGGAAAGGCCGTGCATCAATTTCACAATTTCGTCTTCCGCCCGGGGGTCAAGGCCGCTTGTCACTTCGTCGGCCAACAAAACGACGGGACGGCTCACCACCTCCATGGCAAGCGCCAGACGGCGCTTTTGTCCCCCGGAGAGGACATGCACCCGGCGATCCGCAAATTCCAACATTCCCACCTCTTCCAAAATTCGCTCGGCCTCGAGCTGGACCGCTTGGCTGCTCAGGCCCCGGACACGCAGGCGAATGGCGTAAACCACACACTCCAGCGCGGTGAGTTCTTCATGGGCAATGCTGAATTGCGGAACGTAGCCGATTTCGGACGGGGCGAAGTCTGCTCCCCCCATCAGGTCCCGTCCCTCCCAGTAAAGAGCGCCCTCTTCCTCGCCATGGGCAATTCCAGCGATGACTTTGAGCAAGGTGCTTTTGCCGCAACCGGAGGGCCCGATGATGGCGCCAAAGTGGCCCCGCGGAAATGAGGCACTGATATCCGCAAGCAAGGGTTTGACTTCCCCGCGGCTGCCAACAAACAACGTCACATCACTGAGCTCTAACACAGCCCTGACAATCAGTGATGAGACCCGTCCCTGACAACGAAAATCCGTGGTTTCCAACCAAGAAATGTTGTAATCATACGATCCGCACTCCAGTGACACCCACCGAAAACCTTCATCTTTGGCAACACCGTCGGGGTGTTTTTGATCTCTCGCGGCATGGCATCATCATGGGAATTTTAAACGTCACCCCGGATTCTTTCTCCGATGGAGGGAACTATTTGAGTGTGGCTGACGGGGTCCGCCGGGCCAAGGAGCTTGAGGCCGGTGGAGCCATGGTGATTGATGTCGGCGGGGAGTCCACCCGCCCCGGAGCAGATCCCGTCAACCTGGAAGAAGAACTGCGCCGGGTCATCCCCGTCATCCAAGGCATCCGCGCCGGAAGCGACATCGTGATTTCGGTGGACACCTGCAAGGCGGAGGTGGCACGGGAGGCTCTTCGGGCGGGAGCTGATATTGTGAATGACATCACAGCGTTGCGGGGCGATCCCGATATGGCGGACGTGGTCACCCGTGCCGGAGCCGGCGTGGTCTTGATGCACATGAAGGGCACTCCGGCGACCATGCAGGACAACCCCATCTATGAACAGGCCGGGGAAGAAGTCCGGGAATTTCTTCGACAGAGGATGAAGTTTTCCATAAACTTCGGAATGCTTCCGCAAGCGATAGTTTTGGATCCTGGCATCGGGTTTGGCAAAACCCCCGGCCACAATCGACAGATTCTTCGTGCGACCCCGCTCCTCGCGGCGCTGGGCCGTCCGATTCTTCTGGGGGTCTCCCGCAAATCATTCCTTGGCTGGCTGGCGGATGCCCCGGCGATCTCCGACCGTCATTGGCCGGGAGTGACCCTCACCAGCCTCGGCCGCGAATGGGGTGCCCGCATCTTTCGTGTTCATGATCCCGCTCCGCACTCGCAGGCTTTGCGAATGACCGAGGCCATCCTCCACGGCATGCCCCATGCTTAAAACCTTCCTGGAATTTATCGAGGCCACATGGACATCCGGTGTGGAGATCCTGATCATCGCGCTGGTCCTCTACTTCGCGTACCGCAATCTTCACCGGACTTATGGAGCCCGCATTCTCATCGGACTGGCCCTGATCTTTCTAACCCTGACGCTTGTCTCTCAGCTCCTGAACCTGATGGTCATTGGTTGGTTGCTGCGCAGTCTCTCCGTGTTTTTGGCGATTGCCTTGGTCGTGATCTTTCAGCCCGAACTCCGGCGGGCCCTCACCGAGCTTGGAAGTCACCCGTTTTTTGGATCGGCCTTTGAAAAAAAAGAAACCATCGAAGCCATCTCGGAAACAGTCTTCGAGCTCTCCAGCAAGGGCCTGGGAGCCCTGCTTGCCATCGAGCGCGAGATCTCCCTGCGTCCCATCACCGAAACCGGGGTGGCTCTCGATTCCGAATATTCGAAAGAGTTGGTTCTCACGATTTTTCACCCCAAGACCGTCCTGCATGATGGCGGGGCGATCATTCGCAATGACCGCATTGTTTCCGCGGCCTGCATCTTTCCGCTCACCCAACGCGAGGATCTTGACCGGAATCTGGGATTGCGGCACCGTGCGGCGCTGGGGGTGACCGAAGAGTCCGATGCGGTTGCTATTGTGGTTTCCGAGGAAACCGGGCAGATTTCCATTTGTCACGGCGGGACCCTCGAGCGCAATTTGAAGCCGGATCAATTTCGAAAACTCCTCACAAGCTTATTATCCAATGAACCTCTTCACGAAGATATTCCTCGACGACTGGAGGGGCAAACTCGCGTGCCTGATCCTCGCGAGCGTCCTTTGGTATCTCATTCGTCAGAATCTCCCGTCAACCCCCCAAGTGCGTGACCCCCGGATCGGGCCGGCATGGAACTCCGAAAGCCTGCGATGAGCAATCCCCGTAAACTTTTTGGCACGGATGGCGTGCGCGGCACAGCCAACATTGAACCTGTCACCGCCGAAACCGCCCTCAAACTCGGGCGGGCTGCCGCTCATATTTTTGCCAACCAAGGCCGCCCCTCTGTCGGAGGAGGCCGCCCGAAGATCGTGATCGGGAAAGACACCCGTCTCTCCGGCTACATGCTGGAAAACGCGATTGTCGCGGGAATCACTTCGCTGGGTGTTGATGTCCTCCTCATCGGTCCGCTGCCGACCCCCGGCGTCGCCTATATCACCCGTTCGCTTCGAGCCGATGCTGGCATCGTGCTCTCCGCATCCCACAATCCTTACGAAGATAATGGCATCAAATTTTTTCGTCATGACGGCTACAAGCTCGATGATGAAGTGGAGTCCAAGATTGAACATCTGGTGTTCAGCGGGGAGATCGAAAACATCCGGCCCACAGCCGGCAAAATTGGCAAAGCCACCCGCATCGACGATGCGCTCGGCCGGTATGTGGAATTTGCCAAGCAGAGCTTTCCGCGTGGCAAAACTCTCGAATCGCTGCATGTCGCCGTGGATTGTGCCAACGGGGCGGCCTACAAATCGACGCCCTGCATCCTGACCGAGTTGGGAGCCAAAATTACCGTGAGCCACAACAAGCCGGACGGCACAAATATCAATGCCAAGTGCGGCAGCACCTACCCGGAAGAGATTTGCCGGTTGGTCCGCGAGAGTGGTGCGCAAGTGGGGTTGGCAAACGATGGGGACGCGGATCGTGTGCTGCTCTGTGATGAACATGGCGAATTGGTGGATGGCGACGAAATTCTGGCCATCGCGGCCACGGACTTTTTGAGCCGTGGTTGTCTGGCCGGCGAGACGCTCGTTTCAACCGTGATGAGCAACTTCGGCCTGGATGAAACGCTTGCCGAACATGGAGGCCGCGTCCTTCGCACCAATGTCGGTGATCGCTACGTGATTGAGGCGATGATGCGGGAAGGTCTCAATGTGGGTGGCGAGCAGAGTGGTCATATGATCTTCCGCGATTTTGCCACCACGGGAGATGGGATCGTGAGTGCCCTGCAGATTCTCCGCGTCATGGTTGAAAGCGGCAAACCCCTCTCGGAGCTCAAAAAAATTCTCAAAAAATACCCCCAAGCCCAGCGGAACCTCCGCGTGCGCGAGAAGCCCGATTTGGAATCCCTTCCCGCCGTTCAGTCTCTGCTCAAGGAAACCGAGGCGGCGCTGAAAGGCAGCGGACGCGTGCTCCTGCGCTACTCCGGCACCGAACCCAAAGTCCGCCTCCTGATCGAGGGGCGGGAGGAAACGATCATCAATGGGTTTGCCGATCGCATCGCCTCCTCACTTCAGGAATCCATTGGCGAGCGGTAGTGTTTTCAGGTGTGATTAAATGTGGGTGAGACAGGGGGAGCGGTGCGTCCCGCCCGTTGCAAGTTTGATCCCCCACGCGAACCCGATGCCACACGGTCGAGTCGACCATGCCCCCTGGCCTGCATAGCAACCTTCCCCGCTTACAATCACGCCCTGTTTTCAGGGCTTCGCACCGGTCAGTTGGCAGGCTTCAGCAAAGCTGGATTCTGTTTTGAGGAGACCGGCGAGATAGGGATCGCTTTTTGGGAGTTGCGGAAGGCGATTGAGGTTCTGCCAATTCTCGAGCCGGGAAAAAATGACCTTCGCGATCTTCGAGCGGGCCACGGATTTTTCCCCATATCCGTTCGGCTTGTTGCTTGACCAAAAGCGCACGTGTGCCACCCCATCGATCTCCTCGGTCCCAAGAAAAACCACCAAGTGACCGCGCTCGTGTTTGCCCACGGCATCCGTCCAAAAGATTTTCATGAAATCTCCGGGGCGTGCCTCGTCATAGGACGTAAAATTTTTGCCATGATAATAATATCGATTGCAGGAAAGCAGTTTGCCCCGAAAGTGACGAATGGTCGAATCAAAAACGGCCGGACCACGGGCAGCATCGGCTGGAGTGACATTCCGGCAACACTTGGAATATTCGGGCCTCTGCCTGGCGGGGTGGGTTGTTCGTGGGCTTCCGTTTTTATGGCTGGCCAAAGCCGCCAAGCCACTGGGGGCCATCGTTTTTTATTTCGACAGGCGGGGCCGGGAAGTTGCCATGCAGAACTTGGACGCCGCCTTCGGTGGCAGCCGATCTCCCTCGGAAAAGCGCCGGATTGCCAAATCAAGCTACCAAACCTTCGCACGAACGATGCTGGAATTGTTCTGGTCGCCAAACCTCACCGAAGCGGTCGCCCGCAAATATTTTGCAACCCGGGGACTTCCGGGAACTCCCGGCCAGCCTTGCATTATCGTGAGCTTGCATTCCTCGAATTATGAATGGCTTGGGCAAAACACTTCGTTTTTTTGCGGGCCTGGAATTATTATTGCCCAGAAACTCAAGAATCCTCTTCTGGGGGCCTATTTTGACAAACTCCGTGGCAGTACGGGGCATCAGATCATTCCCCAAGAGCGTGCCGTGGCCCTCATGCTGAAACGCCTGAAAGCCGGGGGATACTTTTGCGCTGCGGTGGACCTCAATTTGGATCCCAAAGAAGCGAGCGTGATCATCGACGAATTCTCAGGACTAAAAACCTGCGTGACCAAAATTCATGCGGCCCTGGCCCTTCACACGGGGGCAAAGATTGTTCCTGCCGAATGTCAGCCCCGCGCGGATGGGGGATATGACATGATTTATCACAAGCCTCTGGAATACCCTCCGAACGCAACTCCCGACGAGATTGCCCAACTTTGCTGGGATGCGCTGGAACCGCGCATCCGCGAGCACCCGGAAACATGGTTATGGTCCTACAAACACTGGCGCTTCCGGCCCGTTGTCCCGGATTCCAGCCGCTACCCGAGGTATTCCAACACGGCAAAACGCTTTGATCGGAAGATGGAATGTGCCCAATCAGCAGAGGCCAGGAAACTCGTTCTGAACTCCTGATTCGGTGACATTCCATGAATAAGCGATCCTTCCGCCAAAGGAGGTGCTCTGTCGCCGTGTTCGTCTTTACCCCCCCATTCAATCAGCTGGCACCATGGGGTGTCGCCGCACAATCCACTCCTCAATCGGGCCTTTGCCAAGGAGATGCTCCTGGATGATTCGTTCACAGCGTTGAGGCGTCACATTTCCATACCAAATGCCTTCGGGATAAATCACCATCCAGGGGCCTCCCGAGCAAATCCGCAGACATGCGGCTTTGGTTCGCATGGCCGGAATACCGAGCTCTTTCAATCCGGCTTTGAGGCATTCCCATGTGGCCAGCCCCTCCGGGAGCTGACAGCAATCCGGTCCCACGCACAAAAAGACATGACGGCTGCTGGTCTCAAGTCCCATTTTTGTGAAACCCGCGTTGATGGGTGATTTTTGGGTCATTGTGATACCGTCGTCGATTGTATTGCTCCCGTTCACAATGCCAATCCCGGAGGGAAAGAAATCGACAGTCACGCTCTGGCAGGCCACAAAAGACCCCATGGAACCCCGCAAATACAGCACTGGCACCAAGGGCCGCATCAAACAGCACGCCGACAAGTGCAAAGAATTTATTCGCGCACAGACGTCTTTTAATCTCGCCAAAGAATATATTGAGTCCCTGGATCCTGATTATGAGGACAGTGTCTGGCAGAGGTTTCAGAACCCCGAAGATCTCCTGCCCGAGCTTCAAGCCTGGCTGGATGGGGGAGAAGAATTGCCACCAGTCAAAGCACCCTCGAAATCTGTCATACCCAACCATCCCGAAATCAAGCCAGCCAGCCAGCTTCCCCCCAAGGCAACCAGCGCCGATCACGTCCTCGAGAAGCTGCTGGTGTGGTTGGCCAGCGAAGACGTGCAGGGCCGGTTAAAAGTCTTGTCCCCCCATGAGGCGGCCGAGGTGGCCCTCCGTCAGTTTCACAAGGAACTCACGGATTGACGGGTTTTGGAATGGCAGGAATCTCCTCGACGCTTGCCAGGTGGTTCTCGAATCTGGCCAGCACAAACAAATAATCGGAGAGACGGTTGAGCAAAATGAGAACCGGCTGGCCTACCTCGCCAACTGACAACTGGAGGGCTTCCCGCTCAGCCTTGCGGCAGACACAGCGTGCCAAATGGATCGCGGCGGCAGCCTGCGTTCCACCAGGTAGGATGAAGCTTTTGAGCGGGGGCAGATGTTCCTGGACGTGGTCGATCTCCTGCTCCAGCCCGGCCACGTCCTGATCGGAAATTCGTGTCACCTCCCGTCCGCCTTGGGGTGTGGCAAGATCGGCACCCACGGTGAACAAAAGCCTCTGCAACCTCTCCAGGATCTGATCCACCGGAAGGGCCGGAGCAAAGCTTCTGGCCAGCCCCAGATGGGAGTTGAGTTCGTCAATGCTGCCATAAGCCATCACACGGGGGTGGCTCTTGGCGACTCGTTCGCCATTAAAAAGGCTTGTTGTTCCCGCATCTCCCCCGCGTGTGTAAATTTTCATGAGGAAGCTTCAGACCTTGACGCGCTCGATCTCGGCACCCAAGGAATTAAGCTTTTCATCGATCGACTCATACCCGCGGTCAATGTGATACACCCGGTTGATTTCGGTGATGCCTTGTGCGGTGAGACCGGCAAGGACCAATGCCGCCGATGCCCGCAGATCGCTCGCCATCACCGGGGCGGCTTCGAGTTGTTTGATGCCGTGGATGACGGCCGTTGAGCCCTGCATTTCGATATTGGCCCCCATGCGCTTGAGTTCCGCGACATGCATGAACCGCTGGGGAAAAACGCTGTCGGTGACGACGCTGATCCCATCCGTGGTGGCCAGCAGGGCACACATCTGCGCTTGCATGTCGGTTGGAAACCCGGGATAGGGTTGGGCGTCGAGCTGGATGGCCCGTCGGGAACCGTTCGGGCTGATGGTCAGGGAATCCGCTGTGCTTTGGATTTTAAAACCGGACTGCTCGAGGGGGATCGTGACCGCTTTGAGATGATCCGGGACCACCCGACGGAGAGTGACTTCGCCCCCGGCTATGGCGGCAGCAACCAAAAACGTCCCGGCCTCAATGCGATCCGGGATGACATCATGTTCGGCACCGTGCAATTCCTTGACGCCTTCGATGATGATTCGGCGGGTGCCGGCCCCTTCAATCTTTGCCCCCATTTTGTTGAGGAAATTGGCGAGGTCCACCACCTCGGGCTCCTCGGCGGCATCATCGATCACCGTGGTTCCCTCTGCGAGAACAGCGGCCATCATGACATTGTCCGTTCCCAAAACCGTGGATCCAAATTTTCCCCGAAGGGAAATCGTTGCGCCTTTGAGTTCAGGGGCAAGCACCTTGACGTTGCCGGATTGCACCCGCACAGCCGCTCCGAGGGCCTCAAAGCCCCGGAGGTGCAAATCAATCGGGCGGTCGCCGATAATACATCCGCCGGGCAGGGAGACCGTGGCTTCTTTTTCCCGTCCAAGCAGCGGTCCCAGCACGCACACCGAGGCCCGCATTTTTCGAACGATGTCATAGGGGGCATCCGTGATCACCTTCTCTGCTTTGATCGTCACCACCCCGCTGGCCCGTTCCACCTCGCAACCCAATTCACTCAGGATCGTCAACATGTAGTGGATATCACTCAGATCCGGCACACGGCTGATGGTGCAGGGTTCCTTGGTGAGGAGGGTGGCAGCCAGAATGGGCAGGGCCGAGTTTTTGGAGCCACTGATTTTGACATGGCCGTTGAGGGGACGGCCGCCGTGAACGAGAATTTTATCCATGTTTAGCGAAAAGAAATCTGATGTGGCCTTGGTAATCGGGAAGTGCCTCAATGTCGCGAAAATTGTGATGCTCGAGGCAACTGACAAGGGCCTCGTGTTGGCCTGTGCCAACTTCCAAGGCCAGAAGCCCCCCGGCGTGAAGGGCTGAAGGTGCCGATGAAATCAGGCGGCGGATGATGGTGGTGCCGTCTTCGCCACCATCAAGAGCCGCGAGAGGATCTTTTTGGACTTCCCGGCTCAATCCCGGGATCTCCGCGCTGGGAATGTAAGGCAAGTTGGCAATGATAGCGTGGAAGGAGGGCCCGCCCGCAGGAACAAGGTCCGAGGAAATCCAGTGAACCGTGGCGGAAAGCTTGGCCGCATTGGCCGTCGCCAACTCCAGGGCTTCGTGTGAGACGTCCACACCCGTCATCTCGTATCCGGGGCGTTCCAACGCGATCGTGATGGCAATGATCCCCGACCCTGTGCCCACATCGAGAACACGAAGTTCCTGGTTTGGAAGCCTGGCAAGGACGAACTCCACCAGTTGCTCCGTTTCGGGTCGTGGTATGAGCGCCCGCGCGTCGCAAAGAAATTCGTGACCCATAAAATCTGCGGTGCCCAACAGATGTTGCAAGGGACGCCCCTCGCCACGGGCTCTTGTCAGTTCCCGCATGGGAGCCCGCTCAGACTCCTCCAGTGGCCGGTCAAACTCGAGGTAGAGGTCCAATCGCTTTTTCCCCAGCACATGCGCCAACAGGTGCTCGGCGTTCAAACGGGGGCATTCCACCTGCTTTCTCTCAAGAAACTCTGCCGCTCCCTTTAAAACATCCATAACAGTAACCATCTTTCCAGCAGCTTCTCC
>JBBECL010000338.1:0-11569 GCA_040881805.1 Terrimicrobiaceae bacterium | reverse complement strand
AAGGAACATGCTGCCATGGCCCGCCGAAAGAACAAAGCGGTCACGGTTCAGCCAGCGAGGGTGGTCGGGGCAGTGACTGAGGGAATGGCCATAGAGGGCGGCACCGATCTCTGCAGCGCCGAGGGGAAGGCCAAGGTGGCCGGATTTGCATTTTGCGATGGCGTCCATGGCCAGGCCACGCGCGTCACGGGCGGCGGTTTGCAAAGCGGGAAGATTGGGAGTGCTCATAAATTTTTTAACCCCGCGAGCAAAACCCGCAACCGATCCGTTGGCAAGGTCTGAAAATCAAAATTTCAATGGAACGGCCACCCGTAAGGCAATGGCCAGCTTTTGCCAGCGCGGGATCGAATACCTTTTTGAGAACACTTGAAACCGGTCAGAGCGCATGGATTTGAGGAGCTTCCCGTAAACGGCAGCCATGATCTCGCCCGAAAGGAGAGCCTTGGCATCCTTCGGCGGGAGGTTTCGGCGGGTGGCTTCAAATTCGGACGCCGCAAGGCTCGCCATGTCCTGCATGAGCGCAAGAAAGTTTCCATCAGGCTGGCCTGCCAAAAGGCTCGGGCGGCTGACACCATGGGCAAGCAACAACTCGTCCGGCAAATACACACGTCCCAAAGCCGCATCCTCGCCCACATCGCGCAAGATATTGGTGAATTGAAGCGCATAGCCGAGGTGAAGGGCATACCGATCACTTTGGGGATCCTGACACCCGAAGATGCGAACACTCACCAACCCCACCGCACAGGCCACTTTCCAACAATAATCACGCAGCTCAACGAGTGTCCCAAAAGGACGGGGCGCAATATCCATCTCACACCCCTGCACAATCGCAACAAGCAGGTCGGGGTTGATCTCGTAGGTTTCGATGACCTCCAACAACTCGCCCGGCAAATCCTGCTTGGAAGAAAGAGCCACCTCCCAAGCCTCCAGAGCCTGACGCTTCCAACCGGGATCACAATTGGGATCGTCAGCGATATCATCCACCACGCGACAGAACCGGTAAAACACCAACGCTGCGTGTCTCCGGCCGGCAGGAAGGCAGCGAAGGGCAAAAGCCAGGTTGGAGGATGATGTGCTGGCTGCTTCCGCCAACGTGGGGCGAAGGTCGGTCCTCACAGGCTGAGATCCTCGCTGAGATTTCCGTCCTGCATCCGAATCAATCGATGGGCATGCCTGCCAAGGGAGGCGGATTCCCCTCCCCACAAAATGCAGACACCCGATTCTTCAGCAACCCGCCGCGCCAAGGGCAAAAGGTCATCTTCCTGCCGGGGAGAGATGGCAATCAGAATTCGGGGCCGGTGAACAAGGGCCCGGGCAAAAGCGGTCCGCCACAACGTCGTCATCTCCAAGTCGCCGGCCACGCAATCCCCTTCGTCGGCAATATCACAATACTCAAGGACCTCCATCGTGCGCTCCCGGGCCTCCTGCGGGTTCATCCCACAAATCCGAAAAAGCGGCATGGCCACATTTTCTGCCACGGAAAAAGCGGGCAACAAGGCCGTCTCTGAAAACAAAAATCCGAACGCCTCATTGCGCAGAGCGGTCAGCGCGTCCGCCGCCACAGGGGACGTGTCCACGCCATCCACAAAAACCGCCCCGGAATCCGGGCGCTCAAGCAACCCCAACAGATTCAAGAGAAGATTTTTTCCGCTCCCATCCTGCCCCGCCACCCCGCACAAGGAGCCGCCCGCAAAAGCCACGCTCACCTCCTTCACGCAGGTGGCCCCCTGCAGATTCCATGCCTCGCGGTGACACGAAATATTTTGGCAACTCAGTTTCATGGGGTGGGTGTCAGGGTGACGGAGATTTTTTTCCGAGTCGAAAGGAATCGTGTGTGATGATCAAAGGATCAGACTCGACGGGAACCCGCAAGCGCGTTAGTATGTCCAACCTGTTCTGCGGGCTAATCCGCAGGCGTTTTTTCTGCTCATGCATATCAACGATATTTTTTTTCTGGGGAAGACCACCTTTTCCTTCGAGTTTTTTCCTCCAAAAACGGACGAGAGCACCGAAGCGCTCTTTGACACCATCGTGCAGCTGGAACCCTTGGCGCCCAATTTTGTCAGCGTGACGTATGGGGCCGGCGGCAGCACCCGCGAACGCACCCATGACTTGGTGGTACGACTAAAAACGACTACCAACCTGGACCCCATCCCTCATTTGACATGTATTGGCCACACCTTGGGCGACATCGAAGAAATCCTCAGTCGTTATGCAAAAGTTGGGGTCGGAAACTTGCTGGCACTCCGCGGGGATCCCCCACGGGGCGGCGAAGCGCATGATCACTCCCGTGACGTGTTCCCGAATGCCATCGACTTGGTGCGGGCGATCCGGGCGTTCAATGAAAAGGGCATTCATCCCGACCCCCGGGGATTTGGAATCGGCGTCGCGGGTTTTCCCGAAGGCCATCCCTCCACGCCCAACCGCCTCCTGGAGATGGACTATCTCAAAGCCAAGGTGGATGCCGGAGCGGATTATATCTGCACCCAACTCTTTTTCGATAATCACGATTTTTATGATTTCCGGGAACGGTGCGCACTGGCTGGCATCAACGCCCCCATTGTGGCCGGATTGATGCCGGTCACGAGCCTTTCCGGCTTGCGGCGGATGGCGGATTTGGCGGGCGGAACCCGCTTTCCTGCCCGTCTCCTCAAGGCGTTGGCCCGCGCGGGCGATGACGCGGAAGCCGTGCGTCGGGTGGGAATCCACTATGCCACCGAGCAAGCCTCGGACTTGCTCGATCATGGCGTTGCCGGGATCCATTTTTACACCCTCAACCAATCCTCGGCCACCAAGACCATCTACGCGAACCTGGGGTTTGGAGTGCCGGAAGAACCTTCCCCGGCGTCAGAGCCAAGCCCGGCACTGACGTGAATTGTCGGTCCCAGTTTTCCGAATGACAGCCCCCCATCGTGTTCGCGCGATTTATGCCTGCTCGATTTTCTTGGCGGGTGTTTTGTTCGCGTTTCACTCCTTGATTTTGATCGAGACCGGCCGGTTTTTGGTGGAGGTCAGGCCTTGGGTGGATGAGGTGGCCGGCCTGCGGTTATCGGGTCCGGTGCTGGTTTTCGCCGCGTTTATGATTTTGTTCTGCACTCACATGGTTGAGGCCTGGGCTTGGGGTGCATTTTTCCGCTTGCTCGGGCAGTTTAATTCCATCGGGGAAGCCATCTATTTCTCGGGGACTTCGCTGACAGCGCTTGGTTACGGCGACTTGGTTTTGCGTCCTCCCTGGCAACGACTGGGTCCGGTGATGGCCACCAACGGCATCCTGATGTATGGATGCTCCACGGCCTTTCTCTTTTTGATTATCCAGAAGGTCTGGAGTTTTGGTGGCTAAAAAACCGCTGTTCTATTTCCCAAGAAAATCGGGGTTCAATTTTCGCAGCGCGGGCAGCACAAAAAGCCCGTCTTTACGAATCAGCTTCCCATCAAACCAAACTTCCCCTCCGCCATATTCCGGGCGCTGGATATTGACCATGTCCCAATGGATCCGACTGGAATTGCCATTGCCCGCCGTTTTGTAGGCCTGGCCCGGAGTGAAGTGGAAGGAGCCCGCAATTTTTTCATCAAACAAGATGTCGCGCATGGGGTGAAGGATGTGCGGGTTGAACCCCAGCGCAAATTCCCCGATGTAACGGGCTCCGGCATCGCTGTCCAAAATCTCATTGAGACGTTTGGTGTTGTTGGCCGTGGCCTCCACGACACGTCCCTGTTCGAACACCAGCTTCACATGGTCAAAGCCCGTGCCTTGATAAATGGTTGGTGCATTGAAGGAGACATGACCCTCCACCGAGTTCTTGACCGGGCATGAAAACACCTCGCCATCCGGGATATTCCGATCTCCGCCGCAGGAAACCGCCCCGATGCCTTTGATCGAAAACCGCAGGTCTGTGCCGGGGCCTTTGATGTGAACCTTGTCGGTTTTTTCCATGAGGCTTTTCAAGGCATTCATGCCGGGGGTCATGCGGGCATAATCGAGCGTGCAAACCTTGAAATAAAAATCCTCAAACGCCTCGGTGCTCATCCCGGCCTGTTGGGCCATGGCCGATGTGGGCCACCGGAGCACCACCCATTTGGTTTGGTTGATGCGCCAATCCATGACGGGACGAAGTTTCCCTGCAATGAGGTTCGCCCGGTCCTCCGGCACATCGGAAAGCTCGGTGATGTTGTGACTCCCCCGCAAGGCAATGTAGGCCTGCATTTTTTTCATGCGGGCCAACTCGATGGCTTTCACAACCTCCAACTGAGCCTCTTCGATGCCGCGTTGCACCTCCCGCGTCAGCCGGGAATGATGCACCTGCACAAAGGGCACTCCGCCGGCTTTCCTCACGGCTCGCACCAAAGAAATCCCCATCTCATCCGGCACGTCAAAAAGGTCGATCAAGACATTTTCCCCGCGTTTCAAACGCGTGGAATGGGAAATCAAAACGTGGGCCAGTTTATCGAAGCGGGGATCGTTCATGGAAAATCTCTACGTCAGAATCCCGGATTTGGAAACCCGGGAAACCACGGCATCGGGCGTTTCCGGGCCGGAGCTGTCCGCAAACCTTGCGGCCACCACACCATCCGGCCTCACCAAAACTGCCCCCGCCGACGTGATTCCATAAGTGTGCTCGAAGGCCTGGGATTCAAACTCGGTCCCATTTTGAAGAAAGTCGGCGCTCTGACTGTCAGCACGGAAACTTCCGGCCGCGCGTCCGGCCAAAACCACAAAACCCCTGCCAAAAAAATCAAGACTCGAGGTTTTGTCTCCGGCGTTTTGAATTTCCACATGCGGTGCCCGACCGCCGGGGCGTCCGCTGGGGTGATAATCATTGACGGGGTCCTCGTTGACTGTGGGTTCTGTTCCATCGGGAAGAAAAGCCCCCCCGTCGTAGATAACACCCAGGTCCTGCCCCAACCCCGAACCATGTCGGCGGCTGTGGCTGATTCCATCCCGCACCGCCGCCCAATCATCACGCATGGCCGCAGCCACGATCACAAAGATTTCATCGGCATTGCGGTTCGTGTTTTTCATCAACCACAACGCCGTGGACCGGCGCTCCAGCTCATAAGTATCCAGCAAGGATTCGGAAGCCCCTTCATTGATCACACCTGCCAATTTCCATGCCAGGTTGTGGACACTCTGAAGACCGTTGTTCAGCCCCAATCCCCCCGCCGGAGACAAACGCGCGGCCGCATCCCCCACCAACAGCAGGCGGTCATGACGCCAAGTTTTGGCCACTTTCGGGCTCATCACCCAAGGGCTCACTCCCAGCACCTCGATCGGCTCCTCCGGCAGCCCCGAAGCGCGCTGAATCACGGCCTGGATGTCGGGAGCCACAAAGTCTTCCGCCGTTTCCCCCGGCTGGAGGAAATGATGCATCAGCCAGAGATCCGTCCCATTCACCGCCACAAAAAATTCAAAAAAATCTTTCCCCAGAGCCTGGTAAAGCAACGCTCTGCGGTCTTCCAACTTTGCGCCATAGTTCGCGCGGAAAAACACATTCACAAAATGGCCGAGGTCCCCGGGGCCATCGGTTCCGATCCCCAGGTGTTTGCGAAGATGGCTCCCGGCCCCGTCAGCCGCAAGGACCCAATCGGACTCCAGCGTCGTGCCATCGCCAAGGTGAATGGTCGCTCCCGTAGTCGTTGCTTCCACCGATTCAACGTTTACGCCAAATTGGACCGAGGCCAGAGGCTCGTGTTTGAGCGCCTCATAAATCACGTGCTCGGTCCATGTCTGCGGACAATGCAAAGTGCTGCACGGCGTCAACGGACCAGTCACATCCGCCAGGGCAATCCGCCCGAGTTCTTCTCCCACCAGGGACTTCGACCAAATCCCCAGGCATCGACCGTCAAGCGGGAGGCTTCCCTTTTCCAAGTGACCCAGCAGGCCGGTCTGACGAAAAATTTCCGAGGTTCGGCGGGAAATTCCCATGGCCTTGGGATGGGTTGAAAGGCCTTCCTTTTTTTCAAGCACCACACAACGCACGCCTTTCCTCGCAAGCAGGAGACCCGCAAAGAGTCCGCAGGGCCCGCCGCCAACAATGATAACCTCCGGGGTGTTTGGCTGATCTTTCATCGTTTTTTGGAACACACCATGTTCGCAACCAGAATGGACGCCCCGACACCAAAAAACAAGATTCCAAACATGGAGCCGAAAGCGACCCAGGGGGCCTCCTCTGACGAAATAAAAGCGGGAAGAAAAAAACAGGCCACCCCCAGAACAACGAGGAGAATTGGCAGAATTTTCACAAGTTCAGCGTAGGACTATTTCCGGGATTGCGCCACAAGAATTCCTTTCATCGAGCACTGACGGAGACCACCCCCCATGCCCCGCTTCACAAAATCTGGCAAATCACAGGAGAGAGGCCTATCTTTCATTTATGAACACCCTCCTTGTGCCTTTGGACTTTAGTGAAGCAACCGATGCCGTGCTCGAAGAGGCCGGAAAACTCTCAAAATCTTTGGATGCCAAGGTCATCCTTCTTCATGTCATCGAACCAGTCGCCTCCTATATCCCGGTGGGGGCTTCGATGGACGTGCTCGCCACACCCATCCAAGAAAACCTGCCCGACCAAGAGTCCATTCAGAAAAGTTTGGAAAAGTTGGCCACCCGACTCGGAACCAACACCGCGTGCCATGCCGTCATCGGCACCGCCGTGAATGAAATCCTCGATTTTGCAGATTCCGAAAACGCGACCTACATCCTTCTCGGCTCCCATGGACACGGCGCCCTCTACCACCTTTTCAGCGGAAGCGTCGTGACCGGAGTCCTGAAAAAATCCAAACGCCCCGTCGTTGTGATTCCCTCCGTGACCAAATAACCTCCCCCGCGCCATCAACCTCGAAGAAGACATCCTGGTGCCCTGCCCGCAATGCGGTGAGGAATTTGCGATCCAAGTCTCCACCCAAGGCGGCTCCCTCGACCTCATCGAAGACTGCGCGGTCTGTTGCCGCCCCATGACCGTTTCCATCCGTTGCCGCCCCGGGGAGATCCTCTCGGTCTGCGTGGAGCCAGCCTGAAGACTCTGCAAGGTTTGGCAGAGATCACACACCAGCAACATCGCCGAGGCCACCGGCGGCAAGCGCGCCCTGGAAGAGGCCGCGTTCACGCTGGTCGAGAGGATTGCACCGAGGCTAGAGTCGGACAAGTCGGACCGGTCTGACGCGTCCGACAAGTCCGACAAAACCACCACCACACCATGAACCACCCGCTTCTTCCCAAACATGGTGGCTACCGCAAACTGCGCAGCTTCCAGGCAGCGCAACTTTGCTACGATGCCACAGTCGCTTTCTGCGATCTTCACATTCCCAAGCGCAGCCGCACCCACGACCAAATGGTGCAGGCGGCCCGCAGCGGTGTGCAAAATATCGCCGAGGGCAGTGTCGCCTCCGCCACCTCGAAAAAAACGGAACTCAAACTCACCAATGTCGCCCGGGCCAGTCTTGAGGAACTGGCTCTCGATTACGAGGACTTCCTGCGCCAGCACAGCCTTTCACTCTGGGATAAAGCCAGCGCGAAGGCCGCCAAAGTGCGCGCCAAACTACAGGCGGGAGCCTTCACCGCCGACAAGGTGGCCCTTTGCACCCCAGAAGTCGCCGCCAACACCCTGCTCTGCCTGATCAACCAAGCGAGCTACCTGCTCGCCCGCCAGTTGGCGCGTCTTGAAAGCGATTTTGTGAAGGAGGGCGGCTTCACCGAAAAACTCTACCGCACCCGGCAAACAGCACGCCACACGCAGAGGTCCGACAAGTCGGACCGGTCCGACGCGTCCGACAGGTCCGACTCGTCCGACAAGGTTTCGTGAAAGCCCTACCAACCTTGCAATGGAGTCTGCATCCCTGCTTTGCGGGCCAATTCCGCTTGGTTCTCGTCGAACGTGAGAAATGTTTCCACTTTGAGATACGACGCAGTCGCCACATGAAGAAGGTCCATCCCGCGATGAAGGCCGTTTGTGGTATGTCGCCGACTCAGTCGCTCCGCCAAAGCCCACACTTGCGGCCAATCCACCACGGCCATTCCCCAAAATCCCGCATCGATATCGGAGGCCAAATCGCCAAGCGCTTTTTCTGCCGCAGCCGGGGCAAAGCCCTGCTTTCGGTCCCGCAAAAACCATCCGACATTGCTGCGGAACGAATTCCGCAAATCGATCAAAACCCATGACAAAATACTACAGACAACCGGCGACTCGGTGCCCGATGGGCACTGCTCATCGAGCCCAGCGAAGGCCATGGCCTTGGGCGGAGTCGCGACATTTCGATGATCTTTTTTGAAGACTTGCTCGCCGACGCCAAGAAACCGTGGATCGGCAACAATGAGACCGGCGTGATTGAACCCGAGAAAATCGGTGCCTCCGGCGGAAAAAATACATCCTGGTTCCCCGGCGAAGGCACCGCTCAAAAGTGGGCAGAAATTCGGGGAGTGAGCACCCCATGAAGCCCTCACTGAGTCAATCGCACCTGCCGTTTGAAATCCATCGCGGAATGGAGCACTCGAACAACTTCCAAAACACCGGGGCTGCTCCGGAAAAGAATCACATGACGTCCTTCCGAGACCAAACGGCAACCCGGAAACAAATCATCGCGCCGCCGACCGGAAGCCGGGTCCAACTGCAACGACTCAAGTCGGCTCCACATGTTGGAAATGTAGCGTTTCTCTTGCTCCTCGCCCCAAGTGGCCAAGGTGTAGTCGCTGATAGAGCGAAGGTCGGCAAGCGCTGCTTCAGTGAGGACAAGCCTCATTTTTTATGCCGGATCAGCTCCGCTAAGTGTTTTTCGGAGCGAACCTCAACCGTTTGGCCCGATTCCAGTTGGGCAAAACCAATCGCCGCCTCGCGGGCCAGCCACTGATGCTCTTGTTCCCGCAACAAAGATTGGCGCAACGCCTCTCGGACCACCTCACTGGCATTATTGTAAAGCCCCGATTGCACTTTGGCTTTCACCGCTTTTTCCAGCTCGGGAGTGAGGGAAATGTTCATCCGCTTATCGTTCAGACTATGTCATACTTTGTCAATCTTTGTGGCATTGAGATCAGTGCTTGCCAATCACCCTGCCCAACCACCTAAATTCTCTGTGACCGAATCACCTGAAGAACTGCTCGCCCGCCTGGTAGCCTCGCCTGATTATCCTTATCCCAAAGGGATTGTTTCGGAAATGATCCGTCGCAGCGGGGAAATGACGTCTGCCATGCTCGCTGTGCTAGAGGATGCTGTGACGTATCCCGAGAAATACACAGGCGAGGATGGGCTTTGGAAGTCCCTGACGTTCTCCGCATATCTTTTGGCCCAGCGCCGCGAAACGAGGGCTTTCAAGCCCCTTTGCGCCACGTTGAACCTCACGGGCGAGACATCCGACTCCCTCTGGGGCGATATGATCACGGAAGATATGGGGAATGCCCTTTGCAGTGTTTACGATGGTGACGATGCCCCCCTGCGCGCCATCATGTCCAATCCCGAAGCCTATGAGTTCATCCGGGGAGCCGCAGTCCCCCGAACGTATCAGTGTCTTCTCAAACATGGCAAAATCCGTTTGGAGGAATTGAAAAGTTATACCGCGTGGCTTCTCGAACACGGACTGGAGCGCAGCCCAAGCCATGCATGGGATGGATGGGTCAATCTCTGCGCCGAACATGGCTTTGCAGATTTGCTACCGCTCATGGAAAAGGCCTACAGCGAAGGCCTTTGTGATCCCGGGTTCGCACGGCCCGAGGAGATTTTTGAACTCGCCACATCCGGCGGGGACGCCCATTGGAGCAGGAATACCGACCTTATTGATGATGTGATTTCCCAAACTCACCCGCGTTGAATCACACCCGCGTGATTTCGGACCTTGCACTTGCATTTTCCAATCTCCTCGCGATGATTTGATTTGTAACTATGGACATCATCGAAATGCTCAGCGTGGCGCTAGGTTTGGCGACTCTGGCTGGGATCAACCTCTACCTCACGGTTTTTGTCACGGGGCTGAGCGTGCATCTCAAGTGGGTGGTCTTGCCGGATAATCTGGAGCAACTGGGAGTGCTTGCGGATCCGTGGGTGATTGGCGTGAGCGCCGTCCTTTATGTCCTGGAATTTTTTGCCGACAAGGTGCCTTGGATTGATTCTCTGAATGACTCCGTCCACACGGTGATTCGTCCGGTGGGGGGAGCGCTGCTGGCGGTTTTGGCACTTGGCGAGGCGGACCCGGCGGCAAAGGTGGTGGCCGCTTTGTTGGCCGGGGGGGTGGCGCTCACATCCCACACGGCCAAGGCCGGAGCCCGCCTTCTTGCAAACACATCCCCCGAGCCGGTTTCCAATGTGGCATTAAGTCTGGGGGAAGATGTGGTGGTTTTGGGGGGCCTGGGTCTTCTGGTCTTTAATCCGGTGATTGCGGGGATCCTGGCCGTTGTCCTCCTTGGAATCGTTTGGGCGATTCTTCCGCGCATTCTTCGTTCCATTCGTGCAACAACCTGGCTGGCATGGCGAAAATTAAACAATCCTGCCGATCACGCCCGGCCCCGCTCCCAAACGCTCCCCTCGGGTTGCGAAAGAGCACTTCGACGTGCGCACGCCACCCAAGCACCGATCAAATCGGCCGTCTTCTGCCTGAGTGGTGCAGGCCCGCGCCTTGCCAAGAATCACTCAGGCTGGCTGGTCACCTTCGAGGGCGAACCCTCCAGCGCGTTTTTTGTCGCACCCGGCCTCTGGGGCCCCATGGTTGTTGAGATTCCCACTCACGGAATGACTGCGGAGCGGAAATCCAAATTCCTCAGCGAGGTCCTCACCCTGAGTGGGGAAGACTCTCAAGCGTTTCATTTCGAGCGAGGTCACTACGCAGAAGCTGACCGGCTTGCGCAGGAACTTCAAACTTCTGAGCCCAACCCCGCCTTGCAACCCTCGGAGAGTCATTCGGAAAAAGAGGAAGTCCTTGCCTAGTCGCTGAGATTCGTTGCCGACCAGGCTGCCAAGATCAATCCCCTCCTTGGTGAGGATTTGACTTAAGCGGCTTTTTTCAGAGCCTTTGTCAGGATGCTCTTTTTGCGGTTGGCCGAATTTTTGTGGATGATCCCTCGTTTGGCGGCCTTGTCCAAGCTCGAGCTGAGCTTTTGGAGCTCCACCCGCGCTTCGTCGGTTTTGCCTCCGGCCAGGGCTGTCCTCAATTTTTTTTGTGTGGATTTGAGGGCGGTGATCACGCTGGTGTTTTTGGCGCGGCGACGTTCGCTCTGAAGAGCACGTTTTTTTGCAGATTTGATGTTTGCCATAAATGTGTGTGTTTGAAATTTGCCAAGGGAGGGATTTGAACCCCCGACCAAGGGCTTATGAGTCCCCTGCTCTACCACTGAGCTACCCTGGCTGTGTTCGCCCGGCACGAGAATTTCTCCACGTGCCTGAAGTGAGAGGTCGGACAAGTTATGGGTTGCCCGCAGGAACTGCAAGAGCAATTCCTGCGAAAGGGTGTGATTAAAAGTGGGGGCGGTCTCCGGCCATGGGACCGCTGGCGTCCCGCCGGCCTCCTCATTTTATCTCACCCACTTTTAATCACACCCCCTGCGAAACCCGGGGAAAATTTTTTGTGGGATACGTGATAAAAATCGAGCGCAGGC
>JBBECL010000337.1:0-11577 GCA_040881805.1 Terrimicrobiaceae bacterium | reverse complement strand
GGGGGGGCGGGCGCTCGCAATTGAAGGGAACCCTTCAAGGAAGGGATGGACGCTTGGAGATTACGCGGCCGTGGTTTCCGCAGCGGCGGCCTCATCGCGATCTTTCATCGCAGCTTTGCGGCTCAGTTTGATACGGCCTTTGTCATCGACCCCGATGCATTTGACCCAAACGGAATCTCCCACTTTGACGACATCTTCGGTGCGATTGACCCGGAAGTCGGCAAGTTCTGAGATGTGGACCAGGCCGTCTTTGCCGGGCAGGACTTCGACAAAAGCGCCGAAGTCTTTGATGGACACCACGGTTCCTTGGTAAACCTCGCCGACTCCGATTTCCTTGGTCATACCAAGGATAATCTGTTTGGCACGTTCCAAGGCGTCACCATTGGAGGAATAGATGTTGATCGCTCCATCGTCCTCGATGTTGATTTCGGCACCTGTCTCGGCGACGATTCCTTTGATGGTTTTGCCGCCGGGTCCGATGATCAATCCAATTTTGTCGGGGTTGATCCGGATCGTCTCAATGCGGGGAGCATATTGCGACATGGTCGTGCGAGGCGCGGCAAGCGCGGACTGCATGACTTCGAGCACGTGGAAGCGCGCATCGCGGGTGCGGTAAATCGCCTCCTCCATGAGTTGGAGCGAAATGCCGGGGAGCTTGAGGTCCAGCTGGAACCCCGTGACACCGGCGTCGGTGCCGCAGAGTTTGAAATCCATGTCTCCAAAGTGATCTTCGCTGCCGATGATGTCGGTGAGGAGCGTGTAGCGGCTGATGGCATCGCCGGAAAATTCCGTCACCAAACCGCAGGAGATGCCCGCCACGGGTTTTTTGATGGGAACGCCGGCGTCCATGAGGGCAAGAACCCCCGCGCACACACTGGCCATCGAGGTGGATCCATTGGACTCCATGACTTCGCTACTGATGCGGATGGCATAAGGGAATTCACTTTCCGGAGGAATGACCGCCAAAATGCTGCGTTCGGCCAGCGCACCGTGTCCGATTTCGCGACGGTTGAGACCGCCTGTTCTGCCTGTTTCCCCCACGCTGAACGGAGGGAAGTTATAGTGCAGAATGAAACGCTTCGAGGTGTCGCCGCCCGTGTAACCATCAAGGTCTTGGGCTTCATCTGCCGGGGCCAGTGTTGTGAGGCAGAGGGCCTGGGTCTCGCCGCGTTGGAAGAGGGCACTGCCATGACTGCGGGGCAGAAGGCCGACTTCGGCGGAGAGGGCACGAATGGTGTGGGTGTCGCGACCATCGCAGCGGACCCCTTTGTCGAGGATGCTGACACGGAAGGCTTTTTGTTGGAGGTAATCGAAGGCTTGGCCGATCTGGAACTTGGTGGCTTCCGGGAACTGGGCCAAAATGGCGGTGGCCACTTCTTCTTTGAGGGCACCGGTGGCCTTTTGGCGGTCCACTTTGCCGGGGGTATAAATGGCCGCTTCAATACGATCCCCCGCGACTTGGTAGGCGATTTCGAGAAGTTCTGCGGGAACTGTGAAGAGGGCCACTTCGCGTTTCACTTTGCCTGCGGCGGCCGCCAACTCGCGTTGAGCAGTCACGATCTGACGGACGTGGTCCTGGGCAAAATGCAGGGCGGCAATAAACTCGGCTTCGGGGAGTTCGGAGGCCTCGCCTTCAATCATCACGATATCGTTTTCGTTGCCGACATACACAAGGTCCAGATCGCTTTCGCGCATTTGGGCATGCGTGGGGTTGATCACCAATTGACCGCCCACACGTCCCACGCGGACCGCGCCGACAGGTCCGGCAAAGGGAATGTCCGAAACAGCCAAAGCCGCACTGGCTCCGTTGATGAAGAGGATGTCAGGGTCAATGTCGGAATCGGCACTGAGAAGGGTTCCGATGATTTGGGTTTCGTAGAGGTAGCCCTTCGGAAAAAGCGGACGCAGAGGACGATCTGTCATCCGGCAGGTGAGGATTTCTTTTTCCGAGGGACGGCCCTCGCGTTTGAAATAACCGCCTGGGAACTTGCCAACGGCTGCCGCTTTTTCGCGGTAATCGACGGTGAGTGGGAAAAAGTCCTGCCCTTCCCGAATGCTGGTGGAGGAGACAGCGGTGACGAGAATGATGGTGTCGCCGGAGCGGACTGTGACAGCTCCGTCCGCGAGGCGGGCGAGCTTGCCGGTTTCAATCGTGATCGGGGCTGGCCCGAAGTTAATGCTTACAGAATGTGACATATTGGAATTTAAGGAAGTGCCGGGGACCACGGGTCCACGACGGGGTGGAGACAAAAAATCCCGCAGAATTGCGGGATTTCAGGCAACCTACTTGCGGAGGCTGAGTTTGGTGAGGACCTGTTGGTAACGATCCGAGGCCCTATCCTTCAAATAATCGAGGAGAGAGCGGCGCGTTGCCACCATTTTGAGCAGTCCACGACGCGAAGAATGGTCCTTCTTGTGCGTCTTGAGGTGCTCGGTGAGTTCGTTGATACGTTGGGTGAGAAGTGCAATTTGCACGTCCGCGCTGCCAGTGTCTTTTTCGTGAAGCCTCAAGGATTGGGCTTCGGTTGATTCTAGTGTTGCCATCTTTTTTTTGTCGAATGGTGAACTTTTCACAATTTCCAACCCTTGGCAAGAAGTTCATTCTTGGAAGTTCATTCTTGGAAAGTTGGCGTAGGTATGAACAAAAGACAGGGGGAGTTCAGGGGAACGATGCGTCTCGCCCATTTCAAGGTTGAAACTCCCAGCATAACCCCACGGTCGGGACGACCGTGCCCCCTGGCCTGAGCGTCAACCTTACCCGCTTTTCATCGCGCCCGGTGACGAACGACGCGGGAGGCCTTCGCTGAGGGTTTGGGAGATTTTGTCGGGCAGGTCTCACAAGAACCACATCCCCCCGGTCGTCCCGCTTTGAATCGCGGGATCACAAAATACCCCACAGCACCAAGCACGCAGAGGGTGACCAAGGTCAGGTCAAACCAGATCATGACCATAAGGCGGTGACGCCTTGAAAGGTGAGAACAGCCCCCATCCAGGCGAGGGCGGTCATATAAACAAACGTGATCACGGCGTATCGGAAGCCGACCTCCCGGGCGGTGACCGCGAGGGTCGAAGCACACTGCATGCACAGGGCAAAAAACACCATCAGCGAAAGCGCCGTCGCCACGGTGAAGACCGGTTGGCCCCGTCGGGGCCCGGACGCCCATTTTTCGGCCCTCATGGCTTCAGCCAGGGAGGGAAGATCTTCGTCGCCCTCCAGGCGGTAGATGATGCCCAGCGTGGAAACAATCACCTCGCGGGCCGGGAAGCTGGCCAAAACACCGATGGTGAGCTTCCAGTCATAACCCGCCGGCGCAAAGAGGGGTTGGATGGCTTTGCCCGCAAGTCCCAGATAGCTGTTTTCGATCTGGACCGCAGGCTCGGAGCCTGTCATTTCGGATTTGGGAAACGAGAGAAGCGCCCAAATGATAATGCTCAGGGCGAGGATGATGCCTCCGGCTCGCTGGAGAAAATCACGTCCCCCCAACCACACCCGCCAAAGCACATCCCGTGGCACGGGACACCGGTAGGGAGGCATTTCCAGAACAAAAGGGTGGGAGGGAATTTTCAGAATCCAGCGATTCACAATCCAAGCCACAGGCAGGGCCACGGCGAGGCCAAGAATATGAAATGCAAACAGCGTGAGCGCCGCGATCGTGGGACCATAAACCGGTGCCACAAAGGCCCCGATCATCAGCAAATAGACCGGGAGCCTCGCCGAACAACTCATCAGCGGCGCGATCAAAATTGTCAGCAACCGGGCCTTGGGGTCCTCGATCGTTCGCGTGGCATACAAGCCGGGAATGGCACAGGCATAGCTGGAGAGCAAAGGGACAAAGCTTTTTCCATTCAGCCCGCACCACCCGAAAAGCTTGTCCATCAAAAATGCCGCGCGCGCCATGTAGCCGGTGTCTTCCATCAGCGAAACAAAAAAGAAGAGCAAAAAGATCTGTGGCAAAAAAACCAAAACCCCTCCCACGCCCGCAAGGATGCCATCACAGACCAGGGACTGAAAAACCGGAAGCGGTTCCAGCCAGGCCCCAAAAATTTCCGCCAACCAGCCAAAACCTCCCTCGATGGCATCCATCGCGGGAGTGGCCAACGAGTAGATGGCTTGGAACACAAGAAACATAAACACCGCAAAGATGATCAGCCCAACGACCGGATGCGTGAGCAAACGGTCCACACGCGAAGGTTGCGTGGGAGGACGTTGACATGTGATCACCCCATCCAGCGCGGACGTGAGATGCTTGTGATGGGCTGCGGATTCATGAGCCAGCGGATGGCCATCCGTGAGATATGTTCTCGCCCGGGCCAGAAGATCGGCACGCTGAGCCTTGGGATAACCCACCACATCAAACAGGGCGGAGTCATGATCAAACAGAATCCGGCGAATCTCGGACTCCCGCAACCGGTGGTTGGAAGGGATCTCCCGGGCGAGGAATTTTGTGGCGTCATGCACCGCGTCAGACCATGACGGAAGGGTCATGTGCCGGGGCTCATCAAGACCCGCTTGAATGGTCGCCCGCAAATCATCCACGCCATGACCCGAACGGGCCGACGTCGCCACCACCGGCACGCCCAGTCGCGAGGACAACAGGCCAAGATCGAAACTCATGCCACGGGCCATGGCCTCATCCATAAAATTCACAGCCAGAATCAACGGGACACCCAGATCGGCGATTTGACACGCCAGAAACAATCCCCGCTGCAAATGTGCGGCCTCCATCGTGCACACCGCAAGCGCCGGGGTCTCCCCCGACCGGCCCATCAACACATCACACGCTATCCGTTCATCCGGGGAACTGGCCGCCAACGAATACGCCCCCGGCAAATCCACCACCTCGACGCTGACCCCGCCAAGCCTCAACTCCCCACTCTTGCGGGCCACCGTGATTCCCGGGTAGTTCCCCACGCGCTGACGGGATCCCGTCAGCCGGTTGAACAGTGTGGTTTTTCCCGTGTTGGGATTGCCGATCAGGACCACACGTTTTGCCGAAACGTCCGCCTTGGCGTGACCACGCCACCACCCGGCACGTTTGTTCATGACTCGCGGTCAACCCAAACCACCGACGCCTCCCGTCGCCTCAGGCAGATCACCCCGCATGTGGTCTCAACCATCATGGGATCACCCCACAGCGCATTCCGCAAAAACCGCAAACGACATCCCGGGATCAAACCCAGAGCCATCAACCGCTGGCTCACCGGCAAGTGATGCAACAAGGAGCACACGACCCCGGATTCTCCACGCCCCAACTCGCTCAACAGGCACCGCCGACCACGAACCGGTGCGGCAATATCTTCTTCCCGCAGGGAATCAGGTTCACGCCCCCCCATGAGCAAGTCATCAGCCCCGCGCTCAGGATTGGTCACATGTCGAGTTTTCACTTAATCTCAGGATCTTAATTCCGATTCCCTCCCCACCACAAGACAAATGAGACTGTGTCTCATTGGGCGGCCGGTCAGTCTCGCCAGGTGCGCTACCGCACAAAGATTGCAGCAGGAGCGGCGTGGTGATAGATTTTAACCATGAGCAAAACGGTGATTCCTGTGGACGTGAAAGGGTTGATCCCCACCAACGCAGGGGTGGCGGTTTTTTTGGGAAACGACGAGAAAGTTTTTACTATTTACGTCGATCACACGGTGGGAAATGCCATTGGCATGTTTATGAACGGGGCGGAGAAGGAGCGCCCCCTCACCCACGACCTCATCGCGATGCTCATGCAGGCTTTGGGTGCGAAGGTTCAGCGCATTGTCATCAATGACGTGAAAAGCGGCACCTATTTCGGGCGCTTGATTCTCACGGTGGAGAACGAGTTGCAGCAAAAAAAAATTGTTGAGTTGGACGCCCGCCCCAGCGATTGCATCGCCCTGGCCACCCAGCAAAAAGCCCCGATCTTTGTGAGTCAACAAGTCTGGGACGAGGTCGAGGATATGTCGGATGTTCTCGAACAAATGAGCGAGCAGAGCCAGGGCCTCGACACGGAAGACGACGATTGATCCGGCCCGGGTGTCCTTTCCGCTTGAATCCTCACGGGAATGAGGGAATGGTAGCGCCCTCATGAAAAAAACCCATATTTTTCCCATCCTTTTGTTCGCTGGAACGTCGATCCTGACCGCTGCGGAGCCGATCCCAATCAAAAACCCCGGATTTGAGAAAGGCTTCGATGCGTGGACATTGGACAAAGGTCTGGAGAGCGAGGGAACGGTGATCAAAGAAGCCGCCCGCACCGGCGAGGCGGGATTCCGTCACGCCGACGCCTCCCCCACCGAATACGTGCGTTTGATTTCCCAGAATGTTCGCGTGAAAGCCGGAAAGACTTACAAACTCCGATTTTTTGCCAACCAACATAGCGGACACAGCGCGAATGTGCACTTTTGGTTTTTGGATAGTTTTGAAGAGGCCATTGAGCCCCGATTCATCAAGGGCCCCCCCGAGGAGCAGAAGCCGGAATGGGTGGAATACGAAATCGTGGCGAAGGCGCCCGACAATGCCGAATACGCCGAGATCCACATCCAATCCAATCGCGCGGGCGTCGGGGTGGTGGACTTTGATGATTTTGTGCTTGAGCAGGTGGATTGATGAAGGCTCTTGCCGGCTTTCGCGAATTGTATCCTGAAGAGGCCCTCCGGCGGGGGGTGATCCAATCCACGTGGCGGAAGGTTGCCAAAAACTACGGTTTTGAGGAATACGACGGCCCGACGCTGGAGCCGTTGGAGCTCTATTCCAAAAAAAATGCCGGAGGTGAAGAAATCCTTGGCCAGCTGTATCGTTTCGAAGACGGGGGTGGTCGTCAGGTCGCCCTTCGCCCCGAAATGACCCCATCGCTGGCGCGGATGGCGGCATCCCGAGAGAAGCATTATCGCAAGCCCATGAAGTGGTTTGCGATTGGCAATTTTTTTCGGTTCGAGCGCCAGCAACGCGGTCGGTTGCGGGAGTTCATCCAACTCAACTGTGACCTCTTGGGCGATGCCAGCCCTGGCGCCGATGCCGAATTGGTGGCCTTTGCGATTGATGCCATGCGCGCCTTTGGTCTGCGGGCGGAGGACTTTGTGGTGCGGATAAGTCACCGTGGTGCATGGGCCTCCTATCTGGCGGGCAAGGGCATCGCTCCCGATCGAATCCCGGCGGTCCTGCAAATCGCAGACAAATTGGAGAGGGAGGCTCCCGAAGTGCTGGAAGAAAAACTTCACGCCGTGGGACTCGGTTTGTCGGAATTGAAGGCCTTTATCCACGGCCCGCCGCCACCGGAACTTCACCCCGTGATCGAAAGCCTGGCCGCCCGTGGGTTGGCGGATTTTGTGGAGGTCGATTTGTCCATTGTCCGGGGCCTGGCCTATTACACGGGCCTGGTGTTTGAAATTTTTGACCGGTCAAAGAATCTGCGGGCCTTGGCGGGGGGCGGGAGATACGATGGTTTGGTCGCCGGTCTCAGCGAGGGGGCGGTGGATTTGCCGGCTGTCGGGTTCGGGATGGGGGATGTGGTGCTTGGCAATTTTCTCGGCGAAGTGCCCCATGCGGAAGCCCTCATGCAAATCCGTTTGGCGGAAGCCCGGGCCTCGGAGGTTTATGTGATTGTGGCGGATGAGACCCGCCGCCCGGAAGCGCTGAAAACGGTTCAAGACCTCCGCAATGCCGGCCTGGCGACCGAATTCAGCCTTTCCCCCTCGAAGGTCGGGAAACAATTCCAGGCCGCCGGTCAGGCCCACGCAAAATTTGCGGTGCTGGTGGGTTCGGAATGGCCTGCGGTGAAGGTGAAGGTGATGTCGACCCGCGCGGAGTCGGAAGTCCCGCACGGCGAGCTTGCCCAATGGTTAAAAACCCAGCAGGTTTAGCGGTTCATGATTTACAGGACACACACATGCGCGGCACTCCGGGCGACGGATGCCGGAACACGGGCCACACTTTCCGGATGGGTCGATTCCCGGCGTGACCATGGTGGCGTGATTTTTATTGATCTCCGCGACCGTGAGGGCATCACCCAAGTGGTATTCCGCCCCGAGGAACACGCCGCCGTGGCCGAAGCCTCGCATGCCCTCCGTGCCGAGGATGTGATCCGCGTCTCCGGCGCGGTCAGCCCCCGCTTGCAGGGCACGGAAAATCCACGCCTCGAAACCGGGGCCATCGAAATCGTCGCCGATGACATCGAAGTTCTGAACAAATCCGAGGTGTTGCCATTCCCCGTGGACGCCGAACATGTGAATGAAGATTTGCGGCTGGAATACCGCTATCTGGACCTCCGGCGCAAGGTGATGGCGGAGTCTCTGAAAACCCGTCACCGGGTCCTCAAAACCACTCGCGATTATTTTGACAGTCAGGGCTTCTGGGAAATCGAAACCCCGGTTCTCTCCAAAAGCACCCCCGAGGGCGCCCGCGAGTTTTTGGTTCCCAGCCGCCTGATGCCCGGCAGCTTCTACGCCCTCTCCCAATCCCCCCAACAATACAAACAGCTTCTCATGGTCGGAGGCATTGAGAAATATTTTCAGATTGCCCGCTGCTTTCGCGACGAAGATCCCCGCTCGGACCGCCTCACCGAACTCACACAGATCGATGTGGAAGCGTCGTTCATCAAGCAGGACGATATCTTTGCGCTCGTGGAGGGGTTGTTGGCCGGGGTTTTCCGTGCGACACGGGGCGTGGACATTCCCAGACCCTTTGACCGAATGACCTACCGCGAAGCGATGGACACCTATGGCATCGACAAACCGGACCGCCGCTTCGGCATGCCGCTTGTGGACGCGGGAGACATCTTTCGTGAGAGCTCTTTCAAAGTGTTTCGCGGAGCCCTCGACGCCGGGGGCGTGGTCAAAGCCATCAACGCCAAAACCTTCGCCTCCATCACCACCGGCCAGATCGAAGCCCTCACCGACCTTGCAAAACGCTCCGGTGCCAAAGGCCTCGCCTTTATCAAAGTCGAAAACGGGGAATGGAAATCTCCGATCGTCAAATTTTTCACGGACACGGAAAAAGCCGCCCTCTCCGAACGCCTGCAAATCGAGGAAGGAGATCTCATTCTTTTTGGTGCCGACTCCTGGGAAAGTGCCTGCACGGTCCTTGGACGCATCCGCCTCCAGGTGGCAGAAATCCTCCAACTCATCAAAGATCCCATGACGTTGAATTTTTTATGGGTGGTCGATTTCCCGCTTCTGGCATGGAGCGCCGAAGAACAAAAATGGAATGCCGTGCATCACCCGTTCACCCGCCCCAAAACCGAAGATATCGCGCTTCTGGAAAGCGGCGATTATGCCAATGTGCGGGCCGAGGCCTATGACGTCGTCCTCAACGGCGTGGAGATTGGAGGCGGGAGCATCCGGATCCACGAACGCGAGCTACAAGAAAAGCTCTTTGGTGTCCTCGGGATTTCCGAAGAAAAGCAGCAGGAACTTTTCCCTCATCTGCTCAAAGCCTTCCGCTTTGGGGCCCCACCCCATGGTGGCGTCGCACTCGGTGTTGATCGCCTCGTGATGCTCACCAGCAACACCTCAAATATCCGAGATGTGGTCGCCTTCCCCAAAAACAGCCGTGGCGAAGATCTCATGATGGCCTCCCCCACCCCCGCCGAACCCAAACAACTCCGCGAACTCGGGTTGCAGGTCGCTACCAAAAAGTAAGGAACTGTTAGCTGGCCGGCGGGCTCGCAAACTTTGCCTGGACAATGTTTCGTATCCAGTCAAAAACCTCCACACCACCAAAAAAAAGCACGCCAAAAAAGGCCAGCGTGGCCAGAAACAGGCCGCCTCCCACGCAAAGCATCAATCCGTCCCGCTCCGAGAACGACGCAGCCAAGACAACCACGGTGAGCGCGGGAAACATGTTACTAAAGGGGATAGGAAGCGGAAGAAGCAGCAACAGGGCCGAGGCAAAAATTGTCGCTCCCACCAGGAATTGCGTGAGCCGATAGTCAAAAATCCATGCGACGCGGGGATGTAGTAACTTTTCCAAGTAGGTGAGCAATTTTGCGCCCGCGGAAAGGATGGCTGGCAAAACTTTCGCTGGAATTTTGAGCACCAACAAGCGTTGGGGCAACCAGGGCTTCTGACGCAAAGCGAAACGCAACCCCAGCAACGCAATCACCACGCCAAAAGGCACGGAGAAGCCGGGGATCGCAACAGGCTGGCAAAATGGCAGGGGCAGCAGCACCAGCAGCAGAGTGTATGCCCGGCCCTGCAGTCTGTTGATCAACTCCCCAAACGTCACCCCGGACTCTTTTGCCGACCGGGCGATGTTTGACAACTCCACAGAAAGCCGGTCCGGCAGGTGATCGGGTGAGGACTCGGACTGTTTGGCCAAGGTTGGTGGCACTGGGGATAAATCCTGGGGCATTGTCAGTTCAATACGCGATCTGGATCGCTCCCCCTTGACTCATAAACCAGAATGCTTCACACACCATGACCACCACTGTGCCCCAATTTCCCAACTTGCCAAATGAGAAATTGCGAGGGCCAACAGGACGGTGTCATCGAAGGCGGAAAGCTTCGGCGATCCGAGTGGAGACAAGGGCGCGGGGTGACCAAATTGCGTGCCGCTTTGCACTGCGGGGCCCGGCTTGCGATGAGTTTGTCTGCGGGAGGGGTGACGTCGATTGTGACCCCAAACCAGCCCGTGAAACACCTTGATCTTCTGCTCTCTCACCTCAAACAACAGCCGGTCAGGGGGCAAAACTCATCGATGTCAGAGACGCCAACGGCGAGCCAGGAGTCATAAAAAAACGATTTTGCGCATAACTTGACGTCCGAAGTGTTTGGTCCGATGATTACCAACAACGCAGGGGAGCCCCATGGCTGAGAGTTCAGAGTTGGAGATCAACGATGAAGACCCTAGGAACCTGATCCGGCCAACACCGGCGTAGGGAGCGGCCGGGAAGGCAACCATGCGTGCGGAAAATCCATGCACCCATGATAGCAAACAAATCGTCCTTCGAACCCCACAGCACGGAAACCCTCCCCAACTCGTCACGAGTTTATGTCTCCGGGTCCCTTCACCCCGACATTCAGGTGCCGCTCAGGGAAATCGCGCAAGCCGCCACCAAATCTTTCACGGGAGAATTGATGCCAAATGATCCCCTTCGTGTTTATGACACCTCCGGCCCATGGGGCGACCCGGACTTTGAGGGCTCGGTCGAGGAGGGATTGCCGCCCCTCCGCCGGGATTGGGTTCTTGGGCGCAAGGATGTCGAAGAATACCAGGGCCGGAAAACCCAGCCGCTCGATGATGGATACCTCTCCGAGGTCCATGCCCAAGCAAGAAATGGCAGCGGAAAAATCCAGAATCCCAAATTTACCAAAACGCCGCTCCGGGCCTCGAAGGGACATCCGGTCACGCAGCTTTGGTATGCACGTCAGGGCATCATCACCCCGGAAATGGAATTTATTGCCCTGCGTGAAAACATGGGGCGACAAGAAATTTCAGATTCCAAATTTCAAATCTCAAATTTTTCGGAGGACACCGCCAGGGACAATCTCCACAAACAACATGCAGGGTCAGCGCAACAATCCCGGCCCCCCTTTTTCTACACAACCAGTGTGTTTTCGCGTTTTCCCCAACGCATCCCGCAAGAGATCACCGCCGCATTTGTGCGC
>JBBECL010000336.1:0-1862 GCA_040881805.1 Terrimicrobiaceae bacterium | reverse complement strand
CGGTCAACTTTTTCTGCCCCTTCTCGAAGGCTTTGTGATATGAAAAATCAATGACTCTTCCGAATCAACTCACCCTCCTGCGTTTGGCGCTGACGGTGGTTTTTGTGGTTTGTCTGACGGTGGAGGTTCCTTTTGGCCGGACGTTCGCCTTTTTGGTTTTTGTTCTGGCGACGATCACCGACTACTTGGACGGCGTGCTTGCGAGGCGGCTTGGTCAGATCACCGATTTTGGCAAGTTGATGGATCCGCTGGCCGACAAAGTGCTCACCGCTTCGGCGTTTATCTGCCTGATTCCGGCTGTGGATTTCCCTGCTTGGGCGGTGATTATCATTATTGCCCGCGAGTTTCTGATCACCGGCCTCCGACTGCTTGCAGGGGCCAAGGGGGTTCTTCTGCCTGCCGAGCGTTTGGGAAAACACAAAACCGCCTGGCAAATGATCACGATCCTCTTTTACCTGCTCCTTCTTGCCGCCGGGGACTGGCCGGCGCTTTTTTCTGAGGAGTTGCAACAACTGGGCTGGACGCTGATCGGGCCGGCTCTGATTGGGATCACGGTTCTCCTCACCGTCTATTCCGGAGCAGCTTACCTTTGGAAAAGCCGGCGATTGATTGATTTTCGGTGAGAGGTATGTGCTTGAGTGTGGGCGCCGCCTCGGGTATTGGATAAGAGATTCATTGATGCAAAGGAACTTCCCATCGGCTCTCAGGATTTTGGCTTTGGCGTCCTGCCTTGTCGGCCAGCAGACCGTCATGGCGCAACAGGCCGCCCAAGAAACCGAAGAGCAGCGTCTGGACCGCGAAATGCGGGAATCCTCGGAAGAGCACATGCGTTTGGAGCTGGGTGTGAATGATATCACAGCCCCTTCCATCGCCGCCGTGCTGAAAGATCTCGGATCGTTCCAACCCGTGCCCCTGGACACCATCGCCCAAAATAACCGAGAGGCCGTGTATGCGAACCGCATGCAAACCGCCATTCATTTTGGGTCCCTGGTGGCCGACGGATTTATGCTGACCATTGCCGAGAGGACGGCCGACGTTCAAGACATCGGCAAGGCTCTCATCCGGCAGTCCCGCTCGCTGGGCGTCAGCGACCGGCTCACCAAACGCAGCAAAAGCCTTTTTGAGCTGAGCGAAAAAGGCGACTGGATCGGCATGCGGGAAGAACTGGCCCGCACCCAATCGGATGTGGAAAAAACCATGCTCGACCTGCGGGATGAGGAAATGGCCCACATGATCAGCCTGGGTGGCTGGCTGCGCGGTTTCCAACTCGCGGCAAAAAGCTGCGCGATGTCCTATTCTCCCGACCGCTCCCGCATCCTCGCCCGCACGGAAATCATCGACTATTACCTCGACCGCCTGGACACCCTCCACCCCCGCCTCAAAAAAACGGACTACGCTGTCAATCTGACAACCAACTTGCGCGAACTCAAGACCCTGACACTCGAAGCCGAGGGAGGAGCCCTCACCCAAGACCAAACCTTGCTTGCCAGCCAGATTGCGGATCGGGCCGTGGGAATGGCCCTTGGTCCCGTGGATGCCGAAGGCCGAATCTTGAAAACCGAACCCCAACCTTGAAGCGGGCCAATCGATCTGTCATCGCCTTCCGCTCCCTCGCCAGGGACTTCCTGGCACGTTCCAACGAACGGTTTCCAGAAAATGCGAGCCGTCTGGGTCTTGCCGGGTTCAACGCCAGGCTGGGGAAAAATGATGCCACCACCCACCTCCTCCACACAAAAGATGTGGCCGCCACAATGGAAACGCTGGAATCCTTGCCGGCTTCGGATTTCGAAGGAGATGACTGGTTGGATCGGCGCGGGCTTCTCTCCATGCTGCGTGTGGATCGGATGTTCTCCCGGGACTTG
>JBBECL010000335.1:0-11651 GCA_040881805.1 Terrimicrobiaceae bacterium | reverse complement strand
TTCCGCGGACGAAGAAACCACCCCATAAAGTGCCTTGCCGACTCTTGCGTGGCGATTATTTGCTTGTGTATTTCGCGAAACATGCAAATATATTTCTTATGAATATTAGGTTCCTTTTCCCACAATGCGTTGTGCGGTCTGTCGCATCCGACCAATGACGGATTCAAAAAATGAGTGGAAGTGGGCTGCCTGGCTGGGAGGGGCATTTTTTCTGTTTTATTTCCTTCCACTCGAGTCACCGAGGTTTCAGCAGGCGCTTGGCGAGGGGTTGGCTTTGACGCGGTGGTATGCGCGCGAACATGTCATTCTTTGTTTGATTCCGGCCTTTTTCATCGCGGGTGCGATTGCGACATTTGTGCGTCAGGAGGCGGTGATGCGTTACCTGGGGCCCAAGTCGCCCAAGCCCCTGGCTTACGGGGTCGCCTCGGTTTCGGGAACGATTTTGGCGGTGTGTTCGTGTACGGTCCTGCCCCTGTTTGCGGGCATTTGGCGGATGGGTGCGGGCCTGGGACCGGCGGTGGCCTTTCTCTATTCGGGGCCGGCGATCAGTGCTCTGGCGATTATTCTTACGGCACGCGTTCTGGGGTTGGAATTGGGCGTGGCACGTGCGGTGGGGGCGATCGTGTTTGCCATTGTCATCGGGGCAATCATGGCGTGGGTTTTCCGCAAGGAAGAGGCGGCCAAGGTTCAGGCCGCAGCGCAGATGCCGGATCCCGGGCCTGCACCGCGTCCCCTGTGGAAAACGACGACGTGGATTGGACTGATGGTTGCTGTGCTGATTTTTTCCAACTGGAGCGACGCCGAAAAAGGCCCGGGCCTCTTTGGATTTCTGGCGCAGTGGAAGTGGGTGCTCACGTCGATGGGTGCGTTGGGTCTTGCTGCTGCGATGGGAGGATGGTTCGGAGTTTCCTGGTGGAAGCTGGGGATTTCGGTGCTGGCCACAGCCGTTGCGGCCCTGCTTGTGCCCGGGCATGTGTTGGTTCCGTTTGCGGTCGCGTCGTTGGCGCTTACGTGGATGGCCTCCACGACCGGGGGCGAGATGCGCGAGTGGTTTGATGCGACGTGGGAGTTCACCAAACTCATCGCGCCCCTGATGATTGGCGGCGTTTTTGTTGCGGGTTTTCTTTTGGGTCAACCCGGCAGCGAAGGGCTTGTTCCTTCGGATTGGGTGACCTCTGCGGTGGGGGGCAATGGACTGCTCGCGATTTTTCTCAGCTCGATTGTCGGGGCCTTCATGTATTTTGCAACCCTCACGGAAATCCCGATTCTGCAGGGACTTCTTGGCAGTGGCATGGGCAAAGGGCCCGCGCTCGCGCTGCTTCTGGCGGGCCCGGCCCTCAGCCTCCCCAGTCTGCTCGCCCTTTGGAAAATCATGGGCGCAAAAAAAACCGCCCTCTACGCCACGCTTGTGGTCGTGATGTCAACTCTCTCTGGTTGGATCTACGGGAATTTGATTTGATGAAAAAACTGCTTCACTGGCTATGGATTTTGACGGGACTTTTACCCCTGCTTCTGGGGGGTTGCAACCCCGAGGCGGAAAAGCCGAAGAAGCAAATCCCGGTTCCAGCGGTGGAATTGCAAACACTGGAAGCCTCGGACTTTGTGCAGTTCCTTTCACTCACGGCAACCGTGGAACCGCGGGTCACTGCGATTCTTTCGTCTCCCGCCGAGGGGCCGGTTGTTAAGGCGGAAATTCGCGAGGGCGATGCCGTCGTCACCGGCCAGGAGCTTTTTCGCATTGGAAGGCGCGACTACGCCGACGCCGCTCTGGCATCTGCCAATGCCGAGTTGAAGCGACAGAGTGAGGACTTTCGCCGCACCGAGCAATTGGTTCAGAAGGGTGAGGCGTCCGATTCGCACCGGGCACGCACAAGACGGGCGCGTGGTCGTAATCGAGGGGTTGCTTCCGGGCGAGGAGGTGGTCGTCCAAGGTTTCGAGAGAATCAAAGATCGCTCCCCGGTCAAAGTCGGCCCTCCCGCCGGCGAGGCCGCAGAAAGAAGCCGCTCTCTCTGGAGCCTTGCTGCGCCTCCGCCCGCGGCTGATGACGACCATCCCCATCGTGCTGGGTTTTCTACCGCTGGCTCTCGCCCTCGAATCTGGGGGCGAGCTTTTGCAGCCCATGGCGACAGCAGCCATCGGAGGGCTTTTGGCAGAAGTCTTTGTGGCTCTCCTCCTCGTTCCTGTCCTCTATTCCTGGTTCGCGGAATTACGCTTCTCCAAATCTGCCAGTCCCCGGAAATCTCCCGCAACCCAACACCAAACAAACCAAAAAAAATGAAAAAACTGCAAATCCTCGGAACCGGCTGCGCCAAGTGCAACGCCCTCACAGAAGTCACCAAACAAGCCGCCGATGAGCTCGGTCTGCCTTACGAAATTGAAAAGGTCACGGACATGATGCGTTTCGCCGATTTTGGCGTGATGATCACCCCTGCTCTTGTCGTGGATGGCGTCGTCAAAGTGACCGGCAAAGTGCCATCTCTCAGCGATGCCAAGGCCCTTCTACAAAGCTAAAGCCATGAAAAAGATTCTCACTTATGGGTTGCTTGCGTTGGCAGTCGTTGGCGCGGGCTTTGCTGTGAAGCAACGCATGGCGGGCTCGCAGGCTCCCCCAGCCACAGAAGCGACCTTCTCGCCCGATTCCGACCTGCCCGCCAAGGGCAGGGTCATCACATATTTCACCAGCGACGTGCGTTGTCCATCGTGTCTTAAAATTGAGGAACTGACCCGCAAGACGGTTAAAGAACGGTTTGCCGGCCAACTCCAATCCGGCGAACTCGTTTTTCGAACGCTGAACACCGACCGCCCGGAAAACAAACACTTCGTGGACGATTACCAACTCGTTAGCAAAACTGTGATTGTTTCGACTCGGGAAAACGGAAAGGAAATCCGTTTCGAGAACCTCCAGGATGTCTGGCTCAAACTCAATGATCCCGCCGCCTTCCAAAACTACATAGCCGCTGCGCTCGAGTGAGGTCATGCTCACCTCCCTGATCATTGCGGCCTGGCTTGGCATCCTGACCTCGATCAGCCCGTGCCCCCTGGCAACAAACATTGCCGCCGTGTCCTTTCTGGCACGCCGCATGCATTCCCGGGGGTTGGCCGTGGCCGGGGCACTGGCCTACGCCGCGGGTCGGGCCACGATCTACCTCGTGATCGGGCTTCTTGTGACGTGGGGACTCGCGGCGGCCCCCGGTGTCTCCGCGTTTCTCCAGCAAAACGTCGCTCCGTTTGTGGGTCCGCTCCTGATCTTGGTGGGGCTTGTGTTGCTGGGCTGGCTGATTTTACCAATCCAGTTTGGCATGAGCAGTCATTCTGCGGCCGAACGTCTGGCCGGGTTGGGATTACTGGGAGAGTTCCTGTTGGGGATGGTTTTTGCGCTCACGTTCTGCCCCGTCTCAGCCGCTCTGTTTTTCGGAACCCTGCTTCCCCTCGCCGTGGCCGCGCCGATCGCTTGGCCGACATTGCTGGTCTATGGGGTTGCCACCTCCATCCCCGTGGGCATCCTTGCCGTGCTCATCGCTCTCGGAGCCAGCGCCTCCCGCAAAATGATCGGAAGCATCCAACGCTGGCAGGGGCTTGTTGGCAAAATCACCGGCATCGTCATTCTGCTGGTCGGGGTCTGGCTGACGGTGGGGTTATTTTTTTAAGACACAATCGCTGCACAGGCTGCTTCGTTGAGGGTGCGCGCAGCATCGTCGCGGCTCGAAATAGCGCTGGGAAAGCAGAATGCAAAATGCCACGACCCGGCAGTCATTTCCAAATGAGACTAGTCAGCATTTGACAGCAAACCAGCGAACTTGCCTTGATGAAAACCACTATAGATCTGCCTCCGGATCTCGTTCGTGAAATGAAACTCCTCGCCGTTCACAAGGGGCGGAAATTAAAGGATGTGGCAGTTGATCTGTTGGAACGCGGTCTTGGCAGAGAACAGCGCACCTCCCAAACCCTACCTCCCGCGGACTTCCTGCTATCGGCACCCGCCGGCGCTCCCGAAATGACTCCCGAGCATGTCCGCCGGATTCTGGAGGAGACACCGTGAGTTGGCTTCTCGATGTCAACACGCTCCTCGCAAACCGATGGAGCTCCCATACCGAACATGCCGGGGTGAGTAAATGGCTGGATGGCCTGACGACATTTTACACCACCCCCATCGTCGAACTCGGCTTCATGCGGGTAAGCCTCAGTCCATGCTACAAAGTAAGCCGGGAAGATGCCCACCGCTCCCTGACCAGCCTCCTTTCGCGCAAAACCCACCGCTTCCTGCCGGACGATATCAGCGTCATTGATTCCCCCAAATCAAACTCCAGGGACACCACCGACGCTCACCTTGTTTGCCTCGCAGAACGTCATGGGCTTAAGCTGGCGACTTTGGATGGGGAGCTTATTGAAAAAAGCTGGGCGCATCGCGTCGCTATCAACCCAGTCGCGCCACCCAGGACGTAGTAATTTAAAATGCATTCTTAACATTCCGCTTGCAGTATTTGGTTATTTGCGAAAATATACCTCTATGGTTCGCGGCAAACTGAACAAAAGCAAGGCGGCTCTTCGGGCCATGGTGATCAAGAGCCTCGCGCATCCTTCGCGGGTTCTCCTCGTGGATGCCCTTGGTGGAGGGGAGATGTGTGTGTGCGACCTCACCGAGGTGGTGGGTTCGGACATTTCGACCGTTTCCAAACATCTGGCCGTGCTCAAGTCGGCCGGTTTGGTGAGCGTCGAGAAGCGGGGGCTGAACCAGTTTTACCGGCTTAACTGCCTGTGTTTGGCGGATTTTTTTCGCTGTGTGGACTCGATCAACCAACAACAGAGTCGCACGTTGCAGAAGGCCTGCATTGGCTGATAAGAGGACAATTTCACAAACATTATGAGTGATTCCGTCTCCAAAAAAATGTCGTTTCTGGATCGTTATCTGACGCTTTGGATCTTTGTGGCCATGGGCCTTGGGGTTGGCATCGGGGTTTTTCTCATCACAGATCCCGAGGCCTTCTTTGCGCCGGTCACGGTGGGGACGACCAACCTGCTCATCGCGGCGGGTTTGATCCTGATGATGTATCCCCCGCTCGCGAAAGTGAAATACGAGCAGATGCCCAAGGTTTTTTCCAACCTTCGCATACTGACCATTTCCCTTGTGCAGAACTGGATCATTGGTCCCTTGCTCATGTTCGGGTTGGCGGTGCTTTTTCTCCACAACCACCCGGAATATATGGTCGGCCTGATCCTGGTGGGAATTGCCCGCTGCATTGCCATGGTGCTGGTCTGGAATCAGTTGGCCAAAGGAAACAGCGAATACTGCGCGGGACTGGTGGCGATCAACAGCGTTTTCCAAATTGTCTTTTTCGGTCTCTACGCGTGGGTCTTTGTGACGTGGCTTCCCGGTTTGCTGGGCATCGATCTTTCCGTTGTCCAGGGCTTGAATGGCAAAACGCTGGCCGATGTCACGATTGGCGAAATCTTTGCCAGCGTCATGATCTACCTTGGCATTCCCTTTGCGGCGGGCGTGCTCAGCCGGGTGATCTTACTGCCCGTGAAAGGTGCGGATTGGTATGACAAGAAATTCATCCCGGTTATTTCGCCGATCACCCTCATTGCACTGCTTTTCACCATTATGGTGATGTTCATGTTCAAAGGTGACTCCATGGTCAAGCTTCCTCTCGACGTGTTCCGCATTGCCGTGCCGCTCGCGTGTTATTTTGCCGTCATGTTTTTTGTGAGCTTTTTTATGGGCAAACTGGCGGGGGCGGACTATTCGCGCAGTGCCACCCTTGCCTTCACGGCATCGGGAAACAATTTTGAACTCGCCATCGCCGTGGCCATCGCCGTTTTTGGCATTGCGTCGGGAGTGGCTTTTGCGGCTGTTGTGGGACCACTCATTGAAGTGCCGGTGCTGATTGGTTTGGTCCATGTCGCCCTCTGGTTCCGCCGGAAATATTTTCCCCAAGCCGTGGTTGGGGAGGCTGATGCCAATGGTGTGGAATCACTCTCGGACAAAGATCGTGCCTTCTTCGAAAGTGAAGCTTGCCGCGCAACACGGCAGGCCCATGCCGCCACGAAAGCCGCCCGAGACTGATCTGTCCCCAACCCTAAACATCATGAAAAATGTCCTCATCCTCTGCACTGGCAATTCGTGCCGCAGCCACATGGCCGAAGGAATCCTGCGGGCTGCCGCCGGGGACATGATTCAAATTCACAGCGCCGGTTCCAAACCTGCCGGGTATGTCCACCCAAAAGCCATTGCGGCGCTGACGGAAATCGGGATCGATATTTCCCATCACACGTCAAAACACATGGACGAATTCCTCGACCAGAACATCGACACCGTCATCACGGTTTGCGGAAATGCGGACCAAGCCTGTCCGATGTTTCCCGGACAGGTGAACCGGCACCACTGGGGCTTTGACGATCCGGCCCGCGCCACGGGAACGGAAGAAGAAATCATGGCCGAATTTCGCCGCGTGCGGGACGAAATCAAACTCGTGTTTGAAGCTTATGCGACGGGCCTGCGGGAAGGCAGCAAATTGACAGGACTGTCCCCGGCGCAAAAGTGAGTGTCCTGATGCCAGAAAAAGCTGATGGCCAGAAGGGCAAACGGCCAGGGTTCCCGAGCCATGGGGCTCAGATCGCTTTCAGGAGGGCACCGGTCTCACGGACCGAGCCGCGGGGAAGTTTTTCCAACCGCACGCTGGTGTCATAGAAGCTCACGCTGCCGCCTACGGGATCAAGGAGGCAGGTGTTTTTCAGGGTGGGGTCCACCCACATGGCCGCGTTGGCGTGGATTCCGGTGTCGCGGCGTTTGTCGCCCCGGATCGTAATGCCGTTGATGGTGACATCATGGGAGCCGGTCGCCCAGTGGCCGAAACCGAGGGCGAAGCTAATGACGCCGGGACGGACGGTCTGGGTGAGGACCACGCGTCCGGCCATGGGCTTCTGCATCGACTTCGAGATGTCCCACTCACCGCCGACATTGGTTGCGCTCACGACCCGGACCTCATCACCGGTTTGCAGATCCTGTTTCGCCGCATCCTGCGGGTGAATCAGAATCGCATTTTCCGGCATGATCGGAGTGAGCCACTGGTTCGTGATCGTGCGCGTTTTTGTCTGGGTCACGGTGCGGTGGGTGATGAGGTGAAGTCCATATCCCTCGCGCATGGCGGTCGGTTCGTTGCCGATGTAGTCCCGGATCGGAAGGAAGGTGGCGATGCCCGGATGCTTTTTGCCGGTGCCCGAGTGAATCACGCCTGCGGTTTTTTCCTGATACATGTTGAGCAGTTTGCCGTAAGGGTGCGCAAGCATGTCGCCATCATAAGCTTTTGCAGCGTCTTCAAAGCGGCCACCGCGGTTCAGGACCTGAACGACTTTGGGCCACAATTCCTCGCCAACAATGGCCCGCCAACGGGACTCGTCGAAAACCGACTTTGGCAAATCCCGGCGCGCCTTGTTGAAAATTTCGATCTCGCGGGCATCCGCGTCGGGGACGGCTTTTTTTCCTTCGGAATCTTCCCCAAAAGCCACATTGGCCACGCCACGCAGATAAAAGTCGTCCGGGTGACAGAGGTCTTTTCCTTCTCCAAGGCCACTGGGGCCAAAGCCGGGCAGGGCGAGTTTTTCCGCGATGCCAAGAATCATCGCTTCAAAACTGAGTGGCATTTTTTGGGCAAACACCGTGGTCTCTTCCGGGATCGGGCTCATGGCCGGCTGACGGATCGGTTGGACTTTGTTGGCGATGCACGGGTGACTGCCCTGAAATTCCCAGCGCTCAAGGAAGCTGAGGTCGGGGAAAATGTAGTCGGCATACATGGACGTGGAGCCAATGAGGATGTCGTTGGCAATGAAGAGCGGAAGCTTCTGAACATCACGCAGGATTTCGATATTCGTCTGACCGGCCGGCAGCGAATACGTTGGTGCTCCCATATAAAGGATAAGCGCCTTGGCGGGATACGGGTAAGCATCCCCGAGGCTTGGAATGATTTCCTCGTAGATATCGCTCGCGAGCGGATACCAATTCCGCTTGGCCGGATATCCCTCGAAGAGCGAGGTTTTTTCGTAAGCGAGATCGTGACGGATTGAGCTGATGCCAAAGCCTCCCCGTTTGCCGGGTTGGGATTTGAGATCGAACGGGCCGCCTTTTGCTCCCGTATAATCGTAAGTGGATGCCGCGACCATGCCGCCCTTGTGGTCATAGTTTCCGAGCAACATGTTGAGGCTCATCCAAGCCAGCACGTTGTAAAACCCGTTGGTGTGCTGTGCCGGGCCACGGTGAATATCCACCGCCGCCTGCTTGCCGTGGCTCGTCAGTTCCCGGGCGACTGCGATGACATCGCGCTCGCGAACATCTGCGATCTCACACCATTCGGTGACCGTGCGCTCGCGGGCCGAATCCAAGAGAATTTGCAGCCCGCTTTTGACACGTGTTCCATCAGGGAGCGTCGCATCCACAAGGAGGTCGCCGGTGACCGGAATGACTTCGTCGTTGGGATCAAAGCCAAGCGGCACGCCATCCTTCATCACCACGAAGAATTTTTCTTCGTAGGTGATCGTCTTCTTTTTGTCTTTCGGATCGGGAACAGTTCGGGACTCGGCGGTTGCGAGCCCATGATCCGCGGCGCGGACAAGTTTTCCCGGCGTGCCGTCGGCCGCGACCTCGACCAGCCATGAGGCATTGGCCCAGCTCTTTTCTCCGGCGGCCTTGGCAGCCGCTTCATTGGCGGAGGCGAGGAATGTTTTGTCGTGGCGGTCATTTTCGATAATCCATCGGATCATCGCCAAAGCCACGGCGGAGTCAGTGCCGGGCTTGAGGGGAAGCCAATACTTCGCTTTGGATGCCAGCTTGCTGAACCGGGGATCTGCCACGGCGATGGTGGTTCGACCGGAAACAAGTCCCTCGGTGAGACGCACGCTGCGATTGGGTGGTCCGTAGTTTGCTTCGAACAAATTCGCCCCCACAAAGAGGATGAACCTGGAGTTTTGCGTGTCGGCCATCCAGTAGAACTTCTGGCCCTCGGTGAATTTTCCACCGATCCACTGCTCGCTGATCGCTTTGCAGGTGAAGTAGAGGGAGCCTTGGCAGACGGTGGTGTGACCATGCGCATTGACCGTGCCAAAGGCATCGGCAAATCGTTTGTAAAAATCCGAGCGACCGCCTTTAATTCGGCCCCACATCACAACGAGCTGGTTGTTTTTGGTTCCAAGGTCCGGGTGTTCCGGGTCGATCAGTTGATCGAGGTGGGCCGCATATTTTTCGCGGAACGCATCAAGGAGGGCGACTTTCTTTGTCTTGTCCTTCTCCTCCCAATACGCCTTCACATCCTCGCCCATGGCCTTCATCAGCCTGGGGTCGGTGATGCCTTGCAGCGAGCGCAGGCCCTCCACGACGCGGGTCTCTTCGCCGGGCACATCGGAAAACAATTTCCCTCCCTCACAGACCTCGGCGATGGCCTGCTCGAAAGGAATGCTCACCCATTGATTATCCCCGCGTTGGCCCGCCCGTTTGAGGACCTGGCGAATGCGATAGGGATCATAGGCGGTTTGAAGTCCGGCCTGGCCTTTCGGGCAGAGGGCTCCGTCCACTCGGGCGGCATCATCCATCGTCGCCGTGGCGGGGAGATGTGGCAAAAGGGTCCAAGGATTGTAGGGATTGCCATCAATCTTGGTGATGATGCCGTCCTGCAATTTGGCCTTCACGCCACAGCCTGTATTGCATTGCAGGCAGGACGTGTGGATTTGATTTTCCGGGAGGATGACGGTGTAAGGTGCATCGGGCCGGGCGCTGTTCAGGATGGCGTCCTGCTTTTCCGGTCCGGCGGCGCGGGCGGAAGCGGCAGCAAGCGGGCCTGCAAAAAATCCGAACAATGCTCCTTTGCAGAGGAATTCGCGGCGGGATTTGATTGGTGAGTTTTCCATAATCAGTTTTTAGGGTCGAGGAGGTTGTGGGCAAAAAAGTTGATGCGTCGTCCCACGACAAAGATGGCCATGCCGATCGCGACGGCGAGCAGTCCAACGAAGTATTCCATGGGAGTCGCGTTGTAGATGTAGCGGAGGCGGTCGTCCTGGAAGGCCTCTTGAAGGCCATGAAGCTCGCTGATGGCCTGCCCGGGAATCAGAACATTCAGGCGGGCGCTGATAAAGCAGACCGAAACAAGCAGCGCGGCAATCGTCCACCCGAACCGCCATTTGGAAGCCAGAAGGGCCAGGGGAACGATTCCGCCGATCAAGAGATGAATGATCCAAAAGACCCACCAATACGGGCCGAAGAGGATAAGTTCGAGGGCCGGTGCGTGCTGGTAGGGATTCCAGAGCACGATGGAAAATTCCGCAAATTCGAAGATGAAATACGCCGAGACCCCGGCAAGGATCACGCGGCGCAGCACACGGATCATGGCATGTTCGTTTTCTAATTCCTCCCCGCTGAGTTTGTGGTCGGCCGAGGCCTCGATGAGCACGCGCGCCAGAAGCAAAAGGGCGGAGCCTGCGGTGATTGCCGAGACGAGGAACATCATGGGCAGAAGCGGACTGTGCCAGAACCCTTTGGCATCCACGACGCCGAAGAAGGCACCACTCTGACTGGGGAAAAGAATCGAAAACAGGAGCGAAAGGCAAAGGAACGGCTTGAGCCAGATGTGGCGTTTGGGGTCATAGCTCATCCACCAAATGACCGCCGCCAGCAGAAGAAACGCGGAATACATCCAGGAGTTGAAGGCCATCATGCTGGTAAAACTCGGATGCAGAAAAATGTTCTGGAACCGGGAGAGTTGGCCGAGATCCAGCCAGACGGCAAAAAACGCGGGGATGATCGCGGCCACGGAGAGCACGATCACTTGACGCAAGTTTTTTTCATCATGGAATCCCTTCCAATCGAGCAGGTAGCCCAGCGAACCGAGCAGGAACGCGCCTCCCGCCATTCCCACGCCATGAAAATAAATTCCGATCCAAAGTCCCCATGGCACGTAGCTGCCGTAGCCCGCAGGCAAATGGCCTTCGAGGAACCTTTGGACCAGTCCGATCATACCAAGAATTCCAAAGATGAGCCAGACCGCCCACAAAATCTGCCTCCATGGCAGTGCTGCGGGGAGATACGGGGTTTCAGCCTCATTCTGGAGGCTGAAGGGTTTGAGAAGGGGCGATGTCTTCATAGGGGGATGAATAAATATTATGCGATATAAAAGACGCGGGGCTTGGTTCCCTTGTGCGGGAGGAGCGTGTAGGTGGGTTCTTTGGCGACGAGTTCGCTGACGAGGCTGTCCGGATCGTTGGCGTCGCCGAAATAGTTGGCGCGTCCGATGCAGGTCGTTGAGCAAATCGGGAGTTGTCCCACTTCCAGCCGGTGCAGGCAGAACGTGCATTTGCGGGCATTGCCCATCGGGGACTGGTGGTCGGCCCGGCTCCAACTCTTGCCAAGTTCATTGTTCGGTTGTTCCTCCCAGGCCATGATCGGGTCGGCTCCCTCCACCGGACGGGACTCACCTGCCGGGGCACCTTCCGCTTCGCCGCTTGTGTAAAATTTGCCGAAGTCACTCGTTCTCGCTCCGTAAGGGCATGCGGTCAGGCAATACCGGCAGCCGATGCATTTGTCGTAATCCACAATGGTGACTCCATCAGGACGTCGCCACGTGGCGGCCACCGGGCAGACGGGCACACACGGTGGTTGCTCGCACTGCAT
>JBBECL010000334.1:0-11768 GCA_040881805.1 Terrimicrobiaceae bacterium | reverse complement strand
CACTCAGCGGAAACTCTTGACGAAGCTTCGGGAGCACAGAGGAAATTCCCTGATCCTCGTATTCGGGTTTCACCTTATAGCGCTAGGTCGGGAAGTGGGGCATCGTGAGTGGTGGCAAAAGCAACCCGCCAGCCTTTATGAAAAACTTCCGTCCACTCCTTGAGAAAAACGATTGCCGGTATCCGGCCATCGGTTTGAGCATTTTGGTGCTCGTGGGATATTTGATCGCACTCCGATCCTTGACCCTGTGATTTTCATGCTCTCCAGGCATTCTGAAGAGGGGTGCCCATGATCTCCAAAGCAGGCACCCTCACGCTCTCCGGGCTCGAAGAGTTGGGCCGCATGGTGGGTTTAATGAAGGAAACCGTTGCCGAAATCTGGGAAAGGCTTGCCAAAAGACGTCCTCCCTTTCGGATGGAGCACCTTTTGTATCAAGGCCACCGAGCCGGTGTGGGGTCGGTGCCGATGGTGATTTTGTTGTCACTTTTTGTGGGGCTCACCATGGCCTTGCTGACCGGCTATCAACTCAGGGTTTTTGGCATGGTGACCCTGGTGCCTGCCGTCGTTTCTGTGTCTTTCACCCGGGAAATGGGTCCTTTGTTCACCGGGATCGTTCTCGCCTCGCGCATCGGGGCCGCCTACACCGCCGAGTTGGGAGCGATGACCGCAGGTGGGGAGGTCAAGGCGCTTGAAGGCATGGGCATCGGGGCCCGTCGCTTTTTGGTCGCGCCCCGGTTTCTGGCCATCTTTTTGCTCACGCCCTGCCTGGCTGTCGTTTCGATCCTTTCAGGGATTTTTGGGGCAGCCCTCATCTCAGAGCTCCTTCTCGATATCAATTATGGATTCTTTTTTGACCAGGTGATGACAAACCTCCTTATCAAAGATGTCATCTCCGGCATCGCCAAGAGCTTCCTCTTTGGGGCGATCATCGGTGCCATTGCCTGCTACAAAGGCCTGTCGGTCCAAGGCGGAGCGGTGGGAGTTGGCACGGCGACAACCTCCAGTGTGGTCACGGCCATCAGCACGGTGATTGTCGTGGATTCGCTGGCCAACATCTTTATTTTGACATTTTTTCCATGACCGGTCCGTCCGCAAATCTGGTGGAAATGAAGGGTGTGAAGCTCACTCTCTCGGAGAAGGTGATTTTGGAAGATGTGAACTTTTCTCTTCCGAAGGAGGAGGTCCTTGTGGTGATGGGTCTGAGTGGATGCGGAAAAAGCACGCTTCTTGGGATTTTGATGGGGTTGCTGGCTCCGGATTCAGGAACGGTTCATTTCAAAGGCGATGATCTCACAAAAATGACGCGCTCGGATTTGAATGTGGCCCGCACACACATCGGCATGGTCTTTCAGAATGGAGCACTGATCAGCTCCCTGACCGTTGCCGAAAATGTCGCGCTCCCCCTGGAAGAGCTCACCCAAAAATCCGCTGAGGAAATAAAAGGCATTGTGGCACAAAAACTCAAGCTTGTGGACTTGGAGGACGCGGCAGACAAGCTCCCATCCGAGCTGAGTGGGGGGATGCAGAAACGCGCGGGCCTCGCACGGGCTCTGGCCCTTGATCCCGAGTTGGTTCTCTTCGATGAACCCTCCGCCGGCCTGGACCCCATCAATAGCAAACTCATCGATGAACTTATTCTCAAACTGCGTGATGAAGAAAAAGTGACGTCCATTGTTGTGACCCACGAAATGGGAAGCGCGTTCACTCTGGCCACCCGGATGGCCTTCCTCCATGAAGGAAAAATCCTGCTTCACGGAAGCCCCGACGAATTTCGGAAGTCCAAGGAATCGGTCATCAGCGATTTCCTCTCATCATTCAAAGTCACCGAAAGTTAACATATTATGCAAACGTCCAGACACGCCATCACCACAGGACTTTTGGTTCTGGGCACCCTCGCCATCCTTATCGCCGTTCTTGTGGTGGTCGGAATGCCGGGGGTCCTCAACAAGCTCAACACGTTTCAAATCTCCTATGACAATGCCAATGGCATCCGCCCCGGTGCCCCGGTTCTCCTGGCCGGGCGAGAGATCGGAAAGGTGACGACCCTGGAGTCTCCCGTGCCCATGGACAAGCGTCCGGAAGGCTACGAACACCACGAAGTGCTCGTCACCGTTCAGGTTTCGGCCGGGGCCCGGGTCTATGACACGGTGACCGCACGCCTTGGCCAGCAGGGGCTGATGGGCCAACAAGTCATTGATTTCGTGGAAGGCAAGGAATCGAGCGGTCTGGCCGCAAATGATAAACGTTTTGTTGGCGAGCGGGTTCCGGAAATCTCCGAAGCGATGATTGACCGAATGACCAGCCTTGCGGGACCGGACTCCGATCTGGCAGCCACCATCAAAGGTTCCAAAGTCTTTATGCAGACGCTGAATGACGCGGACATCCAAGGGATCATGCAAAACACCAAAGAGTTCACCGACACGATAAAAACCGAACCCTGGCGTGTGCTTTGGCCCGGCAAAACGCCGCCTTCAAGTGAGGATATCGAGCCCGAAAAAAGGGAAGATGTTGAGAAAGTTGAAAAAGAGAAACCCGCAGAACAAAAAACCAAGCAGTTCATGCCCACACCAAGGAACCGGTAGATAGCCGCAACAAAAGCAGGCCGGCCCCGGATCTTCGATTCTGTGTTTATGGGGCACGCTCCTCCGGCGAATACAGGACGACGTGTTGCCCGGCAATCTTGTCCAAAAAAGCAGGCGGCAGCCTGGCCCAGTCGAACAAATCGACGAGGATGGGCAGGTTGCTTTCGCTCAGCGCGTCTTTGAATTCCCAAAAAGCCGAGCTTTGGGTCGTCTTCAAATCGGCGGGATGGCGAACCACCAGATCGAGGTCGCTGCTGTCGTGCGAGGTGCCGTTCACACGACTGCCGTAGGCCCAAACCTCTTCGTCAGGCAGATGAGCGGCAATGAGGCGGCGAAGTTCCGTCAAATGTCGGGGCGCGAGTGAGATGTCAGCCATGTTTTTGGCACAAGGTCTTGTAAAGGGCGAGGGCGTCGCGTTGGAACTTGGTGATGAGCTGTAGGGTGTGCTCGGCAAATTCCTGACCGTAGTTGTGGGCGGTGTCGTTGCGGGAGTCGCGATAGACGAGCCAGCGCTCCAACTCCTCCGCACTCAGCAATCCATGCAAGGTTGCGTGGCGGAGCACGTCTTTAAAAACAAGCGCATCCACAGTTTTCGGCGAGCCGACGTATTGCTTAAGCACTTTGCGGAGGAGCTTTCCGGCAGTCTCCAACGTGAGTTCGAAACTTTTGATCACGGCGTTGCGAAAAACCTCGTAATCGATGCTTTCCGCTTCCGCCTTGGCGAGCGACTGGAGCGAGCGCTCCAAGGTCAGGGTGCAACGCTGGAGATGATCGAAATTGAGTTTCATGGATGGTCACGGAATGGAAGCAGATTTTGCCGGGTTTGGCACTCCCCTTTTGTGGACTCCGGCGGTTTCGCGCGCAGGTTTCACCGTGAGTCCTGCGTGGCTCTAACTTGAAGGCGGTCCGGGATTTTGTCTTTCGCGCACTGTGGTGAAGATCAGGATCCAGAAACTGGTGATGAGAATGGCAATGGGGATCTGGAGGAGCGAGGGCATGGTGTAGATGAGGGTCACGCCGGGGATCCAGATCATCCACGCCGCGCATTGGATACCGAAGACCCGGAGGGGGAGCTGTGGAAGCGCGGCACGAATTCCTTCGAGGCGAAATCCCTGTTCTGCCCAGGCGAAGTAGAGAATGGCGAGAGGGGTTCCGATGAAGGGGCTGTAGAGAAATTGATCCACGAGAACTTTGGGGAGAATGGTGGCAAAGTCGGTGCCGGTGCCGAACCAGAGGGCTTGGGCGCGGTAGAGCAGATCCACAAGCATTCCCACCAATCCCCAAAAGGGGGCGGCGATCAGAAAATTTCGCAGATTCGCGCGCCGGACACGAAGGTTCTGGAAGAAGGCGATTTTGAGGAGTTCGGGGAGAAGGGCGGCGGCGAGCACATACCCCACAAACGCGAAGGCATACCCGGCACCGGCTTTGGTATCGGCGAGGCGGACGAGCAGGATGCGGGTGCCTTCATGGGACAGATAGAGGGCAAAAAAAATCACCATCAGGGCCTGAACCAGCAACCCGGGCAGCAGGTTCTTTTTTGCGGCGCGAAGGCCTTCGGAAATCGCGTGACGGATGGCCACTAAATGCCCCCGAAGCGCCGACTGCGCTGCGAGTAGTCCTCCAGAGCCACCAAAAATTCCGGCTTCCCGAAGTCGGGCCAAAGTTGCGGGGCCACATGGATTTCGGTGTAGCTGAGTTGCCAGAGGAGGAAATTGGACACGCGGAGTTCGCCGGATGTGCGGATGAGGAGGTCGGGGTCGGGGATTCCCGCCGTGTGGAGCCGGGAGGCCACGAGCTCGGCATCGATGTCCTCCGGCGAGATGGTGCCCGCAACCGCCTCGCGAGCCAGGCAGCGAACGGCATCGACGATTTCATCGCGTCCGCTGTAGCTCAGGGCCAGGATAACTTTGAGCCGGGAGTTGTCAGAGGTCGCGGCGATGGCCTCGTGAAGTTTGCGCTGGCAGTTGGGAGGCAGGTCGGAGGTGCGGCCAATGGTGAGCAACCGAACCCCTTCCTTCTGCATCTCTTTGACTTTTTCATCCAAGAATCGTTCGAGCAAGCGCATGAGGCCTTCCACTTCGGCGGCGGGGCGCTTCCAGTTTTCCGAAGAGAAGGCGTAGAGGGTCAAAAATTCGACACCGGACTCGATGGCGGCTTCCACGCAGGCGCGGATGGATTTGGATCCCTGCTCGTGGCCTGCCAGGCGGGGGAGGCCCCGCTTTTGCGCCCATCGCCCGTTGCCGTCCATGATGATTGCCACGTGGCGCGGAACCGGCTTTTCGGGGTTGGCTGAGGTCTTCATGGAGGATCGCCGGGCGATCAGGGGACAACCATGGTTTGGTCACGATCGGGGCCCACGCTGGCAAGGGTCAATCGCGCCCCGGTGAGAGAGCAAATTTTTTTCAAGTAAGTTCGGGCGCGGGCTGGCAGTTGGTCAAAGGACCGGACATCGGCGGTGCTTTGCTGCCAGCCGGGCAATTCAAGGTAAACGGGAGTGGCCCGTTCGAGCTCGGACAAATCGGAGGGCGGAACGGCCACCAATTTTTTGCCAACCTTGTAGGCCACACAGATTTTGATGGTTTTGAGCGCATCCAATCCATCAAGGTTCGTGACCGCGAGTTCGTCGATGCCATTAACCATGGTTGCGTAGCGGGTGGCGACGGCGTCGAACCATCCGCAGCGCCTGGCCCGGCCGGTGGTTGACCCGAACTCGCGGCCCATCTCGTGCAAACGATCGGACAATTCCGCAGACTCGCTCGGGAAAGGCCCCTCGCCCACGCGGGTGGTGTAGGCTTTCATGACGCCCATGACCCGGTCAATGCGGTGTGGTGGCACGCCGGTGCCGGTGCAGGCACCGCCGGCTGTGGTGTTCGATGAGGTGACATACGGGTAGGTGCCATGATCAAGGTCGAGAAACGTGCCTTGGGCCCCCTCGAAAAGAATGCGCTTTTTGGCTTGGATCGCCTCGTGCAGGTAAACGACGGTGTTGGTGATGAAGGGACGGAGCTTCTTGGCAGCGACCAGATAGGCGGCGCTGACTTGTTGGAAATTGACCGGCTTGCCACCCATGGCCTTCAGGGTGCGGTTGTTTTCCCGGATCCGGTTCTTCAGCTTTTTGAGCAAGTTGTCATCGTCCAGCAAATCCCCCATCCGCAGCCCCGTCCGCTCCACTTTGTCACCGTAACACGGCCCGATTCCGCGCTTTGTTGTCCCAATTTTCCGGCGGCCTTTCGCATGTTCGCGGAGTTCGTCGATCTGACGGTGATACGGCAAAACCACATGGGCGCAGTCGCTGATTACGAGATTTTTGTTCACGGGAATTTTTCGGGCGCGGAGGCCTTCGATTTCTCGGACAAGATCGACGGGATCGATGACAACGCCGTTGCCGATGACACAAACCTTGTCCTTGCGGAGGATTCCCGAAGGCAGCAGATGCAGCACATACTTGTCCTTCCCGACAATGACCGTGTGGCCGGCGTTGTTTCCACCCTGGCTTCGGGCGACGATATCCGCTCTTTCGGTCAGATAATCGATAATCTTCCCTTTTCCTTCATCTCCCCACTGGGCTCCTACAAGAATCGTGTTTGGCATATTTGACAGGGGGTCAATTATGCCTCCGCACGGCTGTCCCACAAGGGAAATCCTACGATTGGAAATTTCAACAGACTACTTCACCTCAAGAAGCTCGATCCCGAAGATGAGCGTCTCGTCGGGGCCGATGGCTCCCCCGGCTCCGCGGGACCCATAAGCCAGCTTGGAAGGGATGTAGAGTTCAATTTTCCCGCCCTCTTTGAGGAACTGCACACCTTCTGTCCAGCCCGGAATGACGCGGTTGAGAGGGAACTCGATGGGCTCATTGCGCTTGTAGGAGCTGTCAAATTCCGTGCCATCGAGGAGTGTGCCGCGATAGTTCACTTTGACCGTGTCCGTGGCTTTGGGCGACTTGCCTTGGCCCTCGGTGATCATTCTGCACTGGCAACGACAGAAGCGCTGTGTTGTATTACAGACTTCAGGATGAGCCCAATCACCCGCAGACACTTTGTAAAAACCGCCGGCTTGTATTCGTTGGGGTTTTTGGGCTTGCGGGCGCTGGCAGGACGGCCCGCTTATGCCGCAGAGCCATTTGTGAATGGGTTTGGGCCGCTGATCGATGATCCCGCCGGCCTGATTCGCCTGCCACCTGGTTTTCGATACACGGTGTTTTCAAAGACGGGAGACACAATGACCGATGGGTTTTTTGTTCCGGGGAGGCATGATGGCATGGCGGCTTTTCCCGGCCCTGACGGAAAAACGATCCTTGTTCGAAACCACGAGCTCGAAAGCGCTTGGAAAAAAGACAGTCCCTTCGGGCCAACAAATGCCCTCCTTGACCGCGTCCCTCCTTCCAGGATTTATGATCGCGGGGGTGGCAAGGAGCCGAATCTTGGTGGTACGACCACACTGGTCTTTGACACCAAGACCCAGGCGTTGGAGACACACTTTTTGAGTCTTGCCGGCACGGTGAGAAATTGCGCCGGTGGCCCCACGCCCTGGGGAACGTGGATCACGTGCGAAGAGGTCAATGATTTGCCCGAAAGGCACGCGGAAAAAGCCCATGGCTACAACTTTGAGGTGGCGGCTTTTGCCGAACCCGGGTTGGTGGATCCGGTTCCACTCAAAGCCATGGGCAGATTCCGTCATGAAGCCGTGGCCATTCACCCGGACTCCGGCGCTGTTTATCAAACCGAGGACACCGGCGATGGGCTCCTTTACCGTTTCCTTCCCGATCAGCCCGGAAAACTCGCCGCTGGTGGGCGCCTTCAAGCACTGGCCATCCGCGATGGGAAGACGGGGGATACCAGGAATTGGTCCAAACCTTACCTGCCTCTTGGGCAATCTTTTGCGGTGGATTGGATCGATGTGGAGGATATTGACAATCCAAACAACGACCTGCGACTTCGTGGTGCCAAGGCCGGGGCAAGTGTCTTTGCGCGTGGCGAGGGGGCTTGGTGGGGAAATGACGCTGCTTATTTCGCGATGACCACCGGCGGTCCTATGAGGAGAGGACAAGTCTTTCGTTACCGACCAAGCCCCGTGGAAGGCACCACGGCCGAAAAAGATCAGCCCGGGAGCTTGGAGCTTTTTATCGAGCCAAATGACAGTGCCATCTTGAGTCATTGTGACAATCTGGCCGTCGCTCCTTGGGGAGATCTCATTCTCTGTGAAGACACCGACAAACTTTGCCGCTTGATCGGGGTAACCCCGGAAGGTGGCCTTTATGTGATTGCCGAGAAGCATCAAGCCGGCCGGGAGCTCGCCGGTGCCTGCTTTTCCCCGGATGGCTCCACACTGTTTGTCAATGTGCAGAGTCCAGGCTACACGCTTGCCATCACCGGCCCTTGGGGCAAAACCACCACCTGAAATGCTTTGCTCCGAATCAGAGATTCAAGACGCCTTGGCGGGCCTCCCCCAATGGAAACGCGATGGCTCAACGCTTGAGGCCACCTTTCAATTCCCAAGCTTTTCCGAAGCCATGGCCTTTGTGAATCGTGTGGCTGCCCTGGCAGAAGAAGCAAACCACCACCCGGACATTGATATCCGCTGGAACAAAGTGCGGCTCACTCTGACCACGCACAGCGCTGGGGGCCTAACCACCAAGGATTTTGAGCTTGCAAGGCAACTGTTGGATGTTGCCACAGCGCGCCCGAAGACTTGAGCTGATCGATGCCAGGGGATCGCCGGTGATCCAACCGCATATCCACCCCGATGCCGCCGCATTCGAAAACCTGAGATCCCCACCCCCACTGGCCCCTTGCAAGAAAACCGTTTGACTTGGTGCGATTATTGCTCAACCTGTCAGGGTTCGCGGCGTGGATGTTTCGTCCACCGTAAGATTTTCCACACACAAAAACCAGACTGCAAGAATGCCTGAAGACGCCTCTGAAAAGACCGACATCCCGGAATCACCTGTCATCCTGACCCGAAGACGGATGTTTGGGATGCTGGCAATGACCGGAGCCAGCCTTCTGGCCACGAACTCCCAAGCTCCGGCCTTTTTCAATTTTTTTGAGGCCCTGGCACCGGTGCCTTCCGGCACGTTGAGCGACTTGGACATTCCACCCGAGTGGAAAATGCAGTTCGGCTCTTTGCTGCCCTCCTACGCCCAATACCTCAAGGTGCTCAAGCTCCGCAACGTGGGGGTCCGTGACATTTTGGGGGCTCATGCCCGCACGCGGGGACACGTAAAAAACACGCTTCCCCCCAGAGCCCTGTGGAAAAACATCCGGGAAACCCTCAAGGTCGTGGATAGCCTATCCCGGCGGCTGGAGCTCAAGCCGGAAGAGTTGATCTCGATCTATCGTTCGCCCGCCTACAATGCCAAATGCCGGGGTGCCAAAAGCAATTCGTATCACGTCAAAAACAATGCCATTGACATCACGTTCCCCTGCTCTCCCGGCAAAGTGACCGCCATGGCCAAAGAAATGCGCACGGTGGGGATTTTCCGTGGTGGAGTTGGGCGCTACGGCGGCTTCACACACATCGACACCCGCGGGTCGAATGTCGATTGGCGAGCGTAAAGCGCCCTCGCACGTCGTAGAGGAACATGGAACATGTTTCTTTGAAGAAATGCTTTTGCTGAACCGGCATGGCAGCCCCCGCAAGCTTCAACTTCAAAAAGTTGACCTTTGCCATGGCGGAGCCTCGCAGTAAGGTTCTTGTTCTTCATGCCCGCATTTTTCCAAACCCTGCCCGGCTCCTCCACCGCGCGCTGGGTCTTTGTCAGTTTGATCATTCTCCTCTGCGCGATTGGCAACCTGCCATGGCACCTGGACAACTATGACCAAGCCAAACAAGCGTATGTGGCCTACGAAATCGCGCAGGGCGGCAGCCCGTGGTTCCAGCACACCCCCCGCGGCAACATTGCCAGCAAACCCCCGATGGCCGGCTGGATTTCCCTTCCGGTTTATTGGGTGAGCGGTTCCTGGGACCTCGCGTGGAGGCTGCCTGGATTTGTTTGTACCCTGATCTTGCTGGGACTCATGATCCGGGAAGGCAACCGTCTTTTCCCAGGGTGCGGGGGAACGCTCGCCGCCTGTGCCTTTGGGCTCAATCTCCTCACACCCCGCATCGCCACCCTGGTTCGCACGGACATGATGCTCACCCTGTTCATCACCGTCTGCGGTTGGCTCATCCTCAAGAAAATCCGCGAGGGCACCGTCTGGACCTCTGCGGAGAAGTGGCTCTTTTTTGCGATGATGACGATGGCCCTCTTCACCAAGGGGCCGATCCTCTACGCGTTTCTTGTGCCGGGGATGTTGGCCTTTGCGTGGTTGGGTCCCAAAGGCCGGAAAAGCCTGGTCTGGAGTGGTTGGTGGACGTGGATTGTTCCCCTGGGATTTTTTGTGGCCTGGGGGGTCACAGGCCTGATGACCAATGAAAATTTCTACGAAGAAATTGTCGTGCGCGAATTTTTTAGTCGCTTCGACCAAAGCCTCAAGAGCCACGAAACCAAGCAACCGCTGTGGTTCTACTTCCCCCACCTGCTCCACAAATTCCTGCCATGGAGCCTCCTGGCCATCGCCCTGCCGCTGCTCTCCAAAAACGTCCGCCGCATCTTCCGGGAAAAACCCGAAATTCTTTGGCTCGCCTGCTGGGCGCTGGGCGGCCTCCTCCTCATGACCTTCGTCCCCTCCAAACGGGTGGACCGGATTTTTCCTGTCATTCCACCCCTCTGCCTCCTCCTCGTCGGCATGATTTCTGCCTGCCGCTGCGGAAGCCGGGTGCTCAGCTGGTGCGGGGTCGCCATGATCGCCGGGGCGCTGTTTTCCGGGGGGTATTTTTTTGGAATCGTCTGGCTCGGGTATCGAAATGACAATGCCGCATTGGTCAACTTCGGGCGCGAGGCCGCAGCCCTCACAGCCACCATCGGCCAGGGCCGGTTGGGCGTCGTCGAGGGGCGCGATGAAGGCCTCCCCATGTATGCCGGGGTCAAAGAAATGATCCATCCCCATCGGGCCATCCGCTTCTGGCAGGGCGGGCACATCGACGCACTCATCATCCCCGAACGCCGCCTCGCCGAACACGACATCCCAACCCAGATCGACCTGCCTCCCCCTGCCCTGCAAACCGAAAAACGCCCCAGCGGCGAGCGGTATCTCCTGTTCCTCCGCAACAACTGAAACTCGCGATTCCACCGAAGATCGTATTTCCCGACGAATTCCAGTTGTCAAAACCCGCCAACTTCGGCTAGTCTCTTCCTCCGCTTCAAAATCCCTGAAGCCCTGGAGTCTTAGCTCAATTGGTTAGAGCGCCGCCCTGTCACGGCGGAGGTTGCGGGTTCGAGCCCCGTAGACTCCGCCACTCATTTGAGTGGCGGATTAGCCCGCAGAACCCGAAAGCCTTCAAGGAGTGGATGGAGGTGGCTTACCCTCAGATCGCCCGACAAGCCAAGGCCGAGGGAGCGGAAATCCACTGGGGAGACGAGACGGGTGTTCGTAGCGACTGCCAGCACGGTCGCAGCTATGTCCCTCGAGGCAAGACTCCGGTGGTCGGGCTGCGGGGCCAGCGTTTTTCTACCAACATGATTTCCAGTGTCACCAACCAGGGCAAGCTGCGCTGGATGATCTATCGGGATACCCTCAACAGCGAAGTCTTTATCCGATTCCTCGACCGATTGGCCAAGGATTCCGGTCGCAAGGTGATCCTCATCGTTGACAACCTGCGGGTTCATCACAGCAGGCCAGTCAAGGAATGCCTGGCTCAGAACACTCATCGGATTGAATTGAAGTATCTTCCCTCTTACAGTCCAGAGCGCAATCCGGACGAGTATCTCAACGGGGATTCGAAAGGAGCACTGGGCCGGATGCCAGCCCCTGCAAGCCGCGAACAGCTTGAATCAAACCTTAAATTCCAGATGCGAAGACTTAAGAAGACTCCCAAGCATGTCGCTTCCTATTTCGAGTTGCCACCTTGCAATCGGGCGGTTTCCTCCCGGTCAATGAACCGGGCCACTCCGCCGATCAGGATTTGGTGAAGCGGTTTCTGGATTGCGCCAGAAGGGCTTCGATCTGACGGTTTCCGACGAAGCATTCGAGTTTCTCATCCGGCGTGGCATCCAAACTCGCCGCCGCCAAACGCCGAACCCCGGACGCACAAAAAATCGCCAGCCAGGTCGGCCGCACCCTCCAGCGCCTCAAAGCCCACAAA
>JBBECL010000333.1:0-11779 GCA_040881805.1 Terrimicrobiaceae bacterium | reverse complement strand
CCAGTGAGCCCTCGCCGGGCAAACTCGCGGTGATGAGTGGTGTCACCGTCGGAGCCCTTAAAATCGAAGATGTTCGCCCGGCTCTGATGAATCTTGCCAACGACCCCACCCCTGCGAGTGAGGAGGAACTTGCCGCCTTGGTCACCAAGCTACAATCCAGCCTTCCGCCAGCCATTGCCGTGACCCTCACGGACTCCAGTGGCAGGTTCGAACTCCCGTTGCCCGAGCCCGGCACGTATGGCATTGTTTCCACCGCTTTCAAACAGTCCCCGGGTGGGGTGGAAAGACTTCTCTGGCTTGTGGAATTTGAAGGCCGCGATGAGCCGACCCCGGTTTTGTCCCTCAATGAACAAAATGCCATCTCCCTGGCAAAGCCGGATCTCAAACTTTCCCCGGCCCGGCAGTGATTGCCTGCGGCTTTCCGCAACCGCATGGGGGCTGCGGGGCGTAATGCAATTATCCTGAGTTTTTCCTGAGTTTTTCCTTGCCAACGACCAACTATTAGTTTTTCTTATTTCGCATGTCAGCTGCCTCTCTTCTTCTTAATCCACCGCCCTCCCTGTCCCGCCTACCCCTGATTGGATGGTTTTTTTCTTCCATCGGAAAAAAAACCGTCGTCGCACTCACGGGAATCGGTTTGGTATTGTTTGCCGCCGGGCACTTGGTTGGGAACATGACGTTTTTTCTGGGGCCTGACGCAATCAACACCTATGCGGTGAAGTTGCACAGCCTTGGCCCTTTGCTCTGGGTGGTTCGTTTGGGATTGCTGGCCGTGGTGGGACTTCACATTTACTTCACGATGTTGCTGTGGGCGGAGAACCGCAAAGCCCGCCCGCAAAAATATGCGGTCTTTGCACCGATGAAAACCTCGGTCTTCGCGAGGTCGATGCGTTTGAGCGGTTTGTTTGTTCTTGCCTTTATTGTTTTCCACCTGGCGCACTTCACGGTCCGTGTCGTTGATCCCGCGTATGCGAACCTGCGCACAATGTTGGATGGCAAAGAGGTTCACGATGTTTATGCCATGGTGGTTTTGGGGTTCAGCAATCCGATTGTGAGTGTTTTTTATGTGATTGCCCTGTTTCTTCTGTCTCTGCACCTCAGTCACGGTATCTCAAGTTTGTTCCAATCCTTGGGAGTGACAAACAAACGGTTCCGCCCGCTGTTTGAGTTGATGGCGCGTGTGGTGGCCTGGTTGCTTTTTATTGGTTACTCTTCGATTCCGCTTTCCGTCCTCCTTTTCGGGGTCGGCAAATCCCACATCTCATGACCCTCGACTCCAAAATCCCTGAAGGACCACTCGACAAAAAGTGGACCAACTACAAAAACAACGCCAAGCTCATCAGCCCGGCCAACAAGCGGAAGTTCAAGATCTTGATTGTGGGCAGCGGACTGGCCGGGGGAGCCGCTGCGGCCACCTTGGGTGAGCAGGGGTTTGAGGTCGAATGTTTCTGTTACCAAGACAGTCCCCGACGGGCGCATTCCATCGCCGCCCAAGGCGGAATCAACGCCGCCAAAAATTATCAAAACGACGGGGACAGCGTTTACCGGCTGTTTTACGACACGATCAAGGGCGGGGATTTTCGTTCCCGTGAAGCGAATGTTCACCGGTTGGCCGAAGTGAGCACGGCCATCATTGACCAGTGTGTGGCCCAAGGTGTTCCTTTTGCCCGCGAATACGGGGGATTGTTGGCAAACCGCTCCTTCGGCGGGGCGCAGGTTTCACGCACCTTTTATGCCCGTGGCCAAACCGGCCAGCAGCTCCTGCTGGGCACTTACCAAGCTTTGGAAGCCCAGATCAAGACAGGCTCGGTGAAAATGTTTCCAAGAACCGAAATGATGGACCTCGTGCTGGTCGATGGCCACGCCAAGGGGATCGTGGTCCGGGACATGATCACAGGCGAGATCCGCGCCCACGCGGGGGATGCGGTGCTGCTCTGCACGGGGGGCTACGGCAATGTGTTTTATCTCTCCACAAACGCCAAGGGCTGCAACGTCACAGCCACCTACCGCGCGCACAAACGCGGCGCGCTTTTTGCCAATCCCTGCTACACGCAAATTCATCCGACCTGCATCCCCGTCAGCGGCGAATACCAATCCAAGCTCACGTTGATGAGTGAATCTCTGCGAAATGATGGAAGGGTTTGGGCTCCCAAGCGCAAGGAAGATGCGACCAAACCGCCATCGGAAATTTCCGAGGATCAGAGGGATTACTTTTTGGAGCGCAAATATCCAAGTTATGGAAACCTCGCGCCCCGTGACATCTCTTCGCGCAGTGCCAAGGAAGTTTGTGATGCGGGCTGTGGCGTGGGGCCTGGCGGGCTCGGGGTTTATCTCGATTTTGCGGACTCGATCAAGCGCCTTGGACTCCCGGTCATCGAAGAGCGTTACGGCAACCTCTTTGAGATGTATGAAAATATCACCGGCGAAAATGCTTACGAGCGTCCGATGCGGATTTATCCCGCCGTGCATTACACCATGGGCGGGCTGTGGGTGGATTACAATTTGATGAGCAACATTCCCGGTCTCCACGTCTTGGGTGAAGCCAATTTCTCGGATCACGGGGCCAACCGATTGGGGGCCTCGGCGCTCATGCAAGGGCTGGCCGACGGATACTTTGTGATTCCCTACACGCTGGGATCCTATCTCTCCACGCAATTTGGCAACAAGCGTCCCAGCACAAGTGACCCTGCCTTTCAAGCGGCGGTTCAAGACACCAGGCAACATGTTCAGCGCCTGCTGGACGTCAAGGGCAAACGCAGCGTGGACAGCTTCCACCGCGAGTTGGGATTGCTGATCTGGGACAAGTGCGGGATGGCCCGCAGCAGGGAGGGACTCACGGAGGCCCTGGAGCGAATCCCGAAACTCCGTGAGGAATTCTGGAGCAATGTCAGCGTCCTTGGCTCTGGAGAGACTCTCAACCAATCCCTCGAAAAAGCAGGGCGCGTGGCGGATTTCCTGGAGTTTGGAGAACTGATGTGTCGCGATGCCTTGGACCGGGAGGAAAGCTGTGGTGGTCATTTCCGCACCGAATACCAAACCCCCGAGGGCGAGGCGCTGCGAAATGACGGGGACTATGGATTTGTTTCCGCCTGGAAATATGAGGGTGAGGGAAAGGACCACACCCTAATCAAAGAACCCCTTGTGTATGAGCAAGTGAAGCTCGCCACGCGCAGTTACAAATAAATGGCAATCAATCCATCCTAATCCACGTAACAAGAATATGAATTTCACTCTCAAAGTCTGGCGTCAGAATGGCCCCCAAGATGCTGGCCGTTTCGAAGAATACCCCGCTCTCAACATCCCCGAAGATGCCTCCTTCCTGGAGTTGCTCGACATCGTCAACGAAGACCTCATCGGTAAAGGCACGGAACCGATCCAATTTGACCATGACTGCCGCGAAGGCATTTGCGGAATGTGCAGCCTCACCATCAATGGGCAGCCCCATGGCCCCGGCAAAGGCACGACCTGCCAACTCTACATGCGCAAATTTCAAGACCGCGATGTGATCACCATCGAGCCGTTCCGTTCCGCGTCATTCCCCATCCTTCGGGATCTGGCCGTGAATCGCTCGGCGTATGACAGAATCATCGAGGCAGGCGGGTTTATCAGTGAGCGCAGCGGCTCCGCCCCCGATGCGAATGCTGTCCCCATCCCCAAAACCATGGCGGATCAAGCCATGGACGCCGCCGCTTGTATCGGCTGCGGAGCCTGTGCTGCCGCCTGCCCGAACAGCTCGGCCATGCTTTTTGTGAGCGCCAAAGTTGTCCACCTCGGCTCCCTGCCACAAGGCAAACCCGAGAAAGACCGGAGGGTGCTCAACATGGTCCGACAAATGGACGCCGAAGGTTTTGGCAATTGCTCAAACTACTACGCCTGCGAAGCCGTATGCCCGGCTGGAATCCCGGCCTCTTTCATCGCCACGATGAACCGCGAATACACGGTGGCTTCTCTCAAAGAAGCCGCAGGTATGCCTGTTTAGAAGCTCTGCTGCCCGCTATTTGAATCAGACGCAGTCCAGGGAATCTGTCATCCGCGTTTGGGTTGTCCCGCGTGTGTGATGAAAAAGATGGGCAAGGCAATCAAAGAAGCCGGGACGCCAGTGCTCCCGGATCCGGCGATTGCAACCGCTTTTAACAACATCCGTCTCAATCCTCCGACCTTGCGGTTGGAAATTTGAGAATAAACGTACAGCCGGAGCCCGGGGTGCTTTCCAAGGCAACCGTTCCGCCGTGATCTTGGACGATGTGCTTGACGATGGAGAGTCCAAGTCCCGTGCCGCCGGCTTGTCGGGAACGGTCTTTATAAACCCGATAAAATCGCTCGAAAATATGAGGCTGGTCGGCGAGCGGGATCCCCGGCCCATTGTCCGAGATCCGCACCTCGGCAAAACCGTCCACCCATCGTGCTTTGACCCGGATGGTCACTTGGTCGGCCGGCCCATAACGCAGGGCATTTTCCAAAAGGTTCGTGTAAATTTGCTCGATGCGGCGCTCGTCGGCCCCGACGTATTCCGCATCAGGCTCCCAATCGACGAAAATCTCGGCGTTGCGCTCTTTGATCGTGGGTTCGAGTCGTTCGACCACCTTCTGAAAGGCCTCTTGGATGTTGGTCCTCCGAAAATCCGGCTGTTGGGTTCGATGTTCCAAGCGGGCAATCGTGAGGAGATCTTCAATGAGGAGATTCAGTCTCTGACTGTTTTTATGCATGATCTGGAGGGATTTCTCCGCCATTGGCCTGTCCTCAAGGGCTCCGTCCATGAGGGTTTCGATGTAGCCGTTGATGATGGCCAGCGGCGTTCGAAATTCATGAGACACATTGGCAACGAATTCCTTGCGAACCGCTTCCAGGTCTTTCACTGCCGTGATATCGTGGAAAACGATCACCGCCCCAGGCGCTGGGGCTCCGGGTTTGGGATTGAGCCCGGAGGCCACAACTTCAAAATGATGTTTGCGGTATCCTTGTTTGTCCGGGGCCTCCAACGAGATTTCGATCCGTCGGGCGCTGGTTTGCGCCAGGGCCTCTTCAATCGCTGTCTGAAGTTCATGATTGCGGAACACTTCGATGGCGGTGCGATTGATGGGGGATTGGGTGAATCGGAACATGCGCATGAGGGCCTCATTCACAAGCCGAACCCGTTGGGACCGATCCACGATCAGGACACCTTCCACCATGCTGGAAAGAATTGCCCGCAAGCTGAAGCCTTCATCCGCGACCTGCTTGTCGAGTTGTTGCAACATTTCCGCCAGTCGAACCAAGTGCCGTGCCGACTCACGAAACAGGCCGCTGCGCGTTTTGAGCAAAACAATACGAAAGTCGCCTTGGCTCAGGTATTTCAGCGCCTTGCCAAGGTCCAGCAAGGGCCGGATCAACTCGGAGTAAACAATGGCCGCAATCAATGCCCCCAGAAAAATCAGGGCAACCGTCAGAAGAAGGCTCATTCGACAGCGCTGAAGCGATACCCCTCGCCCCGGATCGTCTCGAGGCGATGGGAACGGTCGGAGAGTTTTTCGCGCAGTCGGCGCACGTGGGTATCCACCGTCCGGGTGTCGATGGCATTATTATACCCCCAGACATCAACGAGGAGCTTTTCGCGGGATTGAACCCGGCCCCTCCGCTCCAGTAGCAGGCAGAGGAGCTTGAACTCTGTGGTCGTCAGCTCAATGCGAACCCCTTCCAACCGGATTTCAAAGGCATTTTTGTCCACCCGAAATCCATCAAACTCCAGAATTTCGCTTTTGGATGCGGCGCGAATGCGGCGAAGCACCGCACGTATCCGCAGAATCAGTTCCTTGGGGCTGAAGGGCTTCGTGACATAATCATCCACGCCGAACTCAAGCCCTTTCACTCGTTCTCCGGTTTCGCCCTTGGCGGTCAGCATCACGATGGCCATGGTGGCTGTCTCTGCCGTGTTGCGGAGTTTTTTGCAGACCTCGTAACCATTCATGCCGGGAAGCATAATGTCCAAAAGAACCAGGTCCGGGCGGTGTGCGGTGGCCAATTCGATCCCTTCAAGCCCGGATCTGGCAATCAACACCTCGAAGCCATTCTTGTTCAGGTTGTAACGCAGGAGATCCACCACGTCCGCCTCATCTTCGACCACCAAAATTGTGTCTCCCATCACTAGCGCTCTTAACGGACTTTCCCCCAAAATGGCAAGCCACAAAAAAAGATTCGGGCCACACGCGAGGATGCTCAGAACAAAGGAAACTGAACCGCGGTGGCCCGAATTGCTGCCTTAACCAATAATTTAGACGCATCCCATGACGGAACGTTCAAAAAAATTGTGAATTTTTTTATTATTATCGGAGCAGCGCATTTTTGGAGAAAAAATCGGCTTGGCGCAGGAGGGGGAAACCTCCTACGCTGAGGATCTTATGGGACGTCAATGGCTTCATGCCAAGCGAGCTGTGGCCTCGCAAAAAAAATCACAAGCCACGGGGAAATTGGTCAAGGAAATCATGGTGGCCTCCAAGTTTGGGGGAGCGGACCCGGATTCCAATGCCCGCTTGGCGGCAGCGCTGGAGCGGGCCCGCCGGGAATCCGTGTCAAAGGACGCGATTGACCGCGCGATCCGCAAGGGAGCGGGGGTGGGAGATGAGAAGGTGACTTTGGAGCATGTCGTGTTCGAAGGCTACGCCCCCAACAAAGTGCCGGTCTTGGTCGAGGTTTACACCGACAACCAAAATCGCACGGCCCCCGAAATTCGGGTCCTCTTCAAGAAGGGCCAGCTTGGAACTCCGGGTAGCAACAAGTTCCTCTTCGACCACGTGGGCCTCGTCGAGGCGTTTCACGCCGATCAGGGCGTGGATCTTGAGGAGGCGGCCATTGAGGCGGGCGCCGATGATGTGGAGGTGTTGGGTCATGAGTCCAATGACGATATCCCTTTGGGAACCACAGGGGCCCGTTTTATCACCGAGCGCACGGCAACCTCCAATGTCTCCAAATGGCTATCCAGCCATGGGTGGACGGTTGTCACCAGCGAACTCGGTTACCTGCCAAAACAATACGCCAGCCTCTCTGATGAAGAAGGTGCGGAAACGGCTGATTTTTTGGAAGCACTGGATGACCATGATGATGTTCATCGTGTCTGGGCGGCAGTGAGGTGACCCCTCAACAGCGACCCTGTCGCCTTGGACGCCGAGCCCTCAGGGCGAGATCGTTCCGCCCTCTTCGGCTTGATGCCGGGCGGGTGTTTTGGCACGAGCGTCCTTGCCTGCGAGGAGAAGGCAAAACTCGCCTTTGGGGGGACGGGTCTGAAAGTGGGCGAGGAGTTCTGCGGGGGTTCCGTTCAGGTTCTCTTCAAAGTGTTTGGTGAGTTCCCGCGCCACGCAGACTTCACACGCGGGATCGATGGCATGCAAAGCCTCAAGGGATTTTAAGATTCGATGGGGGGATTCATAAAAGATTGAGGTATGGGGCCGGTCCAGGGCTTCGGCGAGGATGCGTGCACGTCTGCCGGATTTGTTGGGGAGGAATCCGCCAAAGGTGAAGGAAGAGGTATCAAAACCGGAACCCACGAGAGCCGTGATGGCAGCGCAGGGACCGGGCAGGACCTCCATCGGGATTCCGGCCTGACGTGTCTCGCGGATCAGCCGCAAGCCGGGGTCGGAAATACCCGGGGTGCCCGCATCGCTGACGAGCGCCACGTGGAGCCCGCCGAGCATGCGTTGGACAAGATCCGCCGAGCGGGACGCCTCATTGTGCTCATGCAGACTGACCTGAGGCTTTGAGATGCCATGGTGTTTGAGGAGGATTCCCGTATGACGTGTGTCCTCTGCGGCCACGAGGTCGCAGGCGTGCAGAATTTCCAGAGCACGAAGGGTGATGTCTCCAAGGTTCCCGATGGGAGTTGGAACGATGGAAAGCACGTGGTGGTTACCAACCTTCCGAGAGTTCGGTCACGATCTGGATCGCTGCGTCCTGAGCCGCCACGGGGATGGCCTGGCGTTCCGTGGTTTGGAGGTCTTGGCTTGAGAAGAACGAAGTGCGGCCCCGCACGCGGCCTCTCGTGAGGATTGCACCGGTCACACGATCAAAAACCACATAGTTGACCTCCAGATTGAGCTCGAACTCTGCCGAAGCCAGCACATTGTTTTGAACAGAACGGACGGATCGGCGTTCGATTTTTTCAAGCGTGCAGTCCAAGATGGCATTGGCACTGTCTCCATCCACGATGGTGTAAGTGCCATCCTGCTGGAATTGTTTGATGAGCGTGTCGGCCAACAGGACTTCAACTCGTGGCTCGTAAGTCCGGTTTTTGAAGGTGGGGATGGACAGCGTGCGCACCGTGCGCATGGGGGTGGGACGGATTTCTCCCACTTTGTAACCACAACCGCCCAATCCAAGGATGAGCAGCAAAGCAAAAACAACAGAGCGCAGGTGAAACTTCATTCGGTAGGCAGGGCAGGTTCGACAGCAGGCAGGGGCTGCACATCACGCACGTTGGTGCGCAAACGTGAGGGTCTGGCAATGGGCAACTCGTCAGGCACCAAGTCGCGGCGGGCCGGACCCGAATAATCAGACAAGGCCGAGCTTTCCACTTGGGCTTGCAAGCGGCGGCGCACGGCCGCTTTTTCGCCGGATTCGGCACGCTCGGCACCCACACGAAGCGCATCGTCCCCAAAATCGCTTCTCAGCACTTGAACGCGATTTCTGGCTGTCTCCGCATCAGCGGAGCCCGGTTGCCGACGAATCACATCGTTGTAGTAGATGACGGCGGCGCGATAATTTTTCGACCAGTCGTAATATTGGGCGATGGCCATGATGTCTCCCGCTTCGCGGTCTCCGATGGTCTTGAGATTGTCACGGGCTTGGGCTGTTTTTTCGCTGTTCGGAAACTGAAGGAGGAAGTCTTCAAAAGTTTCTTTGGCCAGAACGAGTGAGGAAAGATCCTCGGACCCGCCGGTCAGCCCGGTCCGCATGTAAAGGTAGGCAATTTGGTAGAGGGCATCATCCGCGACAGTGCTGCCCGCATAGTTGTCGAGAACCGTCTGGTAGGCCCGGCGGGCTTCGTTGGCTTTGCCCTGCTTTTCATGAGCCAGGCCAAGGTTAAATTGTGTCACCGCCGCATTTTTGCTGTAGGGCGCGTTTTTCAGAATCTGTTCATACATTATCTGGGCGCGCTCCGCGCCGGGTAGAATGGAAATCCCGGCAATTTGCATCCGGCGGCCTTGCAGGTATTTGTTGGCGATGAGGATTTGTTGAGAGATTGCCGTTTCGAACTCGGGGGTATCCGGGTAGCGGGTCACCAGGGTTTGATAGGCGTCGAAGGCTTTGCTCAGGTTTCCCTGCAATTCCAGGATCTCCGCGACACGGTATTGGGCTTTTGAGGCCAGGGGTGAGCTCGGATAGTTTTTGAGGAAGGCCCGATAGGTGGCCATCGCTTGAGCCAGGGATCCATTGTCATAATACTCACTGGCCAAATCAAAATCCCCACCCTCGCTGCCAGTGGAAGTTCGCGTCGCGGGGCGACTGCCCTCGGGCTCCCGATAGGCAGCCAGGTCGGCTTCCTCTTGGCTGGAGGTCTGAGCATGGAACACCTGCACACTGGCCAGTGAACACAAAAATGAAAACAAAAGGACCCGAAAAAACATTGGAAAAACGAAACCTACGGAAACATGCCTCCCCACGTCAAGCCATGAGCAGAGAAAGAGGATCATCTCTCAAAGATAATTTTTGGAGGGTTACCATTCCACAAGGAGCGCCCCTTCGACATTTTCCACACGCAGGACGGGTCCGTAGGGGGTGGAAATGACCTCAGGGATCACAAAATCGCCAGCGAGGTAGGGAAAAATCGGGTTCCGCAGGACTCGCAGGGGGAGTGAAGACCCGGGATCCACCAAAAAGTTCAAAGTGGCGTTCCGGCACCCACTCACAATCAACCGCCGATAGACACCAAATCCCACGGGTGGCTCAAACCGGCTGCGGTAAATGCCGTCCCCACCGGACTCCAAAAATATTCGGACCTCATGGGACCAGGCGCGCGAACCCGAAATTTCGGATGCTCCGTCCACCACCGGGATTGAGCGGAACGTGGGCAGGGGCGCCCCCAATGGATGCCTGAGCCGGAGTTCCGCGTTTTCATCAAGGTGGTAACCCGAATACACAAACGCGTTCCGATGACGGTGAATCGTGAGGTAGGGGGTTCGGGAGACCGAGGCCCGGTGGGGAATGGCGACATGCCAGCCCATGGCGTCCAGGCAGAATCGGGCGAGGCGCCCGCACGGGAAAAATTGGGATTCGTCCATCGGCCGCAAAATCGGTCCCCGGATGGGAACCGGGTCCTCGGGGTCAAACTCCGCCGTGGCCAGGGTGCCCCGCACCCAGGCGAGATGGCCTCCGCAAGGAAGTTTGGTATGCATCGCGGCGACACGCTTCTGGTCTTCACGCTGGAGGGTCGCCAGGAGCCGGCGCGTGCCCATGGCCCCGGGCGCGGCGCGCTCGGCGAATCCTCCGGCGGAGAGGAACTTTGTGTGACGAACCCTGCGGCCCACCGAGTCCACGTCTTCATGTTTTGGAATGTGATGCAGGGTGAGTTCAAAGTCCCCTTCCAGAGGTTCGCCAACTTCCAACCCCAACATTCCCAAAAATGGGGAATCACCGGGAATCGGGCCATAGAGCAGGAGCACGCCCCCCCGTCTCAACAAGGAGATCAAGGACTTCTCCTCCACAGATCCCGCAGCGGGAACGGGACTCAAAAAAATGCGGCCCTTGGGGAGGTCGGGGCGCTCATTCAAAACCTGCGGCAAATCCCGCAAGTCCATGACTGTGTTGAGAGGCACGGAATCATTGATCACGGTCCCGATGAACGTGTCCGCATGGAAGGGAATTTCCGGACACCCTTCTTTTTCCACCAAGTCATGAAAGGCATCGAAAGGATACGCCCAGACCAGCGGGCCGGCATCATCCGGTGCAAATTCCCTTGCCCGCAGCAGGTGGGCGATCACTTCATTCGGCCCCGCCAGGGGCATCAATCCATCCGAGTCGTCAATGGTCAAAAAAGCAATGTCCCTGGCAATCTCGGTGCTTCCGTCCCTGCGGATCCGGCTGACGGCTGAAGGCAGGAAGATGTCATGGGGATTGCGCTCATACCGGTCAAGGTAGGGGCTGTTTTTCCACCAGGGGTCATGGAGATAATAACGGAACCGGAAGGTGTCGCCCGGATGGAGGGCGATGTGCGACATCCACCCCGACAACTCGATTCCAAAATCCCCATCCAAAGCAGCCCACGGAGAATTGACCGGAGCCTCCACGTGAAAGGCCGGGTCATAGATCTCACGCAGGGGAGAAGCATCGGAGCCCAAGTCAATGCCCGTGCAGAGATTGGTGCCCCGCGTGCGGATCGGAAATTTTGTGGGAAACCCGGCCCGCAAATCTTTCCAAAACCCAAGGATTCGGGAACGGGTGCCTGCCGCTTCCCCCGGATGAAAGTGCAATCCATCAAAGAGATTTCCAATCAACCCCCAAGGCTCCAGGGCAAATCCGAACCCGTTGGAAAGCCACAGAAAATCAAATCCCATGTCGTCAAAAAACCGGTTGGCCTGCTTGCCCAAAAATTCTCCGATCGTGGTTCCTTCAGGAATGCCATGGGGGTAGGCGGCATAGGTCCGGTGATCGGCATGAAGGATGGCCTCACATGAGATGAACTGCCCTTTGAAGAGGCTGTTGCCAGTAGCAAGGATCTCCGGGTGCCACTCGTACTTGAAGCGCGAGACCGCAAACTCCAGTCCGATGTCGAAGGTCTCGCCGACGTGAATCGGAATCCCGAGGAGTTCCCTGC
>JBBECL010000332.1:0-11858 GCA_040881805.1 Terrimicrobiaceae bacterium | reverse complement strand
TCCCATTACCTGTTGTTTGTAAGTTGAATCCATTGGAAGTAAGATCCGAGTTCCAGCGCAAGCCACTAAACCCAGTCCCAGCATTCAAATTCCATGTTTGATTTGCTGAGAGAGCAATGTTTGCACCGATAAGGACTAGTGTAGTGTCTCAGAAATAGCTGGAGTTATTTTCCAGAGATGGGATTATCCCCAAATGCCACGCATTGCTCCACCGATGATCCTCTCCGAGCCCGATGTAAAGGAGCTTGAGCTATGGGTTGCAGCGCATCGCACGCCCCAACAAGTCTCCCAGCGCTGCCAGATCGTTTTGGCCGCAAGCCAAGGTCAGCAAGACAGGGTGATTTCCGAGGGGCTGGGCATCAATTTCAAGACGGTGGCGCTGTGGCGCAGACGCTTTCTGGCTGAGGGGCCTGATTGCCTGTGGGAAGTCGCTGCGGGCCGAGGCCGCAAGCCGACCCTCACCTCCAGGAAGGTAAAGAAGATCGTGAACGCTACCACTCAGACCAAGCCGTCGGCGGAAACTCACTGGAGTTGCCGCACGATGGCCAAGGCCCAGGGCGTAAGCAAAGCCACCGTGAACCGCATTTGGCAGAGCCATCATCTTCAACCCCACCGGACAAAGAGTTTTAAACTTTCCCGTGACCCAAAGTTTTTGGAGAAGCTCACCGACGTCGTAGGACTCTATCTCAACCCGCCAGAAAAAGCTTTGGTGCTCTGCGTGGATGAGAAGAGTCAGATCCAAGCGCTGGATCGCACCCAACCGGGGCTACCTCTCAAAAAGGGCCGGTGCGGGACCATGACCCATGATTACAAGCGCAACGGCACCACCACGCTTTTCGCGGCTTTGGAGATTGCGCAGGGCAAAGTCGTCGGCCACTGCTATGCACGCCACCGCCACCAGGAGTTCATCAAGTTTCTCAACCGCTTGAATGAGGAGTTTCCCGGCGAGGTCAAGCTTCACCTCGTCATGGACAATTACGGCACACATTCCCATCCCCGCGTCCAGTCTTGGATAAAGCGCCATCCGCGATTTGTCGCCCACTTCATTCCGACCAGTTCGAGTTGGCTCAACTTGGTGGAACGATGGTTTGGAGAACTCACAGGGAAACGAATTCGACGCGGTGTTTTCGTCAGCGTCCAAGACCTGGTAGACGCCATCCACGAATACATGGCCGTCTGGAATCGAGATCCGAAGCCCTTCGTTTGGACCGCGACCGTGGAATCCATCGTCGAAAAACTCAAGGGCTGCCGTCAGACCTTGGAGCAAATCAAGCCCGGTTGCACCGCCCCGCGCTCAAAACGACCAAAAATTGCAAAAAATAACTCCAGTCGTTTGTGAGACACTACACTAGAGATCAGAAGGCGACTCACCAATGGTGGGCGAATGATCGCGTGCGATTTGGCCTCTACACCTCGATCTTCACGATTGACGAGGCCGCCGGTGGAGATGCTGGCGCTGCCACGAGGCGCGCGTCATTTTTACAGGGCATCCCGCAGTTGACCGTCACCCCAGAGATTGAGCCTCTGGCGAACGACTTGGCCCAGCTTTTGAAATTACCAGCCAAAGCGGTCATGGATGCCTCTCATCTCGCCATCTGCATTTTGCATCAAATGGATTATCTCCTGACATGGAACTGCACGCACCTGGCTAATCCTGTTCTTCAAAAGGAGCTTGTCGAGTATTGCCGCTACCATGACCTCTACATCCCTATCATTTGCACACCTGAAGCTCTCTTATTAGCATCGCCATGAATAATCCCATTATCGAAGAAGTCCGCGCTGCCCGTGAGTCTTTGGCGGCGAAGTTTGATTTTAATCTACATCGCATCGTTGTTGACGCCATCAAAAGACAGGGCAATCAGCGCACCGTCAACCGACAAAACGGCATGAACAAAACAAAGCTGCCGACAGGTGAGGCGGCTGCTATCACAAGGTCAGTCACAACCTGAATGTATTTCGCTACGGGGACGGATCGCGCCCACGCGGCTTCGCCGCCATGCTCAGATCTTGCCCTCCGACGGCTTCCTTGTTTCCTTCGCTTTCTTCTGTCGAAGGGTTTCAGATTCTTTGCGCAGAAGGCAACGGGGGGGGGAGGAATTCACATTACCTCCCCAGCGCGTCAGCCGGGAGCGCAACCCCGGGATTGGCTTCGCGGGCTCGGCCCAGCCAGCGCAGAAATTGCGAAATTCGCACATCGTCGGGGCGGGTGTCGCTGGGGATCACGCTGTCGGCCACGGCAGCGATGAAGTAAAAATTTGCTGCTCGGAGGGAGGGCAGGATTTCGGTGGGCGGGGTCTCGCCGAGGTTGGCCGAGGGAAACTGGGGGTGGTCGAAACGTTGTCCGATCCATTTGGCGAAGGGCATGCCAACGAGGCGGCGGTCATCGAGATCTGCGGGGCCGAGCCATGTCATGAGAGGATGATTATCAGTGGTCGGGGGGTATTCGGCAAACCCCGGATTGGCAGCGTGAAGGTCGCCCACGATGGCGAGCCAGGCATGATCGGGGGATGGGAAGAAGGGGGATTGTGCGGTCAGGGCCCGGACCTCGGGGGTGGCGAGGCGCTCCGCAAGGAATTCCCGGCCTATGGGGATCGCTGATTTCGAACCGAGCAGGCCGATCACGGGCTGGATGGGGTCAAAGTTGGCGCGGAGGACAATGGCGTTGGGGAACACGTCGGCGAAGGTGCGGAGGATGAGGCCTGCTGTTTGGGGTTGGAGCTGATAAGCGGGCAACCAAAGACAAAAGAGGCCGCCGGGAGCGAGGGATTGCCGGGCTTCGATCAAAAAGTCGCGGGAATAAAGATTCGCACTGCCATCTTCTTCAGGAAAAAGAAGATCGCAAATCATAACATCCATCGGGCTTGTCAGGGTGCGCAGGACCGCCCGCCCATCCCCCACCACCACGCGGACGCGGGGGTCGGAAAAGATGCGGTCATTCCATGGACGAAAGTGATCCTTGGCTGCCTGCACCACCTCGGGAACCAATTCGATGGCAGTGACCTCTGACACGGGAAAATCCAGGATGGCCGATGATGTGATCCCTGACGCCATGCCAATCGCGGCGACCCGGGGAGCGGGCTTGGCCAGAAGCAGGGGCAACCATGCCTGATGATGTTGGGTGGAGAGCGCCCGTCCTGTGCCATTCAGGCGTTGCTGGGTGTTGAGGAGGATGCTGCGAGAGGCTGTTGCGTCATTCTCAATCACCGAAACCGGCCCATAGGCCCCGGAGTAGGCGGCGATCTCCCGCTCGGATTCCCGCAAACCCATGGGGACGTGGGGTCTGGTGAGTTGGAAAACCCCGACGCCCATAACCACCAAACACCCCGCCACCGAAAACCCGAACCGCCACGGACGGAAGGCGCCTCTCTGATGGGAAACTCCATGCGACGCGGCTTCGCGACCCATGATTCGCATCGCGCCCGGAGATCGCGATCCGGCCTTCCAGGAAAGCCACAGAAAGGCTCCCGCAAAAACCGCATATCCCACCCCAAGCAGGATGGTCGCTTTTTGAAGCCCCCAACCCGGCACCACCACAAAAATCCCCGCCCACATCCCCAACGCCGCCCCCAGCTTGTTGGCGGCAATGATCCGGCCCAGCGATTGGCCCTGATGCCCTGACTCCCCCGCAAGGATTTCCCAAGTCAGGGGAAAAATGACGCCCAGCAACACCGTGAATGGCCCAAGAACAAGAAGGCTCCAGCCCGTCGTGCGGAGCATCATTTCCATGGGATGCGTACCCATTGACAGCGCCTCAAGCCCGGTGAACCAGCGCCCGGCAAGGGGGAAAAACATCAAACCCAGCGCACATATCAGCGCAAAAGTTGGCAGGGCTCGCAGCGGGGAAACCCCTCGACGCCGCAACGCCGAAGCCAGCAAAGCCCCCCCACCCAGCCCCAAAATAAACGCGGCCAACACCCCGCTCACCGCATAAACCGACCCCTGCATCATTTGCTTCACCCACAACAAAAGCAGCCCCTGAACCGCAAGCGCCAAAAACCCACACCCCGCAAAAATCACCACACTCCCCACCATGGGAAAGCCGCAAAAACCAGTCCCCGAAGAAAAATAACCCCCAACTTCCGCCCGTTTACATGATCCACCTGGATCATGTAAACGGGCGGGGCTTTGGGGACTGCGGGCTGACTTGATCGTTGAAGCTCGGCGGGAGTTTCGGGGGTTTTCGGGCTTTGGACGGCGTGACAGTTGCCACGCTATCAGGCCTCCGACTGCTTGGGCGAGTCCCGCGGTCACGAAGGCTGCGGCGATTCCCAGATACCAAGGGAGGATGACAGCACCTGCGAGGACCCCGACTCCGGCCCCCAGCAAGTTGCCACCGTAGAGGATTCCCCCGGCGGCGGTTCGTTGCTCGGGAGCCGTCACAAAAAATTGGCCAAGCATGGGGAACGAGACGCCGGCAAAAAAGGAGGGTGGGGCGACCAGCAAAACGGCCATCCCCCACCCGCCGTGGCTGACCCACCATTCCGGAGGTAGAACCCGCCACAGCCCTTTCGCAAGGAAGAAAAGGGCGATGGCCAAGCCTGCGGACAGCATCTCCAATACGCCGTAGGCGGCCAGGGGGTTTTTACTTCTCGTGACCAGGCGGGCTCCCACCAGGTTTCCGGCCGCCGCCGCCAAAAAGAACACACTCACCACCAAGGACGCCGCAACGACCGTGCTCCCCGACCGCACGGTGATCTCACGGATCCAAAGGGTTTCCAGCGCCAGCGTGCCAAAGCCACCCAGGCCGCAAAGACAAGCCAGCAACACGGCGTTGGGCCGGGGTGAGTGGGACATGGAGGCTTTTTTACTGAAGGTTAACCTCCAAGCGGATGAAGCGTTTGGGGTGGCTGGGGCCGAGGGGCTGGCTGTCGCGGAGGGTGGTGGTTTTGAGACCGGCTTCGGTGCTTTCGCTGACGACCGTCACATCCATCGACTCTGTAGGCGTCCGCTCCCAAAGCGGCGTGATTCTGGTGCCCATCAGGCCCGTAGAGATAGAGACCCGGGCGTGGAACGGAGACTTTACCTAAAAGAATGACGTTTTTCAGCTCACCGGGATATTGATGGTAAAGAGCGATAATCTGGTTCCGGATCCCCACATGCGCATCCGCAAAAGGCGCGGTCGGAATGCCATTGGCATCAAGGGGGCCCGTGCCATTGGAGAGGTAATCCGGGGCCCAGGGCGTCACGATCTCATGAATAATCATAAATCTGAACTTCGACCACCGTGCTATCCGTCCATGTTGTCCCGGCTGTGGCTACGATGCCAGTGGCAATGGCCGTCCCCCAATCCGTGGTGCCTTCGTTTTTTCGGAAAATCGAATACGTGCCCGGCTCGAAAAACCGCAAACGAATCGCCGAAGGCCCTCTCAAGGCCGTGGCCTCGAGAGGGATCGTGTATTGCGTGGGTAGATAGGCCGATGGCGGCGGCCAGGTCGGAGATTGATTGGCAAAATTCCATGGGGGTGCCGCCTTCAGGGTCGAAAAGCTCACAAAAGCCAGCGAGACGAGGCAGGCAGCAAACAAGGCGCGGGGGTTCCTAAGATTCATGAAGTGGGGTCGGCAGCGGTTTGACCGCATCCTATATATCACACATGGGATATTTGGACACAACTCCTTTTGCTTCCGTTTTTGAGGGGATGCCAGGGAAGGGTGTGATTCAGAGTGAGTGCGGTCACTGGCCCTGGGAGCGCTGGCGTCCCCGGCGGTATCCTCTTATTACCTCACCCACTTTGAATCACGCCCGCGAGGGAGGGGCATTTTTGAGGGATCCGTTCCTGATTTTCTGGATTCTCTTTTGAGAATTTGTGGGGTCATGTCACAGTGAAGGTTCGATGGGATCCTGTTGTTCATGTGAGGAGGTTGAGGACGCCGTGCCTGCGGGGGCTTGGGCGAAGCTTGGCATTGCCTCGGTGGTGGCCGCGCAGTCGATGATTTTCGGGCTGGCGATCAACATTTCTCCGCCCTCCGGGACGGCGCGCTGGATTCTTCACGGGGCGTTGGCGGCGTCGGCTCTGATTGTGTTTTTTTTGGCCGGCGGTCCGATTGTTCGGAGTTCCTGGCAGGCGCTCAAAAAAAGGCGCATCGTTTTTGATCAGCTCTTTTTGTTGGGGATCCTCGCGGCTTTTGGGGCGTCGCTGCACTGCACGCTGACGGGTGTGGGTCATGTGTATTACGAAATCGTGGCGATTTTGTTGGCGATTCACACCTTTGGCGGGTTGTTGACGGATAACCGCCGCCGCGAGGCGTTGGATGCGGCGGGCAATTTGGGCCGCGAATTTTCCCTGTGTGAACGGGTCGGTGCGGGGGGCGTGCTGGAATCTGTTCCGGTCAAGGAAGTGACCAATGGCGACGTGGTGCGTGTCTCCGTGGGAGGGGCGATCACTGTGGATGGGATTGTCACCGAGGGGGCCGCGTTTGTGCGGGAGTCGGCTCTCACGGGTGAGCCGTTTCCGGTGGTGAAACGGGAGGGGGATGAGGTGAAAGCCGGCAGTCATGCCATGGATGGCGTCCTGCACATTCGGGTGGAAAACAAGGGGGGCGGCCGGGGTTTGGATCGTTTGTTGGCTGCGTTGGAGGAGGCACGCTCGCGTCCTTCCCGCCTGCAGCGAGAAGCCGACAAATTGGCGTCATGGTTTCTCCCCGTGGTGGTTGGGATCGCGGCTTTGACCTTTGGGTTTTGGACCTGGCAGGTTTCGTGGGTGGAGGGGCTTTTTCATGCCCTGGCGGTGATCTTGGTGGCGTGTCCCTGTGCGATGGGCATCGCGACCCCGGTGGCGATTTGGTCGGCTCTCGCCGCCTTTGCGAAGCAGGGCCTCGTGTCACGCAATTCGGATCTGGTGGAGAAGTTGGCAACCATTGACACCGTCGTTTTTGACAAAACGGGCACTTTGGGTGAGGAGGCGATGGAGGTGGTGGATTTTGTGGCGGCTGCCGGCTTCGATCGGCTTGAGTTAAAAGCGATGGCGGCGTCTCTGGAAGCCTCCAGTGAACACCCGGTGGCCCAGGCGTTTTGTGCGTTCTCCAAAACTGCCGGACCAGCCAAAAATGTGCGTGTTTTGCCGGGGGCCGGAATTGAAGGGGAGATCGGCGGCCACTCTCTGCGCATTGGAAATCTCTCCATCGTGGAAAGCGACCACCGGAAGGAGGCCGGGCGGGCTTTTTACTCACTGGCGGGTGTGTTGCCCTCCACGCACCGACTTTATTTGACGGTGAATGGTGTGCCTGCCGCAGTGGCCACGCTGCGGGAAACCCTGCGGTCCGGGGCGATGGAGGCTCTCCACCAACTCACCGAGCTGGGGCTGACTTGCCGGGTGATGACCGGTGACAGCGCCGAGGCCGCCAAACATCATGACCTCCCCCAGGTGGACGCGGGGCTTTCGCCCGAATCCAAGGCGGCGCTGGTTCGTGAGATTGAGGCCAGCGGGAGACGCGTGCTTTTTGTGGGCGATGGAATCAACGACTCCGCAGCCATGCACGAGGCTCATGCCGCGGTGGCGATCCAGGGAGGAACGCTGATGGCCCGCGAATCCGCCGATGCGGAATTGGCGGGTTCGCATCTGGGGATGTTGCCCGGGGCCATTGCCGGGGCTCGCAAGGCGGTGCTCACGATTCGCGGCAATCTGCTCTTTGCCGCCGCCTACAATTCCGTGGGAATCACGCTTGCGGCCCTGGGCTTTCTGCATCCCGTGGCTGCGGCGTTGATCATGTTGGCCTCCAGTTTCACGGTCACTTGGCGGGCCCTGCGCGAAGCAAAACCCGAGCTCCAGAAACCTGCGGTCCCCGCAAAGACGCCGCGCCTTCCGCGTTTTCAGAAAACGGGTTGGCTGGCTCCCGGCGTGGCGGTGGCGACGTTGCTTCAAGGAGTGGCCCTTTCATGGCTTGGAAACTTCCCGGCATCCACGGCGACGGGAATCGTGCTTCTGTTTGCGGTGGCCGGACTCGGGTTGTTTGCCCTCCTTTCTCTGCGTCCTCTGACTTTGGAAGCCGGGAATTTGGCGCTGATGCTGTCTGTGGGCGGGTTGGTGATGTTGGGGGGATGGTGGGCTGATGCGGGATTTGACCGGGTTGTGCGCGATGGGGTTTGCCTCTGCAATTGCCCCAACTCCACGATGGGTCTCGGGCTGTTTGCCACATGGAATTGGATGGATGTTTCCATGATTGCCGCTTCCCTGCCGATGGTGGCTCTGGGGGTTGGCAACAGCCGCTGGATGTGTTGGGGAGCCGGGCTGGTGGGAATGTTGCTGGGCATGGAGGCCGCGACGCTCCTTGCGGCCAACCTGCCAGCCACCAACCCGCACCTGAATTTTTTCGCGGGCTATGGGGCGATGCTTTTTGGAATGATGCTTGGGATGATCCTTGCCTGCCGCGTCACTCGTAAACTTTCCGCATGACTACCACAACCGCCAAACCCGCCTCCAAGCCCGCCTCCAAAACCATGACCGGGGCCGAACGCCGCCGCATGGTTGAAGAACGCTGCCGCCGGTCGCCGGTCTGGCAGCTCATTCATTGGCTGGGATCGCTTCAGCTGGCCCTGACCCTTTTCGCCACGATTGCGATTGCCTGCGCGATCGCGACCTTCGCCGAATCGGAATTCAGCGCCAAAGTCGCCCAAGCCTACATTTACAAAGCCCCGTGGTTCATTGTCTGGTTGATCGTGCTTTGTGTGAACCTGCTCGCGGTGACCATCACGCGGTGGCCGTGGGAGCGCAAACACCTGGGATTTATTGTCACCCACTACGGAATTATCACCCTCCTCATCGGTGCGATGGTGGGACTGCACACCGGATTTGAAGGCAATGTGACCCTCAAAAAAGATGCGCCACCGATCACCCGCGTGACCACCAGCCGCAGCGTGATCCAACTCGAAAGCCCGGCGGACAGTTATCTCTACTTGAAACCCTTCGACGCCGATCTGGCCCAACCCTCGGCCAAGCGCCCCCGCATATTTCCTGTGCCCGGCATGGACCTCAAAATTGTGGCCGATGACTATGCCCCCAGCCTTGTCAAAGTGCCAAGGCTTGTCCCCTCGACCACAGTTGACGCCGCCCCGGGCCTGCTGCTGCGGCTGACGAGCAAGATGGCCTCCCAAACGCTGGACGTTCCCCTCCATCTCGCCACAACCCCCGACCACGATTTCTTCGGGATGGCGTCGCTCAGGCTTCTCAAAGAATTGCCGCCCATGGCACCCGGCGGGCCACTGGAAACCCGGATGGTTTTTGCAAAATTTGAGCCGGTCTCCGATGGGGGGCCGGAAAAGTCTGCCGTGACCCTTCGCTTGAATGACGACGGATCCCGCCTCAGCATTTTTAATGCGGAGGGCAATGGCGCGACGTATTCCCGTCAGGAAATCATGAAAAAGCCGGTCGCCGAGGCCGGCGCCATCATCACCGTGGAAGAATACTGGCCCGACTTTGCCATGGTGGAGGGGCGGCCCGCCACGCTTACCCAAACTCCCAACAACCCGGCGGCCTTGGTGCGCATTGCCACGCAGCCCGTGGACGCCGACCCCAAACCCGCCTTCGAAGCCGAAGTGGTTGGTGACACCGCCAACTACCGGTTGATCCGCGCAGGAAGCCCGTATGCCTCGGGTTCCTTCAAAGCCGGAGACCGCTTTTCGCTGGGCTGGGCGGATTGGGAAGCCGAGGTGTTGGGCGTGTCTTCGGCCTCGGTCGTGGCCAATGAGGTCCTGCCCGGCGAGGCCACTCCCGGCGAGGCTGAGCCCACCCCCGGCTTCCTCGCACGGCTGGAGAGTCCGGATGGTCAGCGCGGACCGGAACGCTGGGTGGAGTCCGGCGAAATCACGTCCCTGACCGATGGGCGGAACATCGTTCGTATCGGCTACGGCTTGGAAACCCGTCCGATGCCATTTTCCATCCGTTTGGTGAGGTTCGATGTCCCTCGGGACGAGGGCACAGAAACCCCTTCCAACTTTCTTGCGACCGTGGAATTCCGGGACGCCAAGACCGGGGAAACCAAAACCGGCGTTGCCCAGATGAACAGCCCGGCCAGTTTCCCGGGGACGTTGGTCGCCAATCTGACGGGTATTAACTACAAGTTTTCACAAGCCGAGTGGAACCCGCGCGACCTTGATCAGACAACCCTCCAAGTTCTTTACGATCCGGGTTGGTTGCTCAAGTGGTTTGGTTCCCTCATGGTTTGTGTGGGCATCGCCCTCCAATTCTACGGGAAGCCAAAAAACTGAATGTGCGGAATCTTTGGATTTGCGGGGTTTGCCGAGCCGGGCCTGCTTCCAAAGATGGGCCGATCGTTGGTGCACCGGGGACCGGATGGCGGGGGATTCCTCGAAGACCCGGAACACCGGTTTTTTATGGGGATGCGGCGGCTGTCGATCATCGATCTCCCCGGCGGAGCGCAGCCTATTTTTAACGAAGACCGGTCCCTGGCCGTTTGTTTCAACGGCGAAATTTATAATTACCGGGAGCTGCGGGCCGAATTGATCGCGCGGGGCCATGTCTTCACCACGCAGTCGGATACCGAGGTCATCGTTCATGGCTTTGAAGAGTGGGGAAAAGACTGCCTTTCACATTTGAATGGCATGTTTGCCTTTGCTTTGCATGACCTCCGCCGGGGCTCCACCTTCTTTGCAAGGGATCGCTGCGGACAGAAGCCGTTTTATTATTTTCATCAACGAGGCCTGTTTGTTTTTGCGTCCGAGGTGAAGGCCATCCTGCAATGCTCCCGTGTGCCACGGGCCTGCAACCTCGCCGCGATTGATCCTTACCTCGCCCTGCGATACGTGCCTGAACCACAGACCCTGTTTGAAGGCATCTTCACCCTGCCCGCCGGTCATGCCGCAGAGCTCACGCCACAGGGTGATTTCCGCCAGGGGAGGTATTGGGACATCGTCCTGCACGAAGGCCCTTATGCCAACGAGCATGAGATTCTTGAGCAGACCGAATCCCTGCTTCGCGATGCCGTTCAACTCACCATGCGCAGCGATGTGCCGGTCGGTGGATATCTCAGCGCCGGGGTGGACTCCTCTCTGCTGGTGGCCCTGATGACCAGCCACTCCCGTCAGGTGAACACGTATTCGATTGGTTTTAACTCCCCGGGGGACGAAACCCACGCGGCCGCCGAAACCGCCAAGCTGCTGGGCACCAATCATCACGAAGTGCAGTGCACCCCCGAAGACTTCAGCCTGCTCCCCAAAGTGATTTGGCAGATGGACCGCCCTGTCGGGGATGCCCTCATCATTGCGTTTTACAAACTTGCCGAGGCGGCCGCCAAGGACCTGAAAGTGGTGATCAGTGGCGAGGGAGCCGACGAAATTTTTGGTGGTTACTCCTTCCACAATGTCATCCAGCTGGCCGAGACCTATCACCAACTTGTGCCGGGCTTTCTTCACGATGCCGTGGCCATGCCCGCCCTCCGCGCCCTGCCGGTGGACTTCCTGAATCGGTTCTTTGTTTTTCCTGCCAAACTGGGATCAGCGGGCAAGGCACGGGTGGTGGATTTTATGGGGTCCTATCGGGAGAGGAGCCTCTTCGCCAACTACATCGCCCTCAAAACACTGTGGCCACGCGAAGCCCGCAGCGCCCTCTACACCCCCGCCTTCAAACACCTTGCGACTTCGTCATGGATCCCACCCGTCCGCGACACGGGAGGCCCGTTCCTTGACCGGCTCCTCAAACTCCAATGGGACGAGTGGTTGCAGGATTGGTGCGTGATCCGGCAGGACAAAAACACCATGGCCCACTCCTTGGAAGTGAGGCTCCCCTTCCTGGATCACCGCCTCATCGAACAAGCCTTCCGAACCCCCCCCCACCTCAAAAACAACGGCTTTCGGGACAAGATCATCGAACGCCGGCTGGCCAAAAAACTCCTCCCCCCCCAGGTCA
>JBBECL010000331.1:0-12069 GCA_040881805.1 Terrimicrobiaceae bacterium | reverse complement strand
GTTTAAATTTTTCAAAAATCGATCCGCTTCGCGGATGCAACCCCCACCCAGATTGTGGTGCCCCTCCCACGCGCTACATAAGTCGGCTTTACCAGCGAAGGCAGTCCCCCAAACGAGGAGTGCAGGGGCTTACCCGAGGGATGCCGGAACAACTGGACTTGATGATGCGGGGTGCCAGTAGTAGCGGACTAGGCAGACTTGCACTGAGGTGCCAATCGCTGTAATCCTAGTATTCTGTGGAATCTCGATTAAGACTAGACGACTGCTGGGCAAAAACAGACAAGGATGGAGAGCCATCCGTTTCGGTAGCCGAACACTGTTTTCTTGCGGGGGTGGTGGCGGAAGAGGTCATCGCTCGGATGGGGAAGGCTGTGTCGAAGTTGGCGCCTCGGGGAGCCCCAGGGTTGGTCGCGGCTCACGACATCGGCAAAATTTCGCCGGGCTTTCTATCCAAGGCCAAACCATGGGCTGACCAATGGAAGATTCGACTAAAGCTAGGGGCGGGGGGACATGAGACTAGGCACGCGCTCGTCAGCCAGCAATTCGTAGCGAGTCTTTACGCCCGCCCGCCACGGTGGCTGATGGCCCTTGGTGGGCATCACGGAAAATACATATGCACAGATGCGAGACCTGGAAAACTTCCGTTCGGCGGGGGCGCTCCCGAGCCTGCGATTTTCAGGGAGCTGAGGCAAGAACTCATGGAGGGCTTGGTTGAAGAATTCGGGGAGATGCCTCAAGAGGAGGACATCGACAAGGGGGCGAGGTTGCACTGGTTCACCGGTCTAATGGTGTTCTGCGACTGGATAGCCAGTAGCGAGGACTTGATTGAGGAGGGAGAATCTGACGGGGGCGCGAGGGGTTGGGGGGGAGTTCGAAAAAAGGGGCGGGCAGCTGTATCCAAGCTTGGGTGGGGAAGCGGTAAAATTAGGAGTAACATGGGCTTTGGGGAAATTTTCGGGGTGGGAGAGATGCGTCCTCTACAGAAAGCGTTGTCTGATTGTTGCGACCGACCCGGACTTTACATCCTCGAAGCGGCGATGGGCGAGGGTAAGACGGAGGCGGCGCTGATGGCGGCCTACCGGCGCTGGTGCGATGGGTCAGAACGGGGGATTTATTTCGCGCTGCCCACCCAGTTGACCAGCAACAAGTTGGCCGAGCGAGTAGAGCCATTCTTGTCGAGCGTCCTCGAAGAAGAATCTCCACTGGCACTACTTCATGGAAACGCGTGGATGGGAAAGGGGCGGATCCGGGGGGAGGGTGCGGTTCCCGAAGTCTTCAGATGGTTCGCAGACAACCGCAAGTCAATGCTCGTCCCCCATGGGGTTGGCACAGTGGACCAAGCCCTCATGGCAGTAACACCAGTAAAACACTCCGCTATTCGGCTGTTCGGGCTGGCTGGAAAAGTTGTCGTCATTGATGAAGTCCACTCCTACGATCCATACACATCCCATCTTGTCGACCGGCTTGTGGAGTGGCTCATCAACCTTGGAAGCACGGTCATAGTTCTCTCAGCAACGCTGACGGCCAAAAGGAGGGCAGGACTCGTCAAGGCTGCAGGAGGTGAAGAGGAGCAACCAGTGAACTCGTACCCCCTAGTCACCAAAGTAGATTCAGCCACGGGAAAAACCGAGCACATTCATGTCGACGGAAGGAAAGAGGAGAAGAGAATCCTAATCGAAATGGTGCAAGAGGATTCGGAGATATGGGTTGACGAGGCTGTACGAGCGGCCGAGGCGGGAGCATGTGTCTTGATTATCAGGAACACTGTCGACCTAGCAAGGCGGACATATCTCAAATTGAGAGCGAGTTGCCGAGACACAGGCATAGAGTTCGGACTGGTGCACAGCCGGTTCACCGTGGGAGACAGGGAACGGAACGAAGGTAGATGGACAAAGCTTTACGGTAAAAATGGTGAGGAGAGACCGAGAAACGGAGCAATTCTTGTCGGTACGCAAGTCCTAGAGCAGTCCTTAGACATCGACGGAGATATCTTGTTCACAGATTTATGCCCGACCGATGCGGTGTTGCAAAGAAAAGGACGGTTGCATCGTCACAAACGGGAGCGGGTCATAGGCTTTGAGGTTCCGCGATGCGTAGTCCTTTGTCGGAACCCAGATTGGGAGGGTGAGGCGGGGGAAGTCAAGAACGCGCTTAAGCCCCACAGCCTCGTCTACCCACCATACGAGCTTTACAGGGCTGAGATGGTCTACAAGTCCCGAGGGGAGATAATGCTTCCCCGTGACATCAGAAAAATCACTGAGGGGGATGGAATCCCCGAAGATCTGCCTAACGCGGTGAAGGGATTCAGACGGGAACTCGAGGAACTGGAAACAAAGATGAGAAACTCCGCCTGGATGCAGGGGGTGTTCAAATCACCGGAAATGGATGACAAGGAAGGCGTTCAGACCAGATGGGGGATGCGCCCCACGGTCAAACTCGTCCTACTCAGGGAGAGGCCTGTGCAGTCAGGAGATGGGGTTAACCTGCTCTTTTTGGATGGCACTTCAGTTTACGCGGACGATCACACTTTCAACCATCAGGTAGCCACAGCCATGCATCGAAACTCCGTCCGGATCAACTCTTACCTAGTCGGCATGACGGGGAAGGATAGCCCGAGGTGGCTCGACACGCACGCCGATGACGCGGTCGTCGGGTGGGTGGACGAGACGGACGAGGTCTCCTTGTGGTCAGGTGATACCGGGAAGTTCAGGCTGTTTTATCAGCACGACAGCGGACTGAGTTGCGAGAAGATACAAGGATGCGGTAATATGCCAAAAGAGAACGATCAAGACGACTGGGGCTGACAAGATGATAAAACCGCACGATTTCAATTTGATAGACCATCCATGGATCCCCGTCTCAATTGCGGGAAAGCACGAATTAGCCAGCCTCGCTGACACGCTCGAAAAGGCTAATGAAATAGAGGACTTGGACGCAGATCCTCAGCACAGGGTCTCCTTGATCAGACTGCTCGTCGCCATCACACAGGCCTCCTGCGGAGCGCCCGTGAGCGCCGACGAATGGGGGGATTACGGAGACGACTTGGGCGAGGTCACAACGAAATATCTAAGACAGCCTCAAATCCGGGCGGGTTTCAACTTGTTCGGAGAGGGCGCAAGATTCTTGCAAACCCCAGTAGTCGAGGGCAAGAAGGTGGAGATAACCAAGCTGGTTTTCCACCGGGCAACGGGCAACAATTCCACTCTCCTAGATCATCGGGCGATGAATGAAGGTCGGGCGATGGAGCCTGCTGAGATCGCGCTCGCGTTGCTGTCTTTTCAAAACTTTTATCCCCTCTACGGGGCGGGACACAAAGGCAAAGGTCCATGCGTGGCTAGGAGTATGGCACATGCCATACCCAAAGGAGCTAACCTCAAGGACACAATCCTGCTCAACTGCCTGACCAAGGACACCATCGACGAATATTTTTCCTCATTCGGCAGACCGATCTGGGAGACCGAGGAAGAATCAACTACCAGCTACCTAGGAAGACTGGTGCCAAGACACAGACCTCTCACCCTCCAGTCACTGACCCATTTTTCGTTGGGGAGTCCGGGACTCGAGTACCCTTCGTTTGAGGAGGTCAGGGAGCCGTCCGCGACGGTTCGGGTAATACAAACAAAGGATGGGGTCGTCAGGGGTCTCCTCTCCTGTCGCACGGATCGGGCCATCTGGCGTGACCTTCACTCGATGATGGTCGTCCGGCAATACGAGAAGTCCGAGGCGACCGCCCCACTGACTCTCCAAGTCCAAGCAAGGCGGGGGGCCGACATCAATAATATATGGGTGGGGGGTGTAATCGCCGACAAGGCAAAGATCATCGACACCCTAGAGTCCCTCTTCACCATCCCACCCACATTCTTCCAGGAAGATGGAGGAGTCCGCTACAAGCAGGGAGTCGAGTTCTCCGAGCGCGTGGCCGGGAGGCTGAAAGCGGGCGGAAAAGCATACGATACATCCCTCGGGGGGGGCACGGGAGTTGCAGGGAGAGTGATGGTGCGGTATTGGCATTCCCTCGACAGGCAGGCCAGCGAATTGCTAAGAGCCTGCCGGGATGGAGAGGACACCCCCTACGAGGAGCGAGGTAGTACTTGGGGTGAAATCTCCAGGAGGGAGGCGGTTGAAGCCTACAAGCGGGTCTGCGCGAGGCAGACGCCCAGACAAATCCAAGCGTTTGTCGAGGGAATGAGAAAACTCGAATTTTAAAACCAAAAAACCATGAGCGAGCAAATAAAAGAAAACGAATTCATTATTAGCGCAATGATGAGGGTATGCAAAGATCGAGCCAGCGCTTCGTGCCTTAAAAAGTACTGGAGCAGGGAAACACGGCACTATTCTTTTCCAGTGCTGGGAAACCTTGGACTAAGGGATCCAGACGGGGCCGATGCACGGACGGTGGCGTTGTATGCGATCCACCCAGACCACTCCCCACAAAGTGCGGGACTAGGACATGCTCTGCGGAAACTTGACGGAGGAAGCGGAAATATGGATAGCCGAGTGAGAAGACTTCTGGCGTCCGACACCATCGAGGACGTGACCCTCCAGATCAGAAGACTACTCCCCCTCCTCAGCAGGGATGGCATCGGCGTGAACTACAATCATCTTCTCTGGGACTTGCGAAAATGGAACCAGTCTTCCGAGGGAGTGAAAACCGGATGGGGGCGGGGGTACTGGATGAGCGAGAAGGAAGAGCACGGCGAAGCGTAAGGAGCCTTAAAAATGGAAGACATCTACCTCAGCAAAGCAGAAGTAAGTTACGAAACGGTGCACAAAGCAGGCATCAGAAACATCTATGACTGGCACCAGAAAGCTTGGATGTGCTTCCCGAACAGGCACGGACAAAAACGTGATTTCCTGATCAGGATTGACGACACCAACCAGGGATTCAGACTCCTCGTCATTTCCACCGAAAAACCGAGCAAACCCGACTGGTGCCCCGACGGTTCATGGAAAACCAAGAAAATCACGGAGGACTTCTTTGAGGCGGATCACTACGACTTCTCTCTTTTAGCAAACCCCACCTTCAAGACCAACGGACACCGCGGCACCAAAAAAAGGGTTCCCATCCTCATGGAGAACGACACTCTTGATGGGCAAACCATGCACCCGGGACTTCTGTCGTGGATTAGGAGAAAAGGTGAGCAAAACGGGTTTGTCATCGACGAAAAAACTCTCCAAATCCGCAGAGGCAGGAGACAAGAATTCCAAGCAAAGGGCATTGCAGGGTGCTTCTCCAGCGTGGAATTTGTCGGCACGCTTAAGGTCTCCGACGGCAATCTTTTTAAAAATGTGGTAAGGAGGGGGATAGGAACTGGCAAGGCTTTCGGATTCGGTATGCTCTGTCTCGCAAGGCGCATGGACGGACAGGCCTAAATGTGATAATATTTTTACACTAAAAAATATGAAACTGATAGAACTCCACATCCTACAATCCTACCCCGTTTCGTGCCTCAACCGAGACGATGTCGGCTCACCCAAAACGGCAATCTTCGGGGGCACTAACCGAGGACGGATTTCAAGCCAGTGCCTAAAGAGAGCTACCCGGCTCATGGCGGCGGCAGAAGACAGCAAACACTTCCAGGGGGAAAGAAGCAGATTGGTCGTCGCTCCACTTCGAGACCAAATCAACAAGCAGGGCATCAGCCCCACCACAGCCGAGGGGGTGGCTAAAATAATTTGCGATGAAATCGGAGTGATGGACTCCAAAGCAGAGAAAAAAGGGGTTCTCAAGACAAAGACGATGCTTATGTTTTCCCCCCTTGAGACAGAGGAGATCGCAAAAAAGGCTGTGGAGATTCTCAAGGAAAACGAAGTCGGGGAGGGGGTGGTCGGGGAAAAGGAACTCGAAGGACTACGGAAGAAGCTCAAAGGAGCTGTTACCGCCGCCAAGAAGGCTTCCCTCAAGGACGGGGCGGATATCGCCATTTTCGGTCGAATGGTAGCCTCCGACGCCTCCCTCACGCTGGAGGGTGCCGCCATGTTCGGGCATTCTCTTTCTACGCACAAGCACAACAATGATATCGACTACTGGACTGCTGTTGATGATCGTCAAGCCGAGGATCCCACAGTCGCCGACGAAGACCGAGCGGGGAGCGGAGGAATGGGAACCGCTGAATTCGGGTCGGCGGTGCACTATCGTTATGTCGCGCTTAATCTAGACCTGCTTTTTGATGATGAACACCTCGGAACCCTCGACAGCGACGATAAGAAATCCGTTGTCAAATCTTTCCTCAAGGCGGCGCTCATGGCCGTGCCGAGCGGACGGAAGAATTCCATGAATGCGGCAACTTTACCCTCCAGTGTGCTCGGGATCCTCAAAGACAAGGGACAGCCCATCCAGTTGGTCAACGCGTTCGAACAAGCCGTCCAAGCCGGGAGTGACGGATACGTCACCCGGTCACGGGAGGCTATGAAGGTGGAGCACGAAAGAATCACAAAGACATGGGGGGTTCAAGAAACAAAGTCGGTCTGGATGCCAGACGTCGACCTGAACACCTTTATTGAGGAACTCACCGATGGCATCTAGCGCGAGGGCGCTGGCAATATATCTAGATGCGCCACTCCAATCTTGGGGTTGCGGGTCTAAATTCCAGCAAAGGGGAACCGAGTCACACCCCACCAAAAGCGGGGTTATCGGAATGTTCTGTGCGGCCGCTGGGGCGGCGAGGGGATCCGAAAACGAGCAGAAAATCATTTCTGCCTTGCGCGGTGCCAAGTTTTCCGTTTGGGAGGTCGCGACGAAAATTAACGGTGGAGAGTCTACTAGGATAGAGGATTTTCACACGATCGGGGGTGGATATAACCGTGAGGACTCCACTGATAAACTTCGGATATCTCAAAAGGCGGAGGGGGGGGTGGGGGAAACCGTGGTCACCCGCAGGTACTACCTCTCTCAGGCGAAATTCATCGCCGTCATAACGGGGGGCGCGGAGATGCTGGATAAGATATCCAGCACGCTGGAGAATCCTAGGTGGGGAGTTTGGTTCGGAAGGAAAAGTTGTATACCAGCAAGCCCACTCCTGCCCACGCTCGCGAGCGGCACGCAAGAGGCATTGAAAACAATCCTGGACAGACTAGGAGTGCAGGTCGAGGTCAGGGGCGTTCAGGACGATGAAACATTTGGAGCGGAAGGGGGCTGGAGGCAGAGAGATGAACCCGTTTCCTACCTCGAGCGCATTTTTTACACCCGGAAGGTCTGCAAGGCGTGACTCGAGAGGGCAACTCAACGCCTTTTTCCAGACCCCCGCTCGAAACCCTTCCCCTCGCCAAGGACCGGTGGACGCCAATTTATCTCGAGCACGGGCGGGTCGAAGTGGACGACTCTGCCATTAAGTGGGTGGGGGCGGACGGGACGGTTTGTCCTTTGCCTGTCGCCACCATAACCGCAGTGCTTCTCGGACCAGGAACCACCGTCACCCATGCCGCTGTGAAGGCGACATCGCAGTGCAATTGTCCCATCTTCTGGGTGGGGGCGGACGGACTCAGGTTTTATGCCTCTGGAGTCGGAATGAACCATGACAACGGCATGGCCCGAAAACAGGCAAGGGTGTGGGCGACGGCTAAGTCTCGCAACAATATCGCTCGTAAAATGTTCAAGTTCAGGTTCGGGGAGGAGCCACCAGCAGATGCCAATGTCCCCAGACTCATGGGAATGGAGGGTAAAAGAGTCAAAAAGACTTACGCAGATCTTGGAGAGAAGTATGGGGTCACTTGGAAGGGGCGTAACTACAGCCCCACAAACTGGCAGCTTTCCGACGGGATCAACAAGGCTATTTCGGCTGCTAATGCCAGCCTCTACGCCATGACGGCGGCGGTCTGTTGCTCTATGGGATTCATCCCTCAGCTGGGCTTTGTCCACCAATCGGGACCCATGGCTTTTGTCTACGACATCGCCGACCTCTATAAAACAACAACATCTATGCCTGCCGCTTTTGAGGCGACAGCGCTGGGAAAAAATGATACCGAAGAACTTGCCAGAAAACTCCTCAAGCGGAACATTGAAAAACTACAAGTTCTCAAGAATATGCCTAAGGACATTCTCGAGATCCTGGGAGATTCACCGCAGCAAGACCAGAATCCTCACTAAATGACCGTGATCATAGCCAAGGACATTCCTCCTCGAGCGAGGGGACTCATGAAGAGATGGTTTTCCGAGCCGAAGCCAGGAGTGTTCGTCGGAACGCTCAATCCCCGCACTCACAAAGCTGTCCTAGGTTACATATCCGAGCAATGCCACTCCCAAACAAGAATGCTGATTATCTCATCCGACGGGACTTGTCAGGGCTACAGAGTAGAACAGATGGGTCTTGAGGGGAATAGTGGTGGACAAATGCTCAACCTTGCTGGGATCCAGTTGATAGCCAAGCACCCAGGCACCAACTGTTCAGACCCATTCTGAGTAGCCCCAAAAAACAACAGTTGAAAGGCTCATAAGTGTTTGGTAAATTAGGGTTTTCCCCACACGCGTGGGGATGAACCGTTTATCAAGGGCTTTGCGTCGAAACCCGCAAGGTTTTCCCCACACGCGTGGGGATGAACCGTAATTGTGTGGCAGTTGCGCTCGCCAACGGCAGTTTTCCCCACACGCGTGGGGATGAACCGAACCTCCTCCGTTTTTGCGGTTAGAGAGATACGTTTTCCCCACACGCGTGGGGATGAACCGTCAATCGATGCCGTCGAGGTATTGGATAACTAGTTTTCCCCACACGCGTGGGGATGAACCGAAATCGAGAAAGATATTTCATTTTTTGATAGGGTTTTCCCCACACGCGTGGGGATGAACCGTAGAGCGGAAAATCCTCCTCTGGCATGATTTTGTTTTCCCCACACGCGTGGGGATGAACCGTGGTGGGTTCAGCAGTTCATCAATCAATTCCGGTTTTCCCCACACGCGTGGGGATGAACCGTCTGACGGCGTATACAAAACTAACAAATAATAGTTTTCCCCACACGCGTGGGGATGAACCGTTTAATGAGTTGGATTCCAAATTCACGGAAGCGTTTTCCCCACACGCGTGGGGATGAACCGACAGAACAATACAAAATGTCCTCAACGTTTTCGTTTTCCCCACACGCGTGGGGATGAACCGCCCGGAACGCTTATTCCCAGGCTCAAAAACTTGTTTTCCCCACACGCGTGGGGATGAACCGAAAGAGAGCCGGGTCACTAACCTCATTCCCCCGTTTTCCCCACACGCGTGGGGATGAACCGCATATTACTCAGAAAATGCACCAATTCTCTGTGTTTTCCCCACACGCGTGGGGATGAACCGTCTTGGTCGATCCTTTTAGAGTATTCCCGCGGGTTTTCCCCACACGCGTGGGGATGAACCGCGGCAAGCCGTCCTCATCGTCCGAAAGTCACGGTTTTCCCCACACGCGTGGGGATGAACCGACCCGCCAGTCAGGCTCTTACCTCATCGCAGTGTTTTCCCCACACGCGTGGGGATGAACCGCACAGCGGGATCAAGCGGGAGAGCTTCGAGAAGTTTTCCCCACACGCGTGGGGATGAACCGACATCGTTTCGGTCACGGTCGATATTTCTATCGTTTTCCCCACACGCGTGGGGATGAACCGAAATGCGTCAGGCGTGCCTTATTAAAATCTACGTTTTCCCCACACGCGTGGGGATGAACCGTTTCAAAAGTTCGAGTTGGCGCGGGGGAGGTCGTTTTCCCCACACGCGTGGGGATGAACCGTCCACGTATTCCTCGACTGTGGATTTCTTGCCGTTTTCCCCACACGCGTGGGGATGAACCGTGTTTTGGATCAGAGGACAGTCAACTGCTACAGTTTTCCCCACACGCGTGGGGATGAACCGTCGGGGCAATGGATTGCCTCACGGACGCCGATGTTTTCCCCACACGCGTGGGGATGAACCGTCAAAGCACTCTTCCAGCACATCTACGAGTCGGTTTTCCCCACACGCGTGGGGATGGGTAGCAAGGATCTCCAGCCACCGCTCTCCTGACCATCTTTTAATACCCTCCAGCGACGATCGGCATAACAATTTTTATGCAACAACAACGATTGACAGTGGGGGTAGGGCGGTGGTGTGGGAACATGCCGATGCTTATGAGATTGCGGAAATAGACGGCTGGAAAATGGGCGGGTGGGGCGAAGTAGAGACGTTGCTGTCAAGTGTATCAGTATCGTGTCTGAAGTTAAGGACTAATTTTCAGAAGGAGAGGGCGTTACCTCTTGGCAAATTTCCCACTAACTTGTTATGGAGCCTTCTCCTCGAAGACCACGAAATCTGTTCATAGTAGTCATCTTGTACTTACTTTCCCCCTCCCCCGCGCCACCCCGCGTTAGCCAAGGTGACCCAGGTGGGAGGCGGAGGTCAAGGGTCTGGGATTGGGGCTTCCGGGTGAGCTGAGAGATTGACGATCGCCGTCACCACAGTCTAACCTTCTTAAGATGGCTGCAAAAACGAAGGCGGGGGCGGGAAATACCGTCACGTTCTCTCCCCAAGAATATGTCGACTTTTGCATTTCGCCGCGCAAGCTCCCCCCCATGAGAGGGGCGGGGATTATCGTTGAGGGCGATGTCAACTTACCAGAACTAGCTGGGGGGGATGACGTGCAACAGCTCAGGGACGCAGTGATCAGAGGAAACCTGGTTGCCGATTCAGGGTGTAGCCTCAGCATAATACATGCCTGCACTGTTGAAGGCTGGTGCGAACTTTCAGGTTCTTGGATACGGTCGACGAGCAGAAAATTCAGGGCGGTGGGGAACTTCAAGGCCAGCGGATGCAAGAGGCTTGGACTTGTCTCGGGATATTTCGGTGGTGACCTTAGCTTGAGCGGATCGGGGGTCGAACGACTTGGACATGGATTGGTTTGTCAGGGGAACCTTTCTCTTAGTGGATGTGAGAGGATCAAAACTGTCAATTGTCCCGTGGGCGGGTCGCTTTATCTCAGCAATTCCAGCGTGGAGAAATTTGGAGCCTCCTTGCAGGTCGGAGGCGATCTCTGGTTGCAGGGTTGCTCCGGAATCAGGCATCTTGGTGAGTGCGGCAACCCCACGGATGTTGACATCAGCGACAGTGGGGTGCAGGAGGCTACGGCATCGTTCTGTTGCAGAGGTCAACTCACCGCCGGAGACTGTCACATTTTGGAACACATCAGCCAGGCGGCGAGGTACCGATCACTGTTTCTCCAGAGATGCATGATCAAGGAATTGGACACGGGGAAGACCGACGGGGACATCTGTCTAGAAAAGTGCCGGAATCTGAAAAATTTCGCGACCAATACTTCCGGTAAAGTGAGGATTATCGAATGCGGGGTAACAAGCCTTGACGACGTCTCGCCAAATGCGAAATCTCTGATTGTCGAAGACTGCTTGCAAATAGAGACAATAGGAGGACACCGAAAAGGCAAAGTCGAACTGTGGGGATTAAACGGGCTACGACAGATCAGCAGTGACTTTCTGTGCGAGGGCGATCTGGGGATCTGGGGGTGCCGAAACCTATTCAGCCTCTCGGGCAGAGTCCATGGCAATACGACCATCTGTAACGCTGGACAACTGTGGGAAATAGGTCCGTCCTTCTCTACGGGTGGCAATTTTTCCGCCCCTCTGGGATCACTGAGAGTTGAGGAGCTCGGTTGCCATGTCGGTGGCAACCTCAGCCTTTCAGGCTGTCCGATAAAATACACCTCGGACACTCTGCATGTCGAAGGGAACGCCGATCTTGGAAAAACTGGCAAGCTGCAGTTCGTCAGGGGACTAATCGGCGGAAACCTCGTTTTGGACAAGAGTGCCGTAACTCTCTTGGACCAGGACCTGACTGTGAACGGGAATCTCAGCGCACAAGAATGTGACGCGCTGGTCACTGTGAACTGCAAAGTTGGAGGGGAGGCGAGAATATCAGGGAAGAGGCTTCCCCCAGGGATTGGCGGGGGTGGGGCTGGGGGGATTCTTCCCGCCAGACAGGAGAATGTTGAGATGAAAAAGACTGGACTGCGGCGGGCAAGGACGGAGACCCTCCGCAAACGCCAGATATCGTCGAAAGAAAACGAAAGAGCAAATAATTGATACGGCGTCAATTTCCGCGGTGGAGGCTTCGT
>JBBECL010000330.1:0-12079 GCA_040881805.1 Terrimicrobiaceae bacterium | reverse complement strand
AATTCTGCCATCCGCCGGCCCGTTCCGCAGTTTCGCCTCATCGATTTTTCTGGCCTTGGCGACAATCCCCACAAAGCGCCCGTAGCTTTGCATCACCAACCCCTGAACGTATTCCGATTCTTCAAGGGTCAGTTCCCGGGCGCCGTTCAACATGTCCTTGAATTTGCCGCTTTTGAAAACCACGGATTCCAATCCCACTTTGCCAAAGAGGTCGCGGTAATTGAGGGTTGAGATAATCACACCGATGGAGCCCGTGAATGTGGTGTCATTGCACATGATATAGCTCGCTCCACAGGCTGCATAATAGGCCCCGGAGGCCCCGATGCTGTTGAAGTAGACAATGATGGGTTTGTGTTTCGCAAAATTCCTGATCGCGTTGAACAACACGTCCGAGGCCGTGATCTCGCCGCCGGGGCTGTCTGTCGCAACAACCACGGCTTTGACAGAACTGTCCGTCCTCGCCTGATCGAGGGCATGTTTGAAATCGCTGACAAGCTCATTTCCGAGTGGGCCGGGCTGACCCACCGCGATGATTCCCTCCAACGGGATCACCACGATTTTTGCGTGGGAGGAGGCCCCATCGGACACAAGCACTTCCTCAAACCCACGGTCTTGAAGCATGCGGGAGGCCGCAACATTAGGAGCCCCTTTGACTCCGATCAAAGCCAGCAACACAAGATTGCCAAACAGACTCGCGCAAACGGCGACAAACAAGAAAATGATAACGCACCCGGATTTTTTCATAGTCAAAGGATGACACTGCCCCAGTCTCTCCGACTCCTCAAGCGGTGATTTTTGAATTTCAGAGACACACCTATTTTTCGATCACGCGCAGTTGAGTGGACGGCGAGCGTCCGAAGAATCGTGCGTCATACATGGGAACAATTTGCGAGGCGGGCCAAACAAAGTTGCCCACAGCCGTGGCCCGGGCCAGAACCGCGTAGGAAGAAGCCCCCGCCGGCAGGTCATTGAAATACAGGTTCGTCTGACGGTCCCGCACTTCGGAAAATGACAAGACTGCGGCATTGGGTTCGCTGGCGGCACCGACAAATTGGGAGAAGAGCGCGAGATTGGGATTCACGACCTCCATCCCCGCAGGAAGCAGATCCTCGAGGGCCACGAAGCTTTGGGGTTTGTCACTGGAGAAGCGGTAAGAAATCAGCAGTTCGTCGCCGAGTTGAAGGGGGGCTTCGGGGGTGCCAAGTCGCGCGGGTTCCGTCAGGTTTTTGATGACCCGCTCGAGCCGCATTCCTTGGGTGACAAGGGGTGTGAGGATTTCCGGGGTGCGGTAAGCGGCGGTGAGCACCGAGGAGCCCTCCTTGGCGGCGGGTAATCCTGCGACCGCAAAATCGGCCAACCTGGAAATATCGATCCCCTGCCAGTGGGCAGCGGTGGCATTGGGGGAGAGGGTTTCAGCTTTGGGTTTCAAGGCGGAAGCCCGAAGCGTCACCGGGGCGGTTGATTCCAGCAGCGCATTGAAGGCGACGAGAAGCCACAGATTTTCTTGGGTGGAGAGACTTTGGGAAGATTCCATAAGCGTCATGAGGCGCTCGCGCAGGGCTTTTGCATCCTGGTCGGGATTGACCGCCAGCCGGGCCCATGTGCAAAGGGCCTCGGTGCGGGTGGCCGAAGCAAAGGTTGTCGGGTCGAAGGCAATGGAGGAAAAGTCGGAGGGCAACTCCGAAACCAGCCGGGCCTGGGAGGAGGGCGTCAAACCGAGGGTATTCATGCCCAAGGCGAGCAGAGCTTTTGCTTCGGGCGTCATCCGATCCCGGATCAAATACAACTCCGAGGCAGCCAGGGCGGCAGGATCCGCCTCGATGGCCTGGGATTTCGCGAGCATAAAAAAGGCAAAGGCCTGGAGGGAAGGTGTCGATCCAGCGGTGCGACCTTCGAGGATCCGTTCGATGGCCTCGGAGAGCGCGGAGGAAAGGCGCTCGGGCACGGTGAGGCCAGCCGCCTCGGCGTTGATCACACACCATGCCGCTTGAAGAGTCACATAGACATCCGGTGACGATCCCTTGGGCCAATAGGGAAGCTGGCCACCGGGGAGCAGGGCATTTTCAAACTCGCCCAGGGTGGACTCAATGACCTGTGCGTAGGCGGCCGGACGTGTGCCGGCATTGGGAAGATATTCGAGCAGGCGGGCCAGATGAGTGTAAACGAGCAGGCGCGACGACTTTTGCTCGAAGCAACCATGAGGATATTCGAGGAGGTAGGGGATTCCCATCAACTTCGGCAACCAGGGAGTTGTGGAAACGGCGAAGTCAAAAGTTCCGCGCGCCCCCTGCCACGCCGCCGGTGCCAGCTTGGCCACATCAATGGACCGACCGAAGGCACCACCAGCCACCGCTTCTTTCACAAGAATCACAGGCTCATCCACGGGAAGGGACACCTCGATCGCATCAGCCGATTTTTCCGCGATGGCCGCTTCAAACTTTACCCCGGCAGTCCCCACCTCACCGGCTTTCGCGCGGAAAGTGACAACCACGGGCGCATCCTTGGTGGCAGAGAGTTTTTGAGTGGGCTCGCCGGTCAAAACCAAGTTCCCGGACACGGAAACCCGAACACTCACGTCGGCGGAATCGGCGACGTTTTGACGCACCACAGCCCGGAGTTCGACATCATCGCCCACACGCAAAAATCGTGGAAGCGCCGGTTCAATGCTCAGCGACTTGGAAACTTCGATGGTCGTGTCCCCGGCTCCAAACTGGTTCTGCCGGGTTTGGCCCACGGCAACAAACCGGAAGCGTGTGAGATTGTCCGGAGCCTCCGCCGAAAACGTGGCCTCACCGGCCTTGTTGGTACGGACGGAGGGCAGCCAAAGAATGAGGGGTTTGAAGTCCTTGCGTGTGAACGCCACATTCCCGAATTCGTCTTCCCCTCCGCCTCCCACCACAAAACCTTTGGAGGTTAGCCACGAGGGGGAGATTCCGTCCACATAGGCTTTCAGCGCGGAATAGGTCACCACGGCATATTCACGATTTGGGAAAAATCGGGAAACGATGCCGGATGGCAGACTCCAGTTCCCAAGGGTCAAAATCGAGTCGTCCACGGCATAAATGGCGAGATCGGCGCCATCCACAGGTGCCCCATCAGAGGTCACCTTCACCGATCCGGAAATTTTTTGCCGTGGCTCGACCTGTTGTTGGTCGAGTCCGACTTGGATGTCCAAACGGCGGGTGGGAGATTCGACTTGAAGGTTCGTGAACCCGAACATTTCGCCCGCCAGGCCTGCCTCGCCTCCAGGACGCAACACGTAAACGGACACAACCACATTGGGCTCGTATTCAGGTTTGATCGGCACCTCAATGCGGGAGGTGTTACCTTTCATGGCAACCGTGAATGTCTCCAGAAGCCGATCGGTTTCCACACTCACCCAGGCCACCCCCTCCGTGGGAGCGAGCGTGGTGAGCACGGCGGTTTCGCCAACCTTCCATGGCTGGCTTTTTTCGTTTTGACCACCCGCGAGTTGGAGAATGCGGGCCGCGGAGTCGGATTCGACAGGAATTTCGGATTCCCCTTCGCCCGGGAGATAAATTTCTGTGCTGACGGGAAAGCCGGGCGCGCCTTGGACGGGTGAGATCACCACGACGTAGCGTCCGGGTTCGGTGACCTGAAAATCAAAATCCCCGGTTTTCACGCCGGCCAGCTTGGCGGCGGGAGAAAAGACGTCCGAGTTCCGATAGCGATACACATTGAGAGCCAGACGCTCTTTCACCGACTTCGTGGACACCTTGAAAAGCGAGGCCTCCACGGCGGAAGGGGCATTGTCCCCAAAGGGCATGATGGCATCCCAGGTGAACCCAAGTTGGCCATTGACCGGCTCGCCGCGTGCTTTGATCCCAAGGAGCACCTTGTCCATGGGCACACGCTGATTCGCCCCGCCGATGAGGGTTTGTCCATCCGGTCCGGTCACATCCACCCGCCAATACACCTGGCAGTTGGCACGATTTCCCGGATCGGCAAAAGGAGCGACCGCCTCGATCCGCAGTGACCCCTTGGCATCCAGCACCGCTTCGCCGGAAACCTCGGCCACGCCGGAAGGGTTCCGGACATTCTCGGAATGCAGGTCAACCCGCGTCATTTCCGAATCCTCCCAATCGGAATAATAACCGTCTTCGGAATCCCCGAACCAAACCGCCTTCCAAACCACGCGGGCCCCGGCATTGGGAGCCCCATGAAAATATTGGGACTCCACGACGAGGCTGGCCACACCCGGAGTTTTGGACTCCGCAGGTTTACAAACCACAGAGAAGGGAGGGTTCCGGAATTCTTCGATTTGGAAGCGGGCCGGCTGCCCGAGCGGGACATTGGCCAGAGTTGCGATCACATGAAAATCCCCCAACTTTGCGCCCGCCGGTGGAGTCCATGTGGCCGACCATCCCCCATGGATATCCAACCTCGCCTCACCCGAAGCCAGCACTTCGTTGGCGTAGGGTTGTTGGATTTTCCATTGAATGATTTCCCTTGGAGGGATGATGTTTTGGCCCTGCTCAACTTGACGGACAAACCCCTTGAAATGAACTGTCTGTTCCGGCCGATAGAGAGGGCGGTCGGTGAAGGTGAACGCATGAAACGGCTCGCGGGGCCTTGAGCTCAAGTATCCCCCGGGAAAACGATCCGAGAGCGACAATGGTTGGATGGTCACTGCGCCGCCAACCTCCGCCGCAATGGAAAACACGCCCTTGAAGGTTCCTGCCGGAAACTTGGTGAGCCCGTCTTGGTCGGCTTCGGCTTGCATGACAACCTGATTCGCCTCATCCAAAAGCGAAATTTTGGCACCCGCTTTGGGCAGACCGTCCGCGAGCCCTGCAATTCGTAATGTTTCTTCGCTTGGGGATTCTTTCCGGGTGATGGCAAGGTCTCCAAAGAGAATCGTGGCGCGGTTGCCGACCAGGCGTTGGGAATCGTCCCGGCCCGTGACCTCGATCAACACTGGCCCGGAGAGCACTTGTTGCGGGGAATTCCATGACAACTCACGCAGCTCCATCACATCATTGCCGGAAGCCGGCACTTCGCCGCTGGCCAGCACCTCAAGACCCAGTGCCTCGATCAGGGGCTCCGTGGGTGTCTGATAATAAACGCCCTGCGCGTCCATCTGGCTTCCCGAAGCGTCACGCTCCACCTTGTCAAATTCCCGGAGTCGGGATTCCACGACGGCCCATTGATCAAGGGGGATCCTGGCAAGTTTCCATGTGAGGGGGCCGGTGTTGACTTGATAAAAGGCAAACTTCAAGCCCGCCGACGAGCGCTGGCGAAGCAGACGATCGGGAAAAACCACGGCGGGGCGTTTGTTGTGGAACGTGGCTCCCCAGGTCTCCGGCGCGAGAAGCCCGTAACCATTGGAGCCCATGATTTTGTCCGAGATGGTCACCGTGTATTTTGAGGGAATTTGGAAGTCGCCGCCGGCAATCAAAAAGTTTCCGTCTTTGCGGAAGCGCAGATTCGGGACCTCCGGGGTCAGCTTCAAAGGGTTGGGCGGCAAGGGCAGGCCCTCGAGGGAATGACTGAATTTTACGCGGATCTCCGGGGTTTCGAGGGGAAAGTTCCTGGCTGAGACAAAATCCACAGTGAGCGGGCGGGTCGTTCCCACAGGAAAAACCGCGGGATATGGCAGGCCACGGTGCGAATATTCATCACGAACACCCTCCACCACCAAATCAAAAAACCGTCCCAGAGGGAGGGCGTTTTGCGGTCGAAACCGGACATAATAGACTTTGTCGGGAAGGGCCTCTTGGAGATCCACAACCACCGGCTCGAGATTGCCGTCCGGAACATTGAGCAACACTTCCACAGGAAACCGCTCCCGCGATTCGCGGTCTTGAAACCAAGCGCCTTCGGCCGCATCAGCCAGCGAGATGGGGTAATTGAATTCAACACGAATTTGGGGCCTCGCATTCAGGGACTCGCGAACACCGTATCCGGAATCCACGGCCCGCAAAGCCGGAGACACCATCTCCGCTCCCCATTGGTCAACGGTCAGCTGGGTTCCCCCGGCGTTTTGCAGATCTTCACGCAACCGCAACTTGTAGGTCTGTGCCGGCATCACAGGGCCTTTCACCAAAAGATCCCCACGGCTGGGGGTTTGCCATGTGAACTCAAGGTCCACCTCCGGCCAAAACACCAGAGGCGAGACGACTCCCTCCACATCGATTTGATCCGCAGAGACCATGTCCTCGGGAAACTGAACGCTCAAGTAAGTGAACGGGGCAAGGGGTTCCTCCAACCCATCCACGGAAATGCCAAGAGCCTCGGGGGCCACCACAAAGGGACGCTCGTCGGCCGGCAGGGGCCTTTCCTCGGAAGGTGCCAGGGAGGACCTGGCAGGACGTTCCCTGGCTTTGTGAATCTCCAGCCCTTGGGCGGAGGAAAGCATGGCAAAAATTGAGAGGAAGCAGAGGAGACGGTTCATCGCTTGGAAGATTTTTCGAGAGTGGCCGCCAATTCCAGGTCGGCCTTGGACTCGCCGGTCATCCCGAGGCGCTGATGAATGGCACCACGAAGTTTCAGGGCCGCGGGTGTGCGATGGAGTTGCAGTGAGCGGTTGACAGTTCCAAGCGCCAACATCATTTCCCCTTGGGCAAATTCCGCATCGGCAAACGCGAGCAGGGCCGCGGAAAGGATTTCTTTGGCAGGCTTGAGGGATTCCAAGGAATGGAGGACCGAGGCCGCTTGATTGGTCCTTCCCAAGCGGAGCAAGGCCGTCATTTGCTCAAGCAGGGCTGGTGGGGACTTGGGGTCCTCGCGGAGGGCGGCTTCGGCATCGGCCAAGGCCAACAAATATTGGAGCGCGACGGCATTCAGAAACGCGGCCCGTTTGGTGAGCGAAGTGACGCGGTTTTTGGGGTCGGCCACGGCCACATCCAAGCCCACAAGGGTGGTCCCCTGCGCGTCGTTCAAATCCGGGACTTCCACATTCACAGAGTGTTGCTTCAAGGTCTCGGAGGCCGGCAAGCCGGAGGTTTTTGCAAAGGCGATTTTGGCGACTGCAGAGTCAGGAAAAGCTTGGAGGGCAACCTTGGCATCTTGGTGTGCCAACTGTTGCGGGAGGCTGGCGTATTGCCTCCAATAGGCCCTGGACATCAGGGCGCCGAGGTCTTGGGGAGATTTTTGGAGGGTGCCGTCAGCAGCACTCAAATGGGGCGCCGCCACGGCCAGGCGGTCAAATGACGCCAACGTCGCAACAACCAAGTCATTCTTGGCGTCAAGGTCCCCGGCCAGCGTCGCGTCGGCCAGTGCGGATTCGAATTTGCCAAGGTCCCTCTTGGCTTGGGCTCGGCGGATCAGGAGTCCCGGGTGGTAAGATGTGAGACGGGACGATTGCAAAAAGCCCGCAAGGCGTTCGCTTTTGTTTTCCCTCCAAAGCAGTTCGGCAAAGGCCTCGGTGGCCGGCAGAGATTTGGGCTCGCTGAGCAAAAAGGCCTCGAGGAGCATGAGGCCGGCGTCGGGCTTTTTGTCCCGCTCCACAAGGATCTTTGCGGTGGTCAGAGCCACTTTTTCAGCGGGGGCGGTCTTCCATTCATTCAGGGTCTTTTCCGCCATGTTGTAGTCCCCCTCGGCAAACCACAGGTTGATCAACTCCCCGCGAAGTTCCCCGTTCCCACGGTCTGTCTGCAGGATTCTGCGAATGATTTCGATCTGGGACGACAATTGGCCGTCCGCTCGGGCCATCTCCAACTGGGCAGCAAGGTCCGGGGCGGCCGCGTGGAGTGGCAGGCAGAGCAAGAGGCCGCAAAGCGCCCCCAGGGTTTGCCCGGCTGGAATGGAACGCGTCAGAAACAACAAAGACTTCATTTAAAAAAGCTCCTCCTGGGGCGCGGCTTTGGGGGGCTCAAGCCCAATTTTGCGATAAGCCCGCGGCATGGCCACCCGGCCCTGCGGGGTTCGTTTGATGTAGCCCTGCATGATGAGATAGGGTTCGTGAACTTCCTCCAGCGTTCCGGCCTCCTCGCCAATAGCCACGGCCAGCGACGAAAGGCCCACGGGGCCCCCTCCAAAAAGGGTGATGATGCTTTCGATGATGCGTTTGTCCATTTCATCAAACCCATCATCATCGATCTCCAGCATGGACAACGCGGCCGAGGCGACAGGACCGGTGATCACGCCGTCACTGCGAACCTCGGCATAATCACGGACCCAGCGCAGAAGATTGTTGGCAATGCGGGGAGTTCCCCGCGAACGCTTGGCAATTTCCATGGACCCTTGCGGCTCGATGGGCACTCCCAACAATCCCGCGCTGCGAAGGACGATGTCACTCAGAACTTCCGCCGAATAATAATCCAGCCGGCAGTTCATTCCGAACCTTGAGCGCAAAGGGGCGCTGATCATGCCCGCGCGCGTCGTGGCCCCAATCAGCGTGAACTTGGCCAGATTCAGCCTCACGCTCCGCGCACTGGGGCCCTGATCGATGACGATGTCCAATTTGAAATCTTCCATGGCCGGATACAAGTATTCCTCGATGGCGGGTTGCAGACGGTGAATTTCATCTATGAACAGCACGCCGCCCTTGCCGATATTGGTGAGCAGTCCGGCGAGATCCCCGGCTTTTTCAATCATTGGCCCGCTTGTGCTTTTCACATCCACCTCCATCGCATTCCCGATGATGTAGGCCAGGGTGGTTTTGCCGAGTCCGGGCGGACCGCTCAACAAAATGTGCTGCAGCGATTCGCCACGAGCCCTCGCCGCTTGCACCAAAAGCTTGAGACGCTCGGCAGTTTTTTCCTGCCCTGCAAACTCTTCAAAAAGCGGAGGACGCAAGGAGACATCAAACGGCGTGTCCGGGCTATCGCCTTCCGGGAGATCAAAGTCAGAGGTGGACATCAGTGGGGCAAATCTTTGCCAAGGGTTTGGCGAATGTCACGCAAAGGCTTCGATGTGAGGATCAAAAGGACCAAAAATGAGATAACCGTCGCCAAGGTGGAGACCACGGAAAAGATGGCGGCTTGGTCGCCTTTGATTTGGTCGGCGGAAATCAGCAAAAAGGCACAGTTGGGGATCCAGGCAAGCCAGGTGGTGAAGGGATTGCTGGAGATCGCGGTCATAATCCCAACCATCACGGTCACCACCGCAAAGAAAAATTGCAGTCCAATGTAGAAACCAAGGAAATGTTTGGTGTTTGGCATGAGGAGCCGGATGAAGGTTGCCGGAAAAACAAGAGCCCCAAAAAAGGCGACGGCCGCGAGAGTCATTGAGGAATCATCGGCTTTGCCGGAAAGCACGAGGGCCACCCCGCAGAGAAGGGAGGCAAGCAGGGTGAACCACACGCCGGACGGCCACCCCGGTGTGAGAAAGAGCCCCATGACCTTGCCAACCGGGCCCCGCCGCAGGAAGGGCAGATACACCGTTCGAACAACCTGCACGGGCTCGCTGAGCGCATCCACAATCACCGGTGCCAGAAAAACCACCGCCAGCCAATATCCCCAAATCCACTCCTCACCAAAAACCAGAAGCCCCGATCCGATCAAAAGCACGCCCAGCGCCAGCACACGCTTGCGGATCGCGTGGTTCTCGGCCGCCGGGGCAATCTTTGACGCGGCAAGTTCCAGCGCAAGGATCACGGACGCCGGAACAAAAATGGCAATGCCCAACAACGACTGAAGCACCGATCCCCCCCCACCCATCATCTGCCCCACTGTCAGCCACGTGAGCAAAAGGCCCGCCAAAAATTGCACGGCAAATATCATGCCGATCACAAAGAGCGCCCTGAGCAGTTTGGATTCATAAGGCGACATGGCCACGGTCATCGCGGTGAGCACAGCACTCGTCATCAGCAGGAAAAACAACCGCTGCAAATCCTCCAAAATATCCACACCTCCCAGATAATACCGCAGGAGCACATACGGCAGGATGGCGCACACGACGAGCAGGGTTTGCACCATGAGAGCCGTCCATTTGCCGGCGGCAATGCGCCACGCCGAGAGGTGGGTGAGGAAAACCAGTTCGAGGGTTCCTGATTTGATCTCGGCGTGCAGGGCGCTGAAGCCGCGCACCGGCATGAGAAACAGCAAGGGCAGAGCAATCAGAAACCAGAAGATTCCATTCAAAAAGGACCCCAGTTCACCGGGCATGTCCTCACTGAGCGAGGCCGCCAGGTTGAAGGCCACGGACATGATCATCAACACCTGCGTCAAATAAAAGGCCGCCACAAAAACACGCGACCTCATGCCCTGACGCAGCTCTTTCACAAGCATCGGGCTGAACCAGTCGGCAAAATCCCGGCCTTGGGTTTCGAGGGTTCCGGCGGTCATGGCAGCGGAGGGGGTTTTAATCGCAGCACATCCACAAACGCATCTTCCAAGCGGCGCTCGATCTTGAAGAAGGCCGAAACGTCGAGCCCTTCGAGAATCAACTTCCTCAAAAGATCGGCCCGGAAGGCGGGGTCGGGCTCTGTCAGACGGACGCGGACGCCATCCTTGAGCCGGTCGGCAATTTCCAAATGGCCGCTGGCCACAACCCAATCCACCAAGCGCCCGGGGGATCCCGCGACACGGATCTCCAACAGCGTCTGAACGCCGTGATGATCCACCAAACTTTCCATGCTGCCCGAGTGGACCAATTTTCCTGCATCGATAAAAAGCAGGTGATCACACATTTCGCCGAGCTCTGACAAAATGTGGGAGCTGATAAAAATCGTCTTCCCCTGTTCGGCAAGCAGGCGCACCAGATTTTTGAATTCGATGCGGGCTTTGGGGTCCAGCCCGGCCGCCGGCTCGTCCAGGACAAGAATTTCGGGGTCATGGATGAGCGTTCTCCCCAGACAAAGACGCTGGCCCATGCCCTTCGAGAGTTTGTCCATCGGACGATCCGCGATCGAGGCCAGGTCCGTGAATTCCATCACATCCCGGATCCGGCGACTCCGCTCGGATCGTTCGTATCCAAACGCCCGCCCATAAAAATCCAAATATTCGAAAACCGTCATATTTTCGTAAGTGCCATACGCATCCGGCATCCACCCCACCTTGCGCCGCACTTCACCGGGATGGTTGCTCACATCAAATCCCCCGATGCGAATCGTGCCAGACGTCGGAGTGTCCAAAGTCACCAGCATCCGCATGGTGGTTGTTTTGCCAGCCCCATTGGCCCCGATAAACCCCACCACTTTCCCCCGCCCCACAGAAAACGTGACCCCATCCACCGCCTTCACCGACCCGAACGTGCGCATCAAATGCTCAACTTCGATAATGGGATCTTCGGTTTCGTTCATGGTTCGCGAATGGCGCTGCCACTCCTTCATTATCAGGAATTCAAAGCGAGTCCAGCACAGGCCTTGGATGGCGATGTCTTGCGTTGGAGCAAAGTTTTTGAAGTCCGAAATGCCCTTGACTTCTTGCTGGTGTCTGACACCGTGCTTGTCATGACCGTCACCACCAGAACTTTACTCAGGGATTTCACGAGTGTGAAAGAAGCCGCCCGCAAGGGTCAAGCCGTGGAAGTCCGTGATGGAAAGACAGGGGAAGTCTTTTTGTTAACGGCAAAACCCACCCGCACCTTTGGTGATTTGGCGGAGGCTGCCAGGGGTGCCTTTATAGGTCCCAAAAACCTTTCCACACGGGAAGGTTTCGATGTCTGAGATCCTTGTCGATACCGGACCGCTGGTCGGCTGGATCAATAAACGCGACCAATGGCACGATTGGAGCGTTGCGGTTCTCTCGGATTTGGTGCCTCCGTTATTGACATGCGAGGCTGTGATTGCCGAAGCGGTCTGGCACTTGCACAGCTCTCAGATCGCGGTTGATCAACTCTACGGGCTGGTCTCCGATGGTGCCTTGCGCATCGTGGATCTGCTGCCAGATCATGCGCTTCACATTCGTGCGTTGTCGGCTAAGTATCGCGAGATGGACTTTTGCGATGCCGCCATGGTCCGGCTTTCTGAAATCTTTCCCAAGGCCAAACTGATTACCACTGACACGGCTCATTTCCAAATCTACCGGCGGTTTTTGAATCAAACGATTCCACTGATTCACCCATGATGGGAGAACTTCTCTGAATTCATCGGTATTCCGAAGTAACAGTTTAGCCCTATTGCCGTCCTAAAAGCTCGAAAGCAGCCCTCGCCGCTGGAAATTACTGAAAAAAT
>JBBECL010000329.1:0-12232 GCA_040881805.1 Terrimicrobiaceae bacterium | reverse complement strand
GGGGCGCGGATTGAAACAGAAACCGAGTTGGACAAGTCGGCACTCATTAGTAATCGCCCCGCGAGCAATCGCGGGGCGCGGATTGAAACAAGACCGGCAGGAGGAGGCTCGTCCCCATGCCAGATCGCCCCGCGAGCAATCGCGGGGCGCGGATTGAAACTCGACCGTCTCCCTGCGATGAACGTGCAGCATGTATCGCCCCGCGAGCAATCGCGGGGCGCGGATTGAAACCCGATGCTTGATTGCGCGATGGGAAGGAACCAGTCATCGCCCCGCGAGCAATCGCGGGGCGCGGATTGAAACGCATCAAAGCAATCGCCGAACGCAACGGTGCGACATCGCCCCGCGAGCAATCGCGGGGCGCGGATTGAAACTCAAGCCGTTCTTCACCCAGCGCAGGTCGGGGTATCGCCCCGCGAGCAATCGCGGGGCGCGGATTGAAACACTCACTCATGCAACCTATCAATCAACTTCTTCCCATCGCCCCGCGAGCAATCGCGGGGCGCGGATTGAAACCTTTTTGGCAGGTTTCGGGGACTCTTTGACCTTGATCGCCCCGCAACCAAAAATCAAATATGGATTCAATCCGCCAAATCTCGGATTACCTTGGTCAAGGCACGGTGGATTCCGGGTTTCCTCATCGGTTTTCGTTGGACCGCCGTGGCTCCGATGACTAACCTGAAGAAGGTCCTTTCCTTATGAGTTGGATTTTTTCACTGCTTGTCTCACTGATCTGCGGCATCGCCGGTCTCTTCACCTCGGGGGTGGTCGCGGCGGCTTATGCGGAATGGTATCGCATGAGCTCGCATGAAGGGCTGTCGGGGTTTTTTGTTATGGGAATGGCCCTCCTCGGGGGACTGGCGGGCTGTGTGGTCGGGTTGGTTATTGCCCGCCTTTTTGGCACGGAGGATGCCTCGAGATTTTTCAAGGCGGCGGGCGTGGCCTGCGCCTCGGTCGTGGTGGGGGGAGGGCTCACGGTTTCGGCTTTGTATTTGCTGGCGGATTTTCCGCCGACCCTTGGTGGAAAGGAATTGAACCTCGAGGTCGAGATCCGCCTGGCGAAGGGGCAAAACATTCCGGCAGTTGGGACGCCGGAGGATGCGCAATTTGTTCTCGCTTCGGTGGTCAACGGCACGCAGAAGGATTCCCGCCATGGGGAGCTGACCGTAAAGAACGCACGCCACGAGGAAGGGCGATGGATTGTTCCGGCCGAGGTTTTCCTTTTCACCTCCCGCGGGCAAAGGGCGGTGGAGGCCCGGATCGGTGATGACGTGCTGGGAGCTTTTCTGGTCCCTCTCCCCGCCAATCCGGGGCCGGACTTCGAGCCGTGGAGCGCGTGGATGCCACGCTCCTCGGAAGCGGGGCTGCCGTGGCCTGAGGCCAAGCCGTCCTTTCGTTTCCGCGTGAAGCCCGTGTCTCCACCGCCTGCACCGCCAACCGCAGAGGAAGCATCCGCGTTGAGGGACAGGGAGGAACAGCGGGTCTTCGACGGCATCGCAGTTGATGCCTCCCTCACCGCATGGCTGCCTTACACGCCAACGTGGCAAAACCAAGGGCGGCGGGCGGTGGCCATTGCACGCATCACCGAACGTCCGGCTTTTGCCCGGGAACTGGGTGGGCTGATGCTCTCCGGCGACACGCGGGAGGCTGAATCCGCGATGTGGCTTGTCGCCGGGTTGCCCGTGCCCGACGCGGCGCTCGTAATGGAGGTCCAAGCGGCCGGACGCGATGTGATTGAGCGGATGAAAAAGTTCAATATGTCCACCGTCGAACAGGATCCTTCCTACGAAGGGGCGGCGGATGTCTCCGCGCGATTCAGCGCGTGGATGACGGCGGCACGGTCTCTGCGCGAGAAAGCCGGTGCGGACTTCGTACCGGAGCTGGCGCAAATGCTTGAACTCTCACGCGCGCGGCCGGACAGTCAGGCGATGGAGAAGGATATTCGCCGGGTGGCTTCCTTTTACCTGCACGCCTGGGCCGGAGTGGAGCCTTTGCCGGGCGACCCGCCACCCCGCTGAGGCCCTTCCGGGGCTGGTATGGCTCAAGATGCTGTTGCTCAAAATGCTTGAAAGTTGCCCCATGCCGACCTGGGTTGTTTGGGGGCCGGACGGCGAGGCCCGGGTTGTCCGCGCGGTGGACATGCCGGCTGACAATTAACGGCGATCGCTCGCTTCCTAAAACTGGGGAAGTTGGATCCCGCTGAACTTTTGCAGGATTCCAAAAGCTGAGAGCAACCAAAGGACCACACAGATGACGACGATCGCATTGAGGATACTTTTAATCTTTCGATCCATCGGAATAAAGTTGTTCACCAACCAAAGGAGAACACCAACGACGATCAGGGCAATCAGCACATTAATCAGGGACATAAATCAGATAGGGTAAAGTTGGGTTGCGAACCAGGAGATCAAGCTAATCTCTCCAGAGAAAGCCAACCATGGGGTGTTTCCCCACCTGCGCCAATTGCCCGGGACCATTGGAATGTCTTGATCGATGGCCCGTGGGCACAAGGGATTTGACGGCAGGGCACACCGGTGCGAAATATCCTTCCCCTATGAAAAATCTTTTCTTCGGCTGCTGTCTCTCCCTCGCGGGCCTGTTGTTTGTGTCGGGGTGTTCCTCGGTAAGCGTCATGGAATCGCAATTTTATCCCCCTGATAAAAAATTCGCCGCTCCCCCCAGGATCTACGTCAAACCCTACACCTTCGCCGAGGGGTCGCTCCGGGTGGATCGCAAGGGAGAAAAGCTACAAACGTTTCAGAACGAGGTTTCCGTCCAGATGGCAGAAAGGCTTGTTCCCAGGCTGACCACACATATTGCGCCGACGTCGATCCTTGAAGTGTCGGATTCCAAGCTCCCCAAGCTGTCATGGGTCCTTGAAGGCGAATTCACCAAAATCAATCAGGGAAGCCGGGCTCTCCGATCAATCGTCGGCTTCGGCCTCGGCGGCACAAAGATGGAGGCCACGACGAAGGTCTATCAAGTGGGCACCGGAAAGAAGCGCGAACTGATGGCTCTGATCCGCACGTCGGGGGGGTCGAATGCGGAGCCCGGTGCCATCGCGGGCGGGGTCTTTGGGGCAGGCCCCCGCGCGATTCTGCGGGCTGTGACCTCGGGGGTTTCTCCCGACTCGAAGCGCACCGCCCGCATGATCACAGCGACCCTCTCGGAACGTCTTGTTGCTGATGGTGCCACGCTTCCCGGGCCGGCCCTGCGTGCCAAGCGTCCCCAGAACTAAGGAAGAGGGAACTGCGAGGTGAAGGCGACCACTTTTTTGCGGAGGGTGGCCAGTTCGGATTCGTTGTCACGGTGTTTCAGGGCGTGATCGATGTAATCCGCAATTTCCATCATATCCTCCTCTTTCATCCCGCGGGTGGTCGCAGCGGGGGTTCCCAGGCGAATGCCACCGGTTTTGAAGATGGGCTCGGTGTCAAAGGGAATGGCATTTTTGTTGACGGTGATAGCGGCTTTGTCGAGGGCCACCGAGGCATCGGCCCCATTGACGCCGACACCCCGCAAATCGACGAGCATGACGTGATTGTCGGTGCCGCCCGACACGATGCGGTAATCCAACATGGCCAGGCGTGCGGCGAGGGCTTTGGCGTTATTCACGATCTGATGGGAATATTCCTTGAAGGAAGGTTCCAGGGCTTCTTTGAAGCAGACGGCTTTGGCGGCAATGACGTGCATGAGCGGCCCGCCTTGGACGCCGGGGAAGGCTTGGGCATCGATTTTTTTTGCGAATTCTTCTTTGCAGAGAACCAATCCGGCACGAGGACCCCGCAGGCTTTTGTGTGGTGGTTGTGACAAAGTGGGCATGCGGGATGGGCGTCGGGTGGGCTCCTCCGGCAACCAGTCCGGCGATATGGGCCATGTCCACAAAGAGGTAGGCTCCAACCGCATCTGCAATTTCGCGAAGGCGTGGAAAGTCAATCGTCCGGGAATACGCGCTGGCACCGGCGGTGATCATTTTGGGGCGAACGGCTTCGGCCTGTTGGGCGAGGGCGTCGTAATCGATGATTTCGGTCTCCTTGCTGACCCCGTAATGATGCACTTCGTAGAGTTTGCCCGAGAAATTGGCTTTGTGACCGTGGGTGAGGTGTCCGCCGTGGGCAAGGTCCATTGTGAGGATGCGGTCGCCGGGGGTCAGCACGCTGAAATAAACCGCCATGTTCGCCTGGCTCCCGCTGTGGGGCTGGACGTTGGCGTGTTCGGCTTGGAACAACGCCTTTGCGCGCTCAATGGCCAGAGATTCCACGATGTCCACGTATTCACAGCCCCCATACCAACGTTTCCCCGGATAACCCTCGGCGTATTTGTTGGTGAGACAGGACCCCTGCGCTTCCATCACAGCCTGACTTGTGAAGTTCTCGCTGGCGATGAGTTCAATGTGTTCGAATTGACGGTGACGTTCCTTGCGGATCGCCTCGGCGATGGCCGGGTCGGTGACGGAAAGGGCGGTGGGTTCTGACATGGTTGTGGGTTGTTTGATCATCTGTAAGATATCTACGAGCGCGGACTTGATCGAGTCGCGACATTCGACGTAGGCGCGTTTCCCGAGTCCGATGGGATCGGGGACATTGCGGGAGCCCTTCGAAAATTCGCGCACGAGGTGAACCTTGTCCGAGGCTTCGGGAAAAAACAGGTCGAGCAGTCGCTGGTGGTCCTCGGTCATCACAAACACGTGCGTGGCCTTGGCAAGGAGTTCCTCGGAGACCGGCTGGCTGCGAAATTTGGTGAGGTCGATCCCCTGCTCGGCAAGAACTTCGACGGCCTCACGGCTGGCAGGGTGGGCATTTCCCGCACTGACGCCCGCCGAGGCAACCTCAACCCCCGGAAGGCCCTCGGCCATTTTCCGGAACATGGCCTCCGCCATGGGGCTTCGGCAAACATTGCCGGTGCACACAAACAAAATGCTTTTCATTGTTGGGAAGGTAGAAACGTGGACGGACCGGGCTGGCAAGTCAACCGGGCAAACAAGAAAATTCCATGGGACCGGGAAAATACCGTGGGAAAGGGATTGTCCCCCCATTTTCTTCCCGCTAGGATGGTCCACTACCAATTAACAAAGACACGCATGGACGAAGAACCTCTCAACCCCGACAACCTCGAAAAATACGATGCTTCCAAGATCGACAAACTCGAGGGCCTCGCCGGGGTGCGTCAAAGACCGGGCATGTATATCGGGCCCACGGACGAGCGGGGCCTGCACCACTGCGTCTTTGAAGTTCTGGACAACTCGATCGACGAACACCTGGCGGGTTATTGTTCCCGCATTGAAGTGACCCTCCACTCGGATGGGTCCTGTTCGATTCGTGACAACGGCCGCGGCATCCCGGTGGATATCCACCCAAAATTCCAAATTCCCGCCCTCGAACTTGTTCTCACGAATCTCCACGCCGGTGGCAAGTTCGGTCAGGGTGCCTACAAGTATTCCGGTGGTTTGCACGGGGTCGGCGCAAAATGCGTGAATGCGCTCTCCGATTGGTTCCGGGTGGAAGTGACCCGTGAGGGCAAGGTTTACCACATGGCCTTCGAGCGGGGCGTCACGACCCAAAAGCTGGAAGTTATTGGCGATGTCAAAAACAAGAAGCAGACCGGCACGCTGATCACGTTCCTTCCCGATTCCACGATTTTTACGATCACGGTCGAATTCCAATTCGCCAAACTTGCCGCCCGCCTCCGTGAGTTGGCGTTCCTGAATCCCGGCCTGGAAATCATCATCACCGATGAACGCCCGGAACCGGTCCGCAGGGAAGTTTACCTCTACAAGTTGGGCATCGAAGAGTTTGTGCGTCAACTCGGCGAAAACAAGCAACTCGTTCACCCCAAGCCCATCGTGCTTGCCGGCAAACGCAGTGTGAGCTTCAAAAACAAGGACCAAACCGAGATCACGGACGATATGTTTGTGGACGTCGTGTTGCAATACAATGACAGCTACAACGACCAACTCCTGTGTTTCACAAATGCCATCCCGAATGCGGACGGTGGAACGCACGCCACGGGCTTTCGCACGGCCCTGACGCGCGCAATCAACCAATATTCCCGCACCAACGGCCTCCTCAAAGAAAAGGACCCCGCCATCGGCGGAGACGACACCCGCGAGGGCATGGTCTGTGTGTTGGCGGTCAAGCACCCCAACCCGAGCTTCGAATCCCAAACCAAATCCAAATTGGTGGTTCCCGAGGTCGAGGGCATTGTCAGCTCCATTGTTTATGAGGGGTTGATGACGTTTTTTGACTCCAATCCGCCCATCGCCAAAAAGATCATCGAAAAAGCCCTGATGGCGGCCCGCGCCCGGGAAGCGGCCCGCAAGGCCCGCGAGACGGTTCGCAAGAGCGCTCTCTCCGGCGGTGGCCTGCCCGGCAAGTTGGCCGATTGTTCCGAGAAAGATCCGTCACTCACCGAACTGTATATTGTCGAAGGTGACTCCGCCGGCGGCTCGGCGAAGCAGGGACGCGACCGTCGCTACCAGGCGATTCTCCCCATCCGCGGAAAACTCATCAATGTCGAAAAAGCCCGCCTGGACAAGGTCCTCCAAAACACGGAGATCCAGACCATGATCACCGCCATCGGCACGGGAATCGGCGATGGGGACTCGGAGGGCGCATTCAACCTCGAGCGGCTCCGTTACCACCGGATCATCATCATGACCGATGCCGACGTGGATGGTTCCCACATCCGAACCCTCCTCCTGACCTTTTTCTACCGTCAGATGCCACTGCTGTTGCGCCGGGGTCACGTCTATGTCGCCTGCCCGCCGCTTTACCGCATCAAACGCAAACGCCGCGAGGAATATGTGGCCGATGATGCCCAACTGAACAAAATCCTCATTGGCCTCGGTGCCGAGGAAGTCCGCATCAAAAATTGCAGTGATGGCAAGGAATTGACCTCCGCTCAGCTGAAGGAAATCCTTGGTTTGCTGGAACGCCTTCAAAAATACGCGGATGCGATCCGGCGTCATGGCGGCGACTTTGAACAATACCTCACGCGGCGCGATGAAAAAACCGGGAACCTGCCCGCCTACCTCGTGCATGTGCGCGATGGCAACCGTGAAGAAGTTTATTATTTCACCGACGAAGCCGCGCTCCGGACCTTTCATGAGGCCAATGAGGACCTTGCGCTGTTCGAAGCTCCGATCCACGAGACGAATGGCGAAGCGGAGGCTGAAACCAACGGCGAAGTGGTCCCTGCCCCGGTCGCCAAGTCCAGCAAACGCGCCGAAGGCCCCCGCCGCCGCGCGCGATTGGTGGACCTTCACGAGTCATCCGCTGTCCTGAAACTCATCGCCGAACTCGAGAAGAAAGGTCTTCACATCGACCATTATTCGGCGAGTGACAAACCCCTGTTTGAGGTGATCGAAGGGGAGGGCGAAAAAAGCCGGTCCCATCCGGTCTTTGCGATTCCCGAAATTTTGGACAAGGTCCTGGAAATTGGAAAACGCGGGCTGACGATTGACCGGTTCAAGGGGCTGGGAGAAATGAATGCCAAGGAGCTTTTTGAAACAACGATGAACCCCGAGAAGCGCCGCCTCCTGAAGGTGGATCTCACCGAGGACAATGCCGTGGATGCGGATCGGATGTTCACGATTCTCATGGGCGATGTCGTGGAACCCCGGCGTCAGTTCATCGAGGACAACGCCCTCAACGCCCGCCTTGACGTCTGATCCTCCAAGCCAACGTGCCGCTCCCGAAGTTCCCAACCTGCAGCCTGTGTTCCCACTGAGATGGGCGGCTTGTTTCACCACTGGAGGCACCCGAGGCGATGTTATCTGGTGTGTGCGACGGCGCGCAGTGGCAGCAACTTCCTCACCGATGGTCTGCACGCCACCCGCAAAGCCGGGCGTCCCAAACAATTCTTTTTGCCAAAATTTGAAAGCGACTACGGATCGGCGCACGGCTTGGACCCCCACACGGATTTCGCCGGCTACGTGCGGGGGATCATCCCCGCCACCGCCACGTCGAATGAGGTTTTCGGGTTCAAAGTGATGGGTTGGTATCTCCAGGATTTTCTTGATCGGATGCAGGCCGCCTTCCCCGGTTACCAGGATGCCAGAACCCTCCTCGCAACCATTTTCCCCCGCCTGAAATACCTGCGCATGGTCCGCCGGAACAAGCTGCGTCAGGCCATCTCCAAGGCCCGGGCGCTCCAATCCGGGCTCTGGAAAATCCAGGACGGCAATTCCGCCCATGCTGGGCCGAATTTTGATTTTGAGTTGATCACCCAATGCCTCAGGGAGACGGAAGAAGACGAAGCCGTGTGGCAGCGGTTTTTTGAGGAACAGGGGATTGTGCCCCACACGGTGATTTACGAGGACCTTTGTGCCAAATATGATGACACCATCCGCTCGACATTGGGCGTTCTTGGGGTCAAAATCCCAAGTTCATCCCAACTCAAGCCCGGGACGGTTCGTCAATCCGATGAGCTCTCCAAAGCTTGGGAGGATCAATTTCTGAAGTTGGCCCCCACCACCTAACCCCTTTTAAAAAAATCTGATGTATAGCCAAAACGAAAAAGTTGAAAAAATCGATGTGGCCGAGGAGATGTCAAAATCCTTCCTCGACTATTCGATGTCTGTGATTATTTCCCGCGCGCTGCCTGATGCCCGGGACGGGCTCAAACCCTCCCAGCGCCGCATCCTTTACGCCATGGGCGAACTCGGCGTTCAACCGGGACGCAAGTCCCTCAAGTGCGCAAAAATTGTCGGGGAAACGATGGGTAACTATCACCCGCACGGTGACCAGGCCATCTACCCCACGCTTGTTCACATGGCCCAGCCATGGGCCATGCGGGAAATGCTGATCCAGGGTCAGGGCAACTTCGGCAGTGTGGAAGGTGATCCGCCGGCGTCCATGCGTTACACCGAGGCCCGCCTCCAACATCTCGGGGCCGCGCTCATGGATGACATGGACAAGGACACCGTCGATTTTGTGCCGAACTATGATGGCACCCGCACGGAACCCACCGTCCTTCCCGCCGCATTTCCAAATCTCCTCATCAATGGCGGCACCGGCATCGCCGTCGGCATGGCCACCAACATGCCTCCCCACAACCTCGGGGAAGTCATTGACGCGATCTGCGCTCAGATCGATGACCCCGATATTTCCATTGACGGGCTCATGGCCTATGTGAAGGGGCCGGATTTCCCGACCGGGTGCGTGATTTGTGGCACGGCGGGAATCAAACAATATTTCCACACCGGCCGCGGGTCGGTGAAAGTGCGTGGACGGGCCGGCGTGGAAGAGCTCAAGGGCAACCGCGAGCAGGTCGTCATCACCGAAATCCCCTACGGCGTCAACCGCAAGACTCTCGTCGAGCGGATCGCTGCTTTGGTGAATGACAAAATCCTCACCGATGTCAGCTATGTTGGCGATCAGTCGGACGAAAACACGCGGGTGGTTGTCGAACTCAAACGTGATGCGAACCCGAAAGTTGTCATCAACAACCTGTATAAACACACCGCGCTGGAAAGCTCGTTTGCGGTCAGCATGTTGGCCATTGACCGGGGGCGCCCGAAATTGCTTTCGCTCAAAGACGCGATTGCCTGCTACATCGAGCACCGCCGCGAAGTCATTCTCCGCCGAACCCGCTACCTGCTCAAACAAGCCGAAGAGCGCGCGGACCTCTTGGAGGGTTACCTCGTGGCCCTCGCCAATCTGGATGATTTTATCCGGATCATCCGCTCCGCCAACAGCCGCGACGAAGCCAAAATCAAGCTTCTTGCCCTGGAGTGGAGTCAAAAAACCGTCGAACACCTCGGAATTCTTATCCGCGAATCCACCCAACTGGCCGATGGGATGTATCATCTGAGCGAACGCCAGACGGACGCGATTCTCGACCTGCAACTCTACCGCTTGACCGGCCTCGAGCGCGACAAAATCAAAGGCGAATACGACCAAATTCTGGCCACGATCAAGGACCTTCTCGACATCCTCGCCAAGGAGTCCCGCGTGCTCACAATCATCAAAGAAGAACTGGGTGTCATCCGCGAAAAATATGCCACCCCGCGCCGCTCGGATATTGTTCCCGATGAAGGCGAAATGGCCCTCGAAGACCTCATCGCCAACGAAGGCGTGATCGTCACGCTCACCCACAACGGCTTCATCAAACGGACGCTCGTGAGCGCTTACCGCTCCCAACGCCGCGGAGGCAAAGGCGTCATTGGAATGGTTGCCCGCGAAGCTGATAAAGAAGAGGACAACGATTTTGTCGAGCATCTCTTCACGGCCACCACCCACGATTACCTCGTGTTTTTCACGGCCACCGGCCGCTGCTACGTGGAACGGGTTTACGAAATCCCCGAAGGGTCCCGGGCCAGCAAGGGGCGCTCGATCGCCAATCTCCTCGAACTCCGCAAGGACGAAAAAATTGCGGCCACCATCCGCATCCAAGGCCAGAATACGGACGAAGAAACCTGGAGCGACCAACTCTCCATCCTGTTTGCCACCCGCAGCGGCGTCGTCAAAAAAACGAAGCTCAGCGACTTCCGCAATATCCGCAAAGGCGGCATCATCGCCATCAACATCGAAGAAGACGACCGCCTCATCGATTGCAAGCTGACCAATGGCTCGGACGAAATTGTGCTCATCACGCACGGCGGACTCAGCATTCGTTTCCATGAAGAGGATTGCCGCGACATGGGCCGCAATGCCGTCGGTGTCTGGGGCATCCGACCCCAGAAGGGCGATTACGTGATCGCGGCGGCCGTCGTCAACAAAGAGGCCCAACTGCTTGTCGCCGGCGAAAATGGCCTCGGCAAGCGCACCGGCTTCGAAGAATACCGGAACCAAGGCCGCGGCGGCAAGGGCATCATCACCATGAAAGTGACCGAACGCACCGGCGGGGTCGCAGGCGCTCTCACGGTGAAAAATGATGACGAAATCATGCTCATCACCAACAAAGGCAAGATGGTCCGAACCGGCGTGGGGGCCATCCGCGAGGTCGGCCGCAATGCCCAGGGGGTCAAGCTCATCGACCTGCGTGACAACGAGGTCCTCCAAGCCATCGCCCCTGTCGTTGCTGACGCGGAAGAAGAAGCCGAAGCGGCAGAATAAACCCGTGCGTGGGGTCTGGTGAGACAGGCCCGCCCTCGATCAGGACGGTCTCGAAGGGATCATGTCCGGAGGTGGAACCGGCAAGCATCTCCTGCCGCCAATTCGCCTGGTCACGAAGTCACTCCCGACAAAGGATCCGACGTCACCACCTTCCAGATCAGTTCCTGGATGGCTTTCACCAGGGCGGCATCTTTCCCATCATCGAATTGGTATCCCCCGGCACTCAGCCCCAGCGGGCTTTCCCCGCTCAAGACCGTGAAGATGGTCGTGCCAGAGATGAGATTGCCCAGGACGCCGGCGTTGTGAGGCATGGGGTTGAAATGGACCGGATCGGCATAAACCATGTTGACGCCAAGGGTCAGCCCCTTCCCGGCATCCCAACCGGGCACTTTCGCGGGATCTCTGGCCACAAGGTCTTTCAGACCGGGCAGGGCATCCGCTTTGATTAGGGCATCCAAAGCATAGAGGACCTCACCCACCGGAATAAGCCGAATCGGATGTTTCAAATTGGGAAATTTTTTGGCCGCCTCCTCCCGCAATCTCAAAAAAAAGCTGCGATTCCCGGTGTTCTGACCAGCCGCCTTGCTGGCATCGTCCACGGAGACGGCGTATGGGGTGTCCCAAACGGTCGGATAGTCGATGTCCTGCGCCACACCATCATTCGGCGACTGACCGGAACCCGCCGCACGGGGCCGCCGGGGCCAAACTTGGTAAATATAGAATTTCGCGTCGGGGTTCTGCTTCAAAGCCAGCGCCATAAATGCCGTCACCGCCTCCAACTCATCATGCAGCGGGGCTCCCACAAAAGGCTGCATCACCACCACATCCCATTTGTGATTGGCCAGAGCCGTGTCATACCGCCCAAACCTCCACGTCGCAGGATCGGTGGTATGATAATTCGTGTCCGGTGCAAACGTCTCTCCTTCCGGCCGGCTTGTCTCCCACGCCACCCACTTTTGGTCGGGCTCCTTTTTGTAATTGAGGTGACGAATCAGACTCTTGCCCCCGGAAAGCTGACTCCCAAACTGCAAGTCAATCCCCCGCTGCTGGAACAACCCATGAACCCGATCCAGCGTCGTGCTCGCCGTGAGGCTGTTCCCAATAAAATACACGGAGAGCGGCTTCTCCCCGGCCCGAATTCCTTCAGGACTAAGAACCATCAACAGCGCCGGAAAACT
>JBBECL010000328.1:0-12240 GCA_040881805.1 Terrimicrobiaceae bacterium | reverse complement strand
ATCCAAGGCCGGGCCGACCATGCGGGGACGTGTCCGATGACGCTCAGAAAAGATGCCCTCACCGGTGCGGCCGAGTTGGTGCTGGCTGTTGAAAACATCGGGCGTTCTGTGCCGGGTCTGGTTGCCACGGTGGGGTGCCTGGATGTCTTGAATTCGGCTTCCAATGTGGTTCCTTCCGAGGTGGCCATGACCCTCGACGTCCGACACGCAGAGAATTCGGTCCGCAGGGCAGCGCTTGAAACCTTGGAACAGCGAATGCGGGTCATCGCAGAACCCCGGCATTTGTCAACTCACTGGGAGGTTGTTCAAGAATCGCCCTCCGTGGCCTGCTCGTCGTTGTTGATTGGTCTTTTGTCAGAGTCGGCCCAAGCGATTCAGGGTGCCACGCTCCGGTTGTGCAGTGGGGCGGGTCATGATGCCGTGATCCTTTCGCGGGTGGCTCCGATGGGGATGCTTTTTGTGCGCTGCAAAGATGGGGTGAGCCATCATCCCGCGGAGAGCGTGGATGTTGATGACTTCAGGGTGGCGATCCAAGTTATGTGTGATGCGCTTGCAAAGTGGAGGGGCGGCCTGTGACCGCCGATCTTGTGATTCGTCGGGGCCGCCTGCCCACCCTCCGCCGGGGACCATCGGATGTGGTGATTGTTGGTGGCCGTGTTGCCGGGATTTTCCTCAACTTTCGAGGACCGGCCACGGAAGAACTGGATGCGGGGGGATGTGATGTGCTGCCGGGATTTATGGATTCTCATGTTCATCTCAATGAGCCCGGGCGAACCTCGTGGGAGGGCTTGGAAACAGGGACGCGCGCCTTGGCGGCGGGTGGGGTGACAAGTTTTTTTGACATGCCATTGAACAGTTCTCCCGCGGTTTTGACCGCTGAGGATTTTCAGCGAAAAGCAAAGATCGCCCGCAAAAAATCTTTGATCGATTTTGGACTTTGGGGCGGGCTTGTGCCTGGAAATTCCGGCGAGATCGCGGGTCTGGCCAAAGCCGGCGTTATCGGCATCAAAGCGTTTCTGTGTTCGAGTGGGATTGAGGATTTTCCGGCGGTGGATGCCAGGTCCCTGGTTCTGGGGGCCAAAGCCTGCGCGGAGGCCGGGCTCCTGCTTGCCCTGCATGCCGAGGATCCCGGGGAACTCGAAAAATTTGCCTATCATGCCGCCACCGGAAAGGATTGGCGGGATTTTGTGAGATCGCGTCCCGAAAGTTGTGAAGTGGAGGCTGTGCGCCGGGCGCTTCAGGTGGCGGAGCAAACCGGTTGCCGTCTGCACATCGTGCATGTGAGTGCGCCAGGCGCCTTGGAACTCATCGCCAAAGCCAGAACTTGCGGCATCGATGTCACCTGCGAAACCTGTCCCCATTATCTCCTGCTGCGCGATTCGGTCATGGAAACCCTCGGAGCCATTGCGAAATGTTCCCCCCCGCTCCGCAGCCCGGCAACCGTTTCAAAGCTCTGGCAGGCTCTGAAACAGCACAAGATTCTTACCATCGGATCCGATCATTCACCTTCACCTCCCGCCATGAAAGCCGGACGTCCCTTCCTCGAGGCCTGGGGTGGCATCAATGGCTGCCAACATGCGATGCCCCTTTTTCTTCAAGCCGCCAGGAAGCGGGGCATCTCGTGGAGCGCGATTTCGTCCCTGCTCTCAAACGAGGTCGCGCACCGGTTTGCTCTTCCGCAAAAAGGCTCCATAAAAATTGGCAAGGATGCGGATCTTGTCATTCTCAAACACACGACCCCCGAGCCCATCCAAAAATCCGGGCTTTTCACCCGGCACCCGGAAAGCGCCTACGCGGGCATGGACCTTGCTTGGAACGTTAAAGCGACAATTGTTCGTGGGAGCCCGGTGTTCCGCGATGGCAAACATCACCCCAACTTTCGCGGCCAACTCCTTCAACCCAACACACAAAATCCGACATGACACACCCCTCGCACCTGCCCCTCTTTGGTCACACACGCACCCACCGTGGCCTCAATCATGCCATCATCACCCCGGATGGTTTTGTGCCAAGTTTTTGGCCCGGCGCGAATGGCGCGACGGTTTATTTTCATATCACTCCCGCCCTGGGAGCCGGGTTTGTGCAATTCCGTGCGAACTGGTTGGAGGACGGCATCCTCCCCTTGCCAGCGAATAACGGCATTCAGCGGTTTGTTTTTGTGGTCTCCGGCGAAGTGACGCTTGAGGATCGGTCCAGCATTCCTGCCGGCGGATATCTGTATCTGTCCTCGGACGAATCAGAAACCTTGAAAGCCAGCCAAGGCACATCGATCACCGTTTTCGAAAAACGTTATGAACCCGTTCTTGGTGTCCCGGCTCCGGGGCGGGTCCGGGGAGATGTCAGCGAAGTCGCGGGGCAGCCATTTTTGGGCAACCCACGTGCCCTGCTAAAAGTTCTGCTGCCCGACACCCCATCCTTTGACATGGCGGTGAATCTTTTCACCTACGAGCCGGGGGCCACCCTGCCGTTTGTGGAAACCCACATCATGGAACACGGGTTGCTCATGGTGGAGGGTCAGGGAATTTATCGACTCGAGGACTCCTGGTATCCCACCAAGGCCGGGGACGTGATTTGGATGGGGCCTTATTGCCCGCAATGGTTTGTGGCCATGGGCGATAAACCGGCGAGTTATCTCTATTACAAAAATGTGAACCGTCACCCTGTGCTTCCATGAGCATCAGCCGACTTCTCGAGGAAATCGACTCTTTGGCTGCGTTTTCCGCAGCCCCGGCCCCGGCGGTCACGCGGGTGGTTTTTTCCGAGGAAGACAGCAAGGCAAGAACATGGCTGAAGGCCCGCTTTGAAGAAGCCGGACTTCGTGTAAGACACGATGCCATCGGCAACACCTTTGCCCGCTGGGAAGGGTCGGACCCCTCGCGCAAACCGGTGGCGACCGGGTCACATATTGATGCCATTCCCAATGCTGGCAAATACGATGGGGTCATCGGTGTCCTGGGAGCTCTGGATGCGTTTCGGTCCTTGCGGGAATCAGGGTTCTCACCAAAGGCCCCTATGGAAATCGTGCTTTTCACGTCCGAGGAACCCACGCTTTTTGGCATTGGCTGCCTCGGCAGCCGTCTGCTAAGTGGCAGCCTAAGCCCGGAAGCGGCAGCCACGCTGCGTGATCGGAACGGCAAATCCCTCGACGACTGGCGCCATGAAGCCGGGTTTGCCGGAGATCTCAAGGACGCGGCTTTGCCAATCGGCCATTTTGCTGCCTTCGTGGAACTCCACATCGAACAGGGGCCACTGCTTGAGCGCGAAAAACTCGCTATCGGCATCGTCGAAAAAATTGCTGCTCCGGCCGCCTGGCGGGTTCGCTTGGAAGGCGAGGGAGGCCATGCCGGGGCCGTCTTGATGCCCGGTCGCCGGGACGCGCTTCTGGGGGGAGCTGAAACGGCACTTGCCGTGGAGCGGTTGGTCAATACCCTGGGCTCTGACGATGGGGTCGGCACAACCGGCGTGTTTCACGTCAAACCCGGAGCCATTAATTCGGTGCCCTTGGAATGTGTCCTCGAAATTGACATCCGCGACACCGACCATGCGGCCCGCTTGGCTGTCGAGGCCGCCCTCAAATCAGAAATCCAAAACATTGCCACCAGCCGAAAATTGGAAGTCACCGTGGAAGTCATCAACTCCGACCCCCCCGCCATCTGCGACAGCGGCGTCATCTCCGTCATCGAAGCTGCTTCAGAAAATCTCCCGCACCGCCGAATGATCAGCCGGGCCTACCATGACAGCCTTTTCCTTTCCCGCATCGCCCCCACCAGCATGATTTTTATCCCGTGCCGGAACGGATATAGTCATCGCCCCGACGAATACTCCAAACCCGAGGATATCGAAAAAGGTGTTCAGGTTCTCGCCAGAACCCTGGCGGCTTTGGCAGGCACCACATGATTCGAAGTCCGCGGTCAAGGGACGAACCGCATCTCGACCGGCTCAATGCAGATCGCCAAGGAAAATGACCTGCACGAAGCGTTTTTACAAATAGATCCGCATGACCCTCGGCCCAATCCCGGTGAAAAGATGCCATGCGATGGTGGAGGCCTTTTCTGCCAAGTCGCGGGCATTGATTTCCTGGTGGCCTTGGCGGCCGATGAGGACGACTTCCGCGCCGAGATTGACTTGGGGCACGTGACTCACATCGACCAAAATTTGATCCATGGTGACACGTCCGAGGACCGGGCAATGCAGGCCGCCCACCAGAACCGTGGCCCCGTTTCCCGAGGCTTGGCGGGGATATCCATCCCCGTATCCCACACTGATGGTGGCCACGCGTGTGGTTCTGTCCGTGGTGAATGTCCGGCCATAACTGATTGTTCGCCCGGGTGGCAAAGACCGCAGAAGGAGAACACGTGCTTTCCATGTGAGGGCTGGTTTGAGTTTGGACTGGTGTTCCTTCGAGTCACCAATGCCATAAAGCGAAAGGCCAAGGCGGACGATGTTGGCGGAATGTTCCGCGTGAAGAAAAATGCCGGCGCTATTGAGGGCATGCACTTTGAACGTGGGGTGCAAAAGTCGTGCCTTTGCGACAAATCCGGAAAATGTGAGGAGTTGTTGGCGTGTGAACTCGGGATCCTCGCTGGAAGAGGGGAGGTGGGTCGAAACACTGTGCAAGTGGACTCGCGGGAGGGTTAAAAGTTTCTCAAGCTCGGGGAGCGCGTCCTCATGCCAGCATCCAATGCGGCCCATTCCGGTGTCCACTTTGAAATTGATCCGACATTCGGAGGGGAGGTGGCCGTAAGCGGAGGCTTCTTCGAAGGAAGAAACGGTAACAATGACATCCGCCTCGGCTGCGGCTTCGCGCTCGGTTGGCAGGCAGGGACTGAGGAGCATGATGTCGCGACTGGTCCAGCCCAAGGCCACCGCCTCGGCAAGGTTGGCCACGCCAAGCAAATCGACTTGCTCACCCAAAGCCCGGGACACCTCCAAAGCGCCGTGCCCGTAGGCGTTCGCTTTGATGACGGCTAATACTTCCGAGGCCGGATCAATGTGGGAGCGTGCGACGGAGAGGTTGTGGCGGATCGCGCCCAAGTCGATTTCTGCCCAGGTGCGGGACAGATCATTCATTCAAGGCAGGGAAGGGCGGACGTTGTTGTTCTGATGAACCCACTCTTGGCACAAAGACATAGTCCATGCCTGCCGCTTTGGCGGACGCAATGCCGGTCGGACTGTCTTCAAAAACCAAGCAATGTTCCGGGGCGATCCCAAGTCTCTCCGCCGCCACCAGAAATGGGTCGGGGGCGGGTTTGCCATTCTCATAATCTTCCGCACAAATCACGGCATCAAACCAATCATGAATCTCCAGCAACTCCAGCGTCGCAACAACCAACTCGCGGTGACCGCCCGAGGCAACCGCCATGGGAGCAAAGCCGCGCGTGCGCCGGGCAATATCCACCACGGGGTCGATCGCTTCCACTTCGTGCAGAAGTTCCAAAAAATATTTCTCCTTCCGCCGGACAGTTTCGACGGGTGGCATCGACAAACCGCAGCGTTCGTTCAGCGAGGCAACGATGTCTGCCGCCGGGCGCCCACCCCACTCATAAAAGGTGGTCTCCGGGAAGTCGGCGCCCTCTTCGGCCATGGCACGGCTCCATGCGCGATAGTGCAGAGGCATCGTGTCCGCCAGCGTGCCATCACAATCAAAAATATAGCCCAAAAACTTGCGGTTCGGAATTTCGAGTCTCATAACGATTTAGCAAGTTTTGCAGCGCCCGAAAAATTCCAAGGAATGCGTCAAGTCCCGGAATCCATAACGTTTGGAAATCGTGTCCTCGAGTTTTCCGAGCGGGCAGGGCTCGGAGATGAGAACCACTTTTCCGCATTCGGTGCAGACCACGTGGTCATAATGACGCGAGGGGTCATGGAGTTCGTAGAAGCTGGAGGAGCGCTGAAGGTTCACCTTCTGAGCCAACTGCAATTTCTCGAGCAGGGTCACCATGCGGAAAACCGTGGCATAGTCGGGTCCCGTTTTGCCTTGGGTGCTGCGCTCGCGGATCTCCTCCAGTGACATGGGGTGATCGGCTTTGAACAGGACTTCAAGAATTCTGGTGCGTCCCGGGGTGATTCGCAGTCCTTCGGCCCTCAGCAAGTCCAGGATCGATGCGAGGGTGAACGTTTTCAGGGGTGAGGGATGGTGATGCGTGGATCGGGCCATGTCGGAAATTCTGCGTCTCAGGCCTGGCGTCCGCAACAACTTTTGTATTTCTTGCCACTGCCGCAGGGGCAGGGGTCGTTGCGTCCGGCTTTGGGAACGTCCCGTTTCATGGCCTGCTGAAGGTTGAGGGTATCCCTGGCCTTGGCTTCCTGGGGAGTGCTGGGCGTTCTTGCCGGGGTGGATTCGCCGCCCGCTGTGAGGGAATGCCCCATGCCACCAAGCATTTGTTCAAAAGCCTGCAAGTTCGTGGTGCTGCGAAACAGATTGTTGAGGACCTCGAATTTGATGTTGTCCATCAATTCGCTGAACATCGAATACGCTTCGTTTTTGTATTCCACGAGCGGATCTTTCTGGGCAAATGCCCGCAGGTAAACCGCCTCGCGAAGCCCATCCATGGCGTAGAGGTGTTCCTGCCAGAGCCGATCGACCGCATTGAGGATCACATAACGTTCCAAGCCGCGAAGTGCCTCGGCATGTTCCATGGAGGCTTTGCGCTCATAGGCCTCACGAATGACACCCACCAAATAGCCGGTCGCCTCGTCCGTGGTTTTTTCAGTCAGTCCGGCTTTTTCCGCGGATAGCCCGAGAGGGAACGTGGTATTCAACCACGTGAGCAAGCCAGCGTGGTCCGGTTCCTCGCCTTCCACGTCCAGATAATCGCGAATTTTCTTTGGCACCGCTTCATCAATGACCTCGAAAATCAGAACACGGGGATCTTCGCTGTCGATGACCTCCTGACGGAAGCCGTAAACGACTTCGCGTTGTTGGTTCATGACATCATCAAATTCCAGCGTCCTGCGCCGCATCATGTAATTGCGTTGCTCGACCCGTTTCTGGGCCGTTTCCACGGATTTGTTCAGCCAGGGGTGTTCGAGTTCCTCACCTTCCTCCAGGCCAAAGGTCTCCATGATTTTGGTCATGCGGTCGGCGGCCCCGAAATTGCGCATGAGTTCATCCTCGAAACTCACATAAAATCGTGACATCCCGGGATCGCCCTGACGCGCACACCGTCCTCGCAACTGGCGGTCAATGCGCCGGCTCTCGTGGCGTTCCGTTCCGATCACGTAAAGTCCGCCCAAGTCGGCAACCCCCTCGCCGAGTTTGATATCCGTTCCACGACCGGCCATGTTCGTGGAAATCGTGATCGCTCCCTTGAGCCCGGCGCGGGCGACAATCTCGGCTTCCTGCATGTGGAACTTGGCGTTCAGGACGTTGTGGGGGATTTTTTCGCGCTTCAACATCCGCCCCATCAACTCACTGGATTCCACGCTCGCTGTTCCCACAAGAACTGGCTGGCCCTTGGAATAGGCCACTTTGATGGCCTCAATCGCGGCATTGTATTTCTCGCGGCGGGTTTTGAAAATCCGGTCGTTTTCGTCGATCCGCTTCACCACCCGGTTCGTGGGAATCACATTCACGTCAAGTTGGTAGATGTCGTGAAACTCATTGGCCTCCGTCTCGGCGGTTCCTGTCATTCCCCCCAACTTTTGGTAAAGCCGGAAATAGTTTTGAATGGTGATCGTGGCCAGGGTCTGGGTCTCGCGGTCGATTTGAACCCCCTCCTTGGCTTCCACGGCTTGGTGCAGGCCGTCACTCCAGCGACGGCCGGGCATTTTGCGGCCGGTGAACGTGTCCACGATCATGACCTTGTTGTCCTCGACGACATACTCGACATCTTTTTCGTAGAGGCAGTAGGCTTTGAGGAGTTGGGTGATATTGTGGATGCGCTCGGCCTGATTGTCCGTGTGTTGCTGGCGCTGCGCCTTCTTTTGCGCCTTCTCGGCATCGCTGAGCGAACGGCTGTTGTCGATGTCCGCAAATTCCGTGAGCAAATCCGGAAGCACAAACGCATCGGGGTCATCGGGGTTGAGGTAATCCCGTCCCATCTGGGTGAGATCCGCATCGTGTTGACGTTCCTCAATCGTGAAATACAGCTCTTCTTTAAGATCCACCAAGGCGGCCTTTCCTTCGGTGTCTTTGTAAAATTCCAACTCGGCTTTTTCGATCAGTCGCCGCAACTCCGGCTCCTCCATGGCCCGGAGCAGGCCCTTGTTCCGGGGTTGCCCGAATTTCAATTTCAAGAGAATCCTTCCCGCCAAGGCCAGATTCCCGGCTTCAAACGCCTTCTTGGATTCGACCGCCAGGTCATTGCAAAGCGCGGTCTGCTTGCGGACCAACTGCTCGACCAACGGTTTGAAACGGTCGTATTGGTGGGTGGAAACCGTGGCGGGGCCGCTGATGATGAGCGGCGTGCGGGCTTCATCAATCAGGATGGAATCGACCTCATCGACAATCGCAAAATAGTGGGGACGTTGCACCTGCTGCTCGCGACTGGTGGCCATGCCATTATCGCGGAGATAATCAAAACCGAACTCGCTATTTGTCCCATAGCTGATGTCGCATTGGTATTGTGCCCGGCGCAGTTCGGGGTGTTGGTCGTTTTGAATGATACCAACCGTCAACCCAAGGAACTGATAAAGCTGCCCCATCCACTCCGCATCGCGTTTGGCAAGGTAGTCATTCACCGTGACGACATGCACCCCGCGCCCTGTGAGCGCATTGAGATAAACCGGGAGGGTTGCAACCAGCGTTTTTCCTTCGCCGGTGGCCATTTCTGCAATCCGCCCCCGATGAAGGACCATCCCACCAATAAGCTGAACATCAAAATGAACCATGGCCCAGGTCATCGGCTGATCACACACCGTGAACGATTGCTTTCGGTCCGTCAGGCGGCGAGCCCCGTGTTTCACCATGGCAAAGGCGTCTGGCAAAATTTCATCCAGGCGCGCCGCGAGGGCCGCATTGTCCTTGATCGCCGAAAGCTCGGTTTTCCATGCCGCCGTTCTGGCCCGCAGGTCATCGTCCGAGAGGCCGGCAAGTCCGGCTTCAATTTCGTTGATCCGCGCCACGATGGGCTCCGTGCGGCGCAATTCTCGTTGGTTTTTGGAACCAACGATCTTTTTGAGTATCCAGGAAATCATTGAGTAGCCCGCCAATAAACACCTTCCGAATCACATTGTAAACTCTCTGTGATGGGGATTTCGAGGACACGATCCAAACTCTCCCCACCCGCTCGCCTCCGAGCCCCCTTGAAAGTATCCATCGCACACCCCATGAGCTGTCCCCGTCTGTATGATCCACCTGGATCATACAAACGGGAGGTGTGTTGCCCGAAGATGTGTGGGGGATTCGTCGTCCGCAGTTGTCCATGGGGTTGATTGCGTTTTGATTTTCTTGCCTTTCCGCAGGGGCGAAGTCAGGCTGGGTGATGGTTAGAAAGAAGCAAAACGAAAATCGGGGAGACTGGCGGCAGGGCACATTGAAGTTGCTGAAAGCGCGGGCTCTCGACAAAGTCGAACTCTCCAAGGCTCTCCGAATTCCCGAGAATCAATTGGGGAAATATCAGGAATTTTTGCGTCAGTTGGAAGTGGATGGTGAGATCGCCCGGGTCCGGAAGGACCGCTACATCATCCCGGCGGTGGCCGACCTGTTTACGGGAACGATGCAATTCCATGCGAGTGGAGCGGCCCATGTGGTGAACGAGTTGCCCGGGGGGAAGGACCTTTACATCAGCGGGGAAAACACGTTCACGGCGATGCATGGCGACCGGGTTGTCGCAAGGATTGAAAAGCCCGCAAAGACCGACGAGGGATGGCGGAGACGCGCTGGGAAACCTGATACCGGTCGGCAAGAAGGCCGGGTGATCCGGATTCTGACGAGAGCCTCGGAGACATTGGTGGGAACGCTCCAGAAGTCGAAGGCCTTTTTTTACGTGGTGGCCGATGACCCCCGGTTTGTTCACAACCTTTATGTTCCGGAGCCGAAGCCGCCGCTGATGGCCCATGTGGGGGACAAGGTCGTGGCCAAGTTGGAGGCGTGGCCGTCGCGTCATGTGAGCCCCGAGGGCTCGATCATTGAAGTCCTCGGGCCGGCTGATCAACCGGGTGTGGACATGTTGTCCATCATCCGCAAGCATCATCTTCCGGAACATTTTGTTGAGGAGGTGCTTCGGGAAGCTTCGGGTGTTTCTCCGGAAATCCATCCTTCCGAGATCGCCAATCGGGAGGATCATCGCGGGCGGTTTGTGATCACCATTGATCCCGATGATGCCAAAGATTTTGATGATGCGATTGAGGTGGTGGAAACCGCACAGGGTTGGCAGCTTTCGGTTCATATTGCCGATGTCTCGCATTACGTCCGTCCTCAGAGTGCCTTGGACAAAGAAGCGCAGGTTCGGGGAAACAGTGTTTACCTTGCCGACCGTGTGATTCCCATGTTGCCCGAGGCGCTCAGCAATGGCATTTGCAGTTTGCGTCCGAATGAGGATCGCTTGGTGTTTTCCGTGTTTGCCACCATTGGAAAAAACGGAAAAGTTCACACCGCCAAATTTGGCCGCAGTCTGATCCGCAGCGCGGCTCGATTGACTTACAAAGAGGCCCTTGCGGCCTTATCCAAACCGCCCGGCAAAGACCAACTCTCAAAAAGCCTGCATGTCGCATGGAATCTTGCGTCAGTGCTTCGCAAAAAGCGTTTTGAAACCGGCTCCCTCGATTTGGATTTCCCGGAGGTGAAGGTTTACCTCGATGAAACCGGCCTCCCGGTTCGTATGGAACGGCTCGAAAACGATATCTCCCATCAACTCATCGAGGAATTCATGTTGCTGGCCAACGAGCTGGTGGCCAAGGAGCTCAAGAATGCGCGGCAGCCAGCCGTGTATCGCATCCACGAAAAACCCGATGCCGATCGGCTTGCGGAATTCCGCGAGACGGCGATGACCTTTGGTGCCAAATGCGGGGACCTCACCAATCGTGCCGAGCTCCAGAAGCTGATTGCCTCGGTCCGGGGGAAACCCTACGAGCACGCCGTCAAGATTGCCCTGCTCAAAAGCCTGAAGCGGGCGCGCTATGCCACCGATCCCGTCGGGCACTTTGGACTTCACAAGAGCGACTACACCCATTTCACAAGCCCGATCCGGCGTTACGCGGATCTGATCGTTCACCGCGCGCTGGAACGTCATCTCGGGCTGACCAAAAAGGGCCCTGACTCCGCTGCTCTGGGAGCGCTCGCCGAGCATATCTCCACGACCGAGCGGGTGGCCGCTGACGCGGAAAAAGAATCTGTCCGCCTCAAAAAGTTGGAATTCTTCAAAAACCAACTCACCGAAGGAGCCGGCCAAAAATTCCGGGCCCGAATCCTCGACGTGAGAAATTACGGGCTGGTTATCGAACTCCCCGATTGTCTCCTCACCGGGTTGATCCATGTGTCAGCGTTGGCCGGTGATTTCTATGTGCATGATCAAGCCCGGGGAGCCCTCATTGGGAAACGCACCCGCCGCACGTTCCGTATGGGCACGGAGATTGAAGTGACGGTTGATCGTGTGGATATGTTCAAGCAGCAGGTCGATTTTCGTCCGGTGTGAGTGATATCAGGGAAAAGTGGGGGAGCCAAATTCGATGCCGGCGGGAGGCCAGCGCTTCCAGGGTTAGCCTCGCACGCACCTACTGCAGTTCGAAGTTGATGTTCACCGAGTAGGCCCCGCCACTGCCCAGGCCAGTGGGGAGGGGATCGATCTGGCGCACCCGTGCGATGGCGGCTTCCACGGATTGGTCCATGACGGCGTTGCTGCTTCCGCGGACAATCTTGGCTGAGGAAATGCGTCCGTCTTTTTCGATACGGATTTGCACGGTGCAAACAAACCGCTTGCTGGAATCGAAGATCGAGGTGGGTTGGTCCCATTGACTGAAAAACCGGTCATGGATGAGTTCATGATAAAGCCCGAATTGTGAGGGGTCGCCTTGCGCGGACGATTTTGTGGCCGTGCCTGCGCCGCTGGTGGTTTCAGATTTTGGTTTGTCTGCGGATTCCGAGGCCTTGGGCGAGGGGCTGGCTTTGGGCTTGTCTGCGGCCTTGGGTGAGGGGCTTGCGGTGGCTTTGGGTTTTGGTTTGGGCGTTGTTTTCGGGGTCGCTTTGGGTGTCGGCTTTGGCGTGGCCTTGGGGGTTGGCTTCGGTGTGGGTTTGGGTGTTGGAGTTGCGGTCGGTTTGGGTGTGGGCGTGGGAGTTGGTTCTGGTGTGGGTGTTTCCAG
>JBBECL010000327.1:0-12302 GCA_040881805.1 Terrimicrobiaceae bacterium | reverse complement strand
CCCCACGGCAGTCCCCACGGCAGTCCCCACGGCAGTCCCCACGGCAGTCCCCACAGCAGTCCCCATAGCGAAGCCAGCGGCAACTCCCGTGGCGACCCCCAAACCTGCCCCAACTCCCCAAGCAGCAGCCAAACCCGCAGCCAAAGCCGCCAAGTCTGCGACATTCCGGGAGGTGGAACTCTTTCCCGACGGATTGGTCGGAGCCACCCTTGGCCAATATCGTATTGAGGCCAAGATCGGCATCGGACGCATGGGAGGCATCTATCGTGCCACACAAAAAAACATGGCCAGACAGGTGCGGTTTTATGCGCTGAGTCCGGAGAGAGCGGCCGATGCCGCGCAGGTCGAGCGCTTTATCTCGAACGCAAGCGTCAAAGCCAATGTCAGCCATCCCAACGTCTTCGCCATCTATGAGGCCGGGGAGAGCAATGGGATTTATTATTACACGTGCGAATACGAACCCTGTAGCACCATCGCGCAACACCACGAAGCAGGAGGAGCGATCAATGAGTTGGATGCCCACCGCATCTTGAAGGTGGCCGTTGATGTGCTTGGATCTTTTGCGAGAACGGGCACCCTGCATGAAATGATCACCGAGCGGGCGATCCTTCTGGGAGCAGGCGGGCGGTGTTGGATTGCCAATATTGCCGCCCACACCACCACTCAAGAATTTGATTCGGTCCAAGAGATGGCCGAGCTCTCGAGAATCGTGCTTGCGGTGCTGCAGCCTGCCGGAAGTGGGCCGGATCTGGGAGTGCGGGCCCTGCTCGGTAAAATTTTGGCAGGCGAAGGGCCTTCGTCGTGGCCGGCTTTTGCCCAGGAACTGCAAGCCTTGGAACCCAAGGTCGCCCCCCAAGATGCTTACAAGCTGGATGCGCAGGAGCGCGCCGCCATTCGCATGGTCGAGGAAACAAAAAAACGCCAGAAGCGGAACATGCTCATCAGTTCCGCCGTTTCCCTTTTTCTGCTCACAGCAGCGTTGGGGTCTTTGTTTTTCCTCGTCAAGCGCGACAAAGGGGCGTCCACAAAATCCTTCGACCAATTGATCGAAATCCCCGCAGGTGAGTTCATCTACCAAAATGGAGAAAAGGTCATTCTGCCCACATTTTACATTGATCAACACGAGGTGACCATTGGCCAATATGCGGAGTTTTTGGAGTTCCTTGAAAAGAATCCTGCCGAGGCCGGAAGATTCGCACACCCCAGCCAGCCCAAAGGCAAGTCCCATGTCCCGGCAGAATGGGCCGACAAAACAGAATTGGACCCGCCGATGCCCGGGTACTTTACCCGCGCAAAAAAGTGGGGGAGTTACCAAAGTGCGGAGCTTGACGTGAATTCGCCGGTTTTTGGTGTGGATTGGTTTGATGCCTATGCTTACGCCGCGTGGAAGGGCCGACGCCTCCCCACCGAGCAGGAATGGGAAAAAGCCGCCCGTGGGAAAGAGGGGAACTTGTTCCCTTGGGGAAACACCGAGGATCCCAAACGGGCCAACACGGCTGCGGACCTGGATCCCAATCCGAAAAAAGGAGGCCAGATCGACGGTTTTCGACGTTGGTCACCGGTGGATGCGATCAAATCGGATCGCAGTCCGTATGGCGTGATCGGAATGTCGGGGAATGTCGCGGAATGGACGGCCTCTTATGACACCGATCCTCAAATGTCTTCGGGCAAAATCCCTGTGATCCGGGGAGGCAATTGGCGCACACCCGATTACAAAATCACCCGCAGGGTTCTGGTCCTCACAGACATCCAGAGCGACAGCGCTTTGGGTTTCCGCACGGCGGCGGATTCCCCGGCAAGCAAGTCCCCCTGAATCTTGCCCACTGCGAGCCAAGTCCCTGCTTCCGTGATGCGTCAACAATCCTCTCTTCCTTGTTCGAATGGCCGCCTGGCTTATGCCTTGCGTCTCTGGCTCGGCGGACTGGCCTGCTTCGCTTTTCTCTCTTCGGCTGTCGCACAGGTCCAGGTCAACATCTCCCTCAGTCGGAATCTTTACATGATCTACGAGCCGGTGATTTGCACGGTGAGCATCACCAACCTTGCGGGTCAGGAACTTCAATTGGCAGATACCCCAAGAGACAAATGGTTTGGGTTTCAGGTCGAGACCATGAGTGGACGCCCCCTGCCATCCGTTCAAGAAAGCTATCGCAACGAGCCTCTCACCATTGGTCCGGGCCAAACCATCCGCCGCTCGGTCAACCTCACCCCCCTGTATCCCATCACCGAGTTTGGATCCTATCGGATCCGGGCCTCCATCTTTGTCCCAGCGCTCAACCGCTACTTCTCATCGTCCCCGATGAGCCTGGAAGTCACCGAAGGCCGGGCGCTTTGGGAGCAAACCGTGGGTGTCCCTCCGGATGCCGGACTTCCCGGAAAAACCCGAACCTACACCCTGCTGACGCACCGACTGCCCAGTTCCACGCGGCTCTATCTGAGAGTCCGGGACGAAGAGCGGGGCATCGTTTATTCCACAACCCAGCTGGGCCGCTTCCTGTCCTACGGCAACCCCGAGGTGCGGCTCGATCGTGGGAATGAAATCCACATCATCCACAACATGGCCCCCAAAGAATTTCTCTATTCCCACTTCGGTCTGGATGGCAAGGTCCGCAAACAGCAGGCGTATCAAGACTGGGGGACACGCCCGGTTCTTGTGCCCACCACGGACGGGGGTATCTCGGTGGTCGGAGGCACAGCCTATGACCCGAAAGCCACCCCACCGGAGCGCCAACTTCCGGGCCTCGGGGATCGCCCGGTGCCCGTGCCTGCCGCGGGGGCCACACCCACTCCCAAAAAGGAGAATTCCCGTCCCGAGAACCTCCTCTCACGCTAATTGTCGGTTTTCCCTTGCATGAATGGGGAAGCTGGGTTCCATTGTGCCGTCCATGACAACCTCTGACGATCTTCTTTCGGCCCTGCAGTGGCGTTACGCCACCAAAAAATTTGATTCAAACCGGAAGATTGATGATTCCACATGGCAGGTGTTGGAAGAATCTTTGGTGCTTGCTCCCTCTTCCTTCGGGCTCCAGCCATGGAAATTTTTTGTGATCGATGATGCGCAAATCCGGGAAAGTCTTGTTCCCGCCTCATGGGGTCAGACCCAGGTGACGGAGGCGTCCCATGTGGTTGTTCTTGCTGCGAAAAACCCCGTCACCCCGGACGACGTCCAAGCCCATCTGGTCCGCACAGCCGAAGTTCGCGGAGTAGCCGTGGAAACGCTCGAGGGACTAGGCAAAATGGTCAAAGGCTTTGTCACAGCTCCCCCCTACCCCCTCGACCTCAAGGAGTGGGCCACCCGCCAAGTGTATCTGGCCTTGGGGACATTCATGACCTCCGCCGCCCTGCTGGGCATCGACACCTGCCCGATGGAAGGCATCGCTCCCGCCACCTATGACAAAATCCTTGGCTTGGAAGGCTCGGGATACGAGACTGTGGTGGTTTGCTGCGCGGGGTTCCGCAGTGACGGGGACAAATACGCGTCCCTTCCCAAAGTCCGCTTCCCAAAATCTCAACTCATCCAACACATCTCATGAACAACGCAATCAAAGGTCTCGTCCCACTTATCATCATCCTCGTCCTGGCCCTGGTGCTCCTTGGAGGGATGACCGTCGTCGTTGATGCCGGTCACGTGGGCGTGGTGCGGTCTCTCGGTGCGGTGCAAACCAAACCCTTGGGAGAAGGATTCCACTTCAAGAAACCCTTCATCGATCAGGTGGAAATGATGGATATCCGGCTCACCGCGAGTCATGCCAAAGCCACCGCCGCCTCCAAAGATCTCCAAACCGTGAGCACCGAGGTCACCACCCAGTATTCTCTTAACGGCGAGTTGGCTCCCCTCACCTTTCAGCGGATCGGCAACCTCGTAAAATTCTCGTCGGCGCTGGTCGAACCCGGCATTCAAGAGTGCGTAAAAGCGGTCACCGCCAAATTCACGGCCGAAGAACTCGTCACAAAGCGCGAATTGGTCAAACAACAAATCCAAGAGGCCCTCTCGAATTTTATTAACAAAACCCTGGAGGAAAAAGACCTTGCCGGTGCCCTGAACATCGCAAATATCGCGATCACCGACTTTAATTTCTCTGACGAGTTCAATCGCGCCATCGAACTCAAAGTCAAAGCCGAGCAGGAAGCCCTTCAGGCGAAAAACGAAAAAATTCGCCGCACGACCCAAGCCGAGGCGGCGGCGGCAGAGCGCCAACTCGCCGCCGATGCCGAGGCCTATGCCACGGAAGTCCAATCCAAGGCCCGGGCCGACGCGATCGAGCGCGAAGCGGCCGCTCTCAAACAAAGCCCGGAACTGATCCAGCTCCGCACGGTCGAGAAGTGGGACGGCGTGCTTCCCCGCATGAGCGGAGGCGGGGTGATCCCATTCATCAACATGGATGGCACGGCCCAGCCCGGCAAGGCGAACTGACGCGCCTCAGACTTTTGCGCCAGGCTGGCAAGGCTTGGTGAGGGCGCTGTCCGGGTCATAGTTCAAATAGGGGCCGAGCCATTTCTCGACTTCGGATTCGCGCAGGCCCTTGCGCTTGGCGTAGTCGGCGATTTGGTCCTTCTCGATTTTTCCAACCGCGAAGTATTTGGCTTCCGGATGGGCGAAGTAGAGGCCGCTGACGCTGGCCCCGGGGAACATCGCCAGGCTCTCGGTGAGGGTGATGCCCGTGGTGGCCTCGGCGTCAAGGAGATCCCAAACCGCCCACTTTTCCGTGTGATCGGGTTGGGCGGGATAGCCGGCCGCAGGGCGGATGCCACGGTATTTTTCGCGGATGATCTCCTCGGTGGTCAGGTTTTCGTCCTTCCCGAAGCCCCAGGCGTCCCTGGCAAACTTGTGCAGGTATTCGGCGAATGCCTCGGCCAGCCGGTCGGCGAGGGCCTCGGCCATGATGACATTGTAGTCGTCATGTTCCGCTTTGAAGCGGGCGATGATGTCTTGCAGGCCATGGCCGGAGGTGACAGCAAAAGCGCCGACATGATCCGCGTGCGGGGCCGGTGCGACAAAATCCGCGAGCGAGAGATTTTGTTGACTGGCCGGCTTCTTGGTTTGTTGGCGCAGGCAATGCAGGGTGGCGGCGATTTGGGAGCGGGCCTCGTCGGAATAAATCACAATGTCTTCGCCCTGACGATTCGCCGGGAACAACGCGCAGACCCCCCGGGGATGCAAGAGCTTCTTCTCGACGATCTCTGCAAGCAGCGCTTGGGCATCGTTGAAAAGCTTCCTGGCCTCGGTGCCGGAATCGGGGTCCTCGAAAATGGCAGGATAACGACCACGCAATTCCCACGTGTGGAAAAATGGCGACCAGTCGATGTAGGGCACCAAATCTTCCAGGGAAACTGTCACGTGTTTCCGGCGCGGGTCGGTGGATTCTTTGCGCTCTGACGAAAAAACAATCAGCCCCGTGAACTCCGGTTGGGGCATGTCGTCAAAACCGAGTTGCGGGGCGTTGGCGATGGCATCATTCAATGACAGCATGGGTTTCCCGGCGGTGCGGTTCGCATGGTCATTGCGCAAGGTCTCATAATCGGCCGCCAGCTTCTCCATGAACGCCGGCTTTTGCTCATCACTCAGCAAGGCACTCACCACATTGACCGAACGCGAGGCATCCAACACGTGGACAACTCCATGTTTGTAAAATTGTTCGATCTTCACGGCGGTGTGGGCCTTGCTTGTGGTGGCCCCACCAATCAGAAGCGGGATCGTGAATCCTTCGCGGGTCATTTCCTTGGCGACGTGAATCATTTCATCCAGGGATGGCGTGATCAGGCCGGAGAGCCCGATCACATCGGCATCAAGTTCTCGGGCTGCGGCCAGGATTTTGTCGCAGGCGACCATGACACCCATATCGATAATCTCGTAATTGTTGCAGGCCAGAACGACCCCCACGATGTTTTTGCCGATGTCATGCACGTCGCCTTTGACGGTGGCCATGATGACTTTTCCGGCCGCCCGCTGACCCGGGTTCGCTGCCTTTTCGGCTTCGAGGTAGGGGGTCAGATACGCCACCGATTTTTTCATGACACGGGCACTTTTGACCACCTGGGGCAAAAACATTTTCCCGGCACCAAACAGATCACCGACGACCTTCATGCCATCCATGAGAGGTCCCTCGATCACCATGAGCGGTCGTCCGTATTTCTCCAAAGCCTCGGCGGTATCCTCATCGATAAAATCCGTGATTCCCCGGATGAGCGAATGTTTGAGACGTTCCTCGACGGCCCCGGACCTCCAGGCGGTGTCTTCTTTGACGGCTTCCTTGCCGCCTTTGTTTTTGAGGGATTCCGCGAAGGTGACGAGGCGTTCGGTGGCGTCCGGCCTGCGGTCAAAAAGCACATCCTCGATGAGTTCGAGAAGGTCTTTCGGGATTTCTTCATAGACAGCCAATTGACCGGCATTGACGATCCCCATATCGAGGCCGGCGCCGATGCTGTGATACAAAAACGCCGCGTGCATGGCTTCGCGGACGGCATTGTTGCCGCGGAACGAAAACGAGATATTGCTGATGCCCCCGCTCACGCGGGCGTATGGCAAGTTTTCTTTGATCCAGCGCGTGGCATCAATAAAGGCCTTGGCATACGAGTTGTGTTCTTCGATGCCGGTGGCCACGGTCAAGATGTTGGGATCAAAAATGATGTCTTCGGCGGGAAATCCGACCTCTTCGGTGAGGATCCGGTAGGCCCGTTGACAGATCGCGGTTTTGCGTTCGAACGAATCGGCCTGTCCCTTCTCGTCAAAGGCCATCACGATCGTGGCCGCACCGTATTGACGCACAAGGGTCGCCTGGCGTTTGAATTCTTCTTCACCACCCTTGAGCGAGATGGAATTCACGATCCCCTTGCCCTGGACACATCGCAACCCCGCTTCGATGACCTCCCACTTCGAGGAATCGATCATGATGGGGACCCGGGAGATATCCGGCTCCGCAGCGATGAGGTTCAGAAATTTTGTCATCGAAGCCGCCCCATCCAACATGCCCTCATCCATGTTGATATCGATCACCTGCGCCCCGGCTTCGACCTGCTGCCTGGCGACGGCCAGCGCCTCGTCAAAATTTCCGGCGAGGATCAACTTCGAAAATTTGGGGGAGCCGGTGACATTTGTGCGTTCACCGATGTTGATAAAGGGAATTTCTGGCCGGGCCGTGAAGGGTTCCAGCCCGCTGAGGCGAAGCGTCCGATCACGTGCGGGGATCTGACGGGGTGGCAAACCACGCACGGCTTCAGCCATGGCGCGGATGTGATCCGGGGTTGTGCCACAACAACCGCCCACGATGTTCAACCACCCCTGCTCGGCCCAGTCGCGGAGTTGGGGGGCCAGGGATTCCGGCGTTTCAGGAAAGCCGGTGGGAGAAAGAGGATCAGGCAACCCGGCGTTTGGATACGTGCTGACATGAAACGGCGCAATCGAAGATAGTTCCTCGATGTAGGGTCTCATTTCCTTGGGTCCCAACGCGCAATTCAATCCCACCGACAACAAGGGAAAATGGGAGATCGAATTCAGGAAGGCCTCCACGGTTTGACCGGTCAACGTGCGACCGCTCAGATCCGTGATCGTGCCTGAAACCATCACCGGGGGACGCAAGTCCGGGTTGGGAACACGCGTTTGAAAATACTCCGAGATCGCAAACAAAGCCGCTTTGGCGTTGAGGGTGTCAAAGATGGTTTCGATAAGAAGGATATCGACTCCGCCAACCACCAAATTTTCGATCTGTTCCAAATACGCTTGCACGACCTGCGTGAACGTGACGTCCCGGGCTCCGGGGTCATTCACATCCCGGGAGAGCGTGAGGGTGCGGTTCAACGGCCCGATGGCTCCGGCAACAAACACTTGGCGGTCGGTGCAGGCATCAGCGGCCTGACGCGCCAACTTGGCGGCCTCCCGGTTGATCTCCGGAACCAGCGCTTCCATGCCATAATCGGCCATGGCAATGGTGGTCCCGCTGAAGGTGTTGGTTTCAATGATGTCCGAACCGGCAGCGATGTATTGTTCGTGAATGCTGCGGATGACCTCGGGCTTTGTCAGCACAAGCAGGTCGTTGTTGCCTTTGACATCGGAGGGCCAGTCCGCAAAACGTTCGCCGCGATAATCCGCCTCCTCCAACTTGTAGCGCTGAACCATGGTTCCCATGGCCCCGTCGAGGAGAAGGATTCTCTCAGCCAACAATTTTTTTAATTCCTGATGTGTGTTGTTCATAACCTGTTTTTTTAATTGTCCGTGCGAAGGCCGGGAAAAGCCATTAAAGAGTAAGTCCCATGAGTCAAATCCGCTTCGAAGTCCTTCCGCCCATCCGTGACCCGCAGGAGCCCGTCTTCATTTGTGGCAGCCTCCCCGCCCTCGGGTCGTGGGATCCCGCCAAGGCTCTCCCGCTGCAATGGGCCAAGCCCCACCACGCCGGCGAGATCACGGTCGAAACCGGCACATCCTTTGAATACAAGATCCTGAGAGGGTCGTGGCAGAACGAGGCCGTGGACGCCTGGGGTCATGTGTTGCCAAATTTCCGTCATGACACCTGGCTGAACTCCACCCGCCACCACACGGTCGCGGATTGGAAGGACCGCTACGCGGGACGTCTGACCCGCGATGGCCTGCACTCGAATCTTTTGGCTGGTCCCCGCGAATTGCTGGTCTGGCTTCCTCCGTCCTACGCGTCCGAGCCGGAACGTCATTTTCCGCTGATCCTGCTTCATGATGGGGCCAACGTTTTTGATCCGGCCACAAGCTTCACGGGCGTGGATTGGGCCGCTGATGAGTGGGTCACGGCGCTTCATGCCGAGGGGGTCATGCCCGAGGCGCTGGTGGTGGCCATCGTCCACCCCGAGGGCTACAACGAAGACGGCCAGTCTTTCCGTGATGTTGATCTCTCGCCGGAGTTGGGAGGATCGGGATATGCCCGATTTTTGGTCACCGAACTGCTGCCTTATCTGGATGGCCGCTATCGGACGTTGACCGACCCGGCAGCCCGAATCCTCGCGGGCGCTTCGTTGGGGGCTCTTCTCACGTTTTATGTCAGCCTCCATCATCCCGGCGTTTTTGGGAAATTTGCCTGCCTCTCCACGTCCTTCGAAGATGTCTCCCAAAGCCTTCCCCAACACTCCGGGCAATTGCAGGCGCTCGAATGGATGACCGCTTTGCCCGCCGGCGTTCGTATGTATTTCGATTATGGAGATACCGGCCTTGATGAATGTTATGAGGTTTACCACACGCACCTCGCGTCTCTCCTGCGCTCCAAAGGCTGGACCGATCAATTCACGACAAAGCAAATCGCCGGGGGAACCCACAATGAGCTCTCCTGGCGCAACCGCTTCGGCACGGCCCTTCGATTTCTCGCGTCTTAACGCAAATGGAGAAAAACGAATCAACATATTCATATATCTTAATACGTTTTATTGAATCTGCAAGATATGACGACGTTTCATCACAGTGAATTTGCGGATGTGGCCCGATTGGTCGCTGCCAAGGGTAAAACCGTCATTTCTCTGTGTGTGCCGACCTTGAATGAGGAGGATACGATTGGAGAGGTGATTCGGATTTTGAAGGAGACGCTGCACGATCAGTCGGGGTTGTTGGATGAGGTGGCGGTCGTGGACTCGGGTTCGACGGATCGCACGCGCGAGGTGGCGGCGGCAGCGGGGGCGGATGTTTATCTGGCTTCCGAGATTTTGCCCGAGGTCGGGCCTGCGAAGGGCAAGGGCGAAAACATCTGGAAGGCGGGAGCCTGCTTGAAGGGAGACATCGTGTGTTTTGTGGATGGCGATGTTCAGAACATGCACCCCCGGTTTGTGCTGGGAACGCTGGGGCCGCTGCTTTTTGAGGACAAGTTGCAATATGTAAAAGGCTACTATGACCGTCCCCATGCGGCCGTCGAAGTCGGTGTTCGTCCCGCGGGCGGGGGTCGGGTGACGGAGGCGCTGGTTCGGCCCCTGTTCTCCTTGTTTTTTCCAGAGCTGGCCGAACTCGTCCAGCCCTTGGCGGGGGAATACGCCATGCGGCGCGGGGTGTGGGAATCGCTCACCATGCCAACGGGCTACGGCGTGGAAACCGCCCACTTGATCGATGTGTTGCAGGGCTGGGGAGCAGACGCTATCGGCCAGACAGATCTGGATGAGCGGCGGCACCGTCACCAGGACACAACCTCCTTGGGACGGATGAGCTTTGCGGTGCTGCATGCCTTTTTTCGGAGGGCCGAGGCGGCAGGGAAACTCAACTTGTCTGCTCCCCTGACGGAGCAATACCGTCATTTCATGCGTCAAGATGGCGTGACCCGGTCCATCGCCTGGGACTTCACCGATATCGAGCGACCTCCCCTGCGCGAAATCCCCGGCTATGCCCGTCTGCGTCACCGCTGATGCAGATTGCGATTCTTCATTATCATCTGAGGCCCGGCGGGGTCACGCGGGTCATGGAACTCGCATGGTCGGCGCTGACCGATCGGGGCCATGAGGCCTTGGTGCTGACAGGGGAACCCCAACCTCCCTCGGGCAAAATTCCGGAGCGGTGTGTCCGCGTGGTTTCGGAACTGAGGTATGGCGCCGCGGCCACCGAAAACCTGTCATCGGCAGTCGATGCGGCGTGCCGGGATCATTGGGGATCGCCGGCCGATCTCCTGCACACCCACAACCACGCGTTGGGCAAAAATTTTTCCTTGCCCGGGACCGTGGCCGGGTGGGCGAAGGACGGGCGGGCGCTGATTCTCCAACTCCATGACTTTGCAGAAAATGCGCGTCCTGCGAATTATCGGGGCTTGTTGGACGCCTTTGGTGGCTCACCGGCGCTTTCGAACATTTTGTATCCTCACGGGGCAAGGGTGCGGCTGGTGTGTTTGACGCAGGGGGCGGCCTCCAGGCTCGCCCGCGCCGGAGCCATCGTTCTCCCCAACCCGATTGTCTTGCCGACAGGTGGGGAAAACTTTTCCCAACCGGAATTCGGTGGGGGGGATTTGTTTGTTTATCCCACGCGGGGGATCATCAGAAAAAACTTGGGGGAAACCCTCCTTCATGCCGCATTGGCCGGGGACGGCGAAAACTATTTGATCACGTCCGCCCCGGCGGATGGCAAAGAACTCGCGGCGTATTCCCGGTGGCAGCAACTTGCCGGGGACTTGGGATTGCCGGTGACCTTTGATGCCTCCCGCAAATTCGGGAGGCCGGTTTATGATTTTTTGCATGCGGCAACGCACTGTCTCGCCACCAGCATGGAAGAGGGCTTTGGGATGGCCTTTTTGGAACCATGGATGGCTGGCAAGGGACTTGTGGGACGCAATCTCCCCGCAGTGACGAGGGATTTTCAGGAGGCGGGGGTTGACCTCAGCTCGCTTTACGAGCGGTGGGAAATTCCTTCAGCGTTTCTTGATCGCAGCCGGATCAATGAGATGATTGCGGCCCGCGTGAGAGCTTTGCTTGAGGCTTACGGTCTGCCGATGACCCCAGACTCCCTGGCCCGGGCCAAGGCGGCTGTTTGGAGTTCCTCGGGCGCGGATTTTGGCCGGCTGGATGTTGAGACCCAAAGGACCCTCATCGCACAAGCGCGGACTCTGGGTTTGAAGGGACCACCTCAAAAGCCCCCCACGTTGACAACGATCAAAAACAATCGGGCCCTCATCGACGGGGCCTATTCTTTGGCCACGTATGGAGAACGGCTGATGGCGGTTTACAGGCAGGTTCTGGAGGAACCTGCCGGGGCTGCGGAGTTTCTGGACGCCCGGGATGTGTTGCTCGCAGTTTTGAATTTGGAGGATTTTGCGGCGATCCGCTGTCCGGAGGCTTGAGAGTTGGCAAGCGGGCGCGAAGGGGTCATCTTGGAATCATGGACATTCTTTGTGAGTCAGTGAGGAAAACCTACGGGGCGCATGTGGCCTTGGAGGACGTGTCCTTCACCACGGACTTTGCGCACACCCTGGCACTGATCGGTCCTTCGGGTGGCGGAAAATCAACCCTGCTGCGAATTCTTGCAGGCTTGGAAATTCCGGATACGGGCACGGTGTCCCTGGGGGGACAGGCCATGATTTTTCAAGAGTCCTGGATGCACACGTATCGGGTGCGCGTCGGGATTGTTTTTCAGAGTTACAATTTGTTTCCCCACCTGACCGCCATGGAAAACGTGTGGCTGCCACTCCGGCACGTTCACCGGTTGCCGGATGCCGAACAACGCGCCCTCGCGGCCTTGGACCGCTTTCGTATGGCCGACCACGCGGGAAAGAAGCCGTCCGAACTGAGTGGCGGGCAGCGTCAGAGGGTGGCCATCGCACGCGCCCTGGCCGCCGATCCCGAGGTGCTCTTCATGGATGAACCCACAGCGGCCTTGGACCCGGAAA
>JBBECL010000326.1:0-1959 GCA_040881805.1 Terrimicrobiaceae bacterium | reverse complement strand
CGGAAAACTCAACAGACGAAGGGGATTCAGGAGGTTCATGGATCCAAGATGAGAAATAGCATGGGGGAAGTCAAAAATTTTTAATCAATGCATTGATTATTGGGCGTTGAAGGATTGATGGGTGGAATCTCAGGCGAAGGACTCTGTGGAGGAGCAGAGTTTGTCGGGTTGATCGTGCGGTCCCATTTCGAGCCAGGCTGGAGCCAACCCTGCCTTGGCAAGAAGTTATTTGCTGGTTATTTGCTGGTTGGTTGGGATGGGATTTAGGATGCGATCCCATAGTCAGCCGGGTTGAACTTGCTTGTATCCACCTCATCCATCATCTCGGCAATGAAGGTGCCTTCGCTTTCGGGCATGTCGTCGAGTTCTTCATCGAGTCGGTCGAGCCAGGCCGTCTCCCGTTCAGGGAGATGCAAATATCCCGAACGACTTGTCTCACGAAGGATGGTGATGGCGGTGCGGGCAGCGGCGATGCCCGCATGGTAGTGGCTGTCCGAGGCCACGATGGATTTTGCGATCGCAATACAACTATCCGGCGTGAGAATCATGGCCTGCGGGTCAAGTCCCGCGTCGGAGGCCACCAGCCAGTCGCGCAGCCGGAGGGCGTCGTGATGCCCACAGCAGGACGCCTGATTCATGAGACGGCAGTCGTAAATGAGTTGTTCCATGTAGCAAGTCGGGGCCATGCCACCGAGGAGCTTGATGTTTTGTACGGATTCATTGGACCACAGATCGGCCGTGGCGGCGGCGAGATTGCCCATCGGACTGAGATGTGCACAGGCTGCCGTCTTGCCTTCCATGCTCATCGGAAATCCGGTGATTGCTTTGAGAATAGGATTTTCGTATCCGCAATCTTTGCCCGGTCCAACGGCTCCACACTCGTAGGCGACGAGTGAGCGAACGGCTGTGATTGCCCGAACGACAGAGGCAAAAACCCGGGAGATCATCTTGCGGTCCGCCAGCACCATCGCGGTATTGCCAAACCCACAGGCAGTGTCACCAGCTGCATACACACCATGGCGATGAGAAATCGAAACAATATTGTCCCAAAGAAATCGCATATCGCGAACCCCCAGAACGCACAATGAGAACATAACGGCGCGGATGTCTCCATTCACAAGGGCATCATCATGAAGCTCCTTGCCACCCACGCTTTCGATGCTGAGGAGTTCCGCTCCAGCTGCGGCCGAGCGATCAAAAAGTTCAAGCATGGCGTCCCAATACCGTCCACCGCGCATGAGTGGGGGTCTGATGAATTCACGGTTATCATTGGGGGTGCAGCGAAGAGCTGCTTTCAGCCCGAATTTGCGATGCGCCTCCTCAATCCCTTCGAGCAGGATTTCGACCACGGCCATGCCCATGTCGGGAAATTCTGTCATCGGAGGCAAAGTTTCAAACTCCAGGACAACTCCCGGAGAATGGAGTTCAGCAGCACGCTCCAGCGCTCCAGAGACGATTTGTCGATAGTGGGTCTCGACCGCAGCCATCGTCGCAGGTTTGATCTCCAGATCGGGAAGCGTGAAGTTGAGTTCCGGATAGACCGTGCCGCCTCCGATCACCAATCCATGTTTGGTGGTCAGCGGGGTTGGGCTACGGCCATAGATCAGTTCCGAGGCGTCGCTGATGGCAAGACTTTGGTATTTCATAGGTTTTAAGAATTGGTTTTCAGATGAGAAACATCGGGTGGATCAGACTCCCAGAGCGGCTTTGGCTGCATCAACGGCACTGGCGGCATCTTCGGAGTAGCCGTCTGCCCCAATCTCGTCAGCGTAGGCCTTTGTGATGGGAGCCCCTCCCACAAGAATTTTCACGTTGACGTGGCCGGCTGCGCGGATCGCTGCAACGGCTTCCTTCATGGCCGGCATGGTCGTTGTCAGGAGCGCGGAAAGTCCCACAATGGCAGGCTTGTATTGCTCGATAGCCTCAATGAACTTTGACGATGGCACATTCACTCCGAGG
>JBBECL010000325.1:0-12531 GCA_040881805.1 Terrimicrobiaceae bacterium | reverse complement strand
AGTTGAACCACCTGTCCAGGGGGCAAGGTCGTCTCGACCGTGTGGTATTGGGTGTGCGTGGGAGATCAAATTTGCAACGGGCGAGACGCACCGTTCCCCCTGACTCACAGACTTTAAATCACTTACCTAAAGCAGGATTAAGCGAGCCTACTCCAAAGCCACCGGATTGGTTAATGCGCCAATCTTGTCGATCTCGATCGTCACGGAATCCCCCGGTTTCAACCATCGTGGTGGTTTGGCGGCCATGCCAACGCCGTGGGGTGTGCCAGTGAGAATGACCGTTCCCGGGAAAAGCGTTGTGCTTCCGGTGAGAAACTCGATCAACGCCGGAACGTCAAAAATCATGTCATTCGTGTTCCAGTCCTGAACGGTCTCCCCATTGAGAATTGTCCGAATGCCCAGGTCATTGGGATTGGGGATTTCGTCAGTCGTCACCAACACCGGGCCGAGGGGTGCGAAGGTATCAAAAAATTTCCCCCGACACCACTGACTGCCGCCCCTTTTGATCTGCCAGTCGCGCGCGCTCACATCATTCGCCGCCGTGTAGCCGAGCACATAATCGAGGGCCTCTTCGCGTTTCACATTTTTGGCAGTTTTGCCAATAACAACGGCCAGTTCGCATTCATAGTCCACCTCTTCGCTGGGAAGGTAAGTGGGAATCAGAATCGGGTCGCCGGGGTTTTGCAGGGTGTTGGGACCTTTGACAAAGAGAATCGGGATCTCCGGGGGTTTGGCCCCGCTTTCGGCGGCATGTTGTTTATAATTGAGCCCGATGCAGAGGATGATGGGTGGCACAATCGGGGCAAGAATTTTTGACACATCGGCCTTTTCTCCCGTGGATGTTGGATTGGAAAAAATGTCCCCTTTCAAACGATTGACGCTGAGGTCAGGCATTTGTTGCCCGAGATGAATTTGGCCGTTGCTGTCTTGATATCGCAGAATTTTCATGGGTGATGTTTCTTGGGCAGCGGGATCACGCAGAATGAAGTGGCAAGCTGGTCCGGAGAATCAAAGCACTTTCTGACTTTGGAGTCACGCTGAGATCGGCGGCGTTGGCAGGGAGAATAAAAAAGGCTCCCGGCGGGAAGGTCTGGTCCCCGCACTCGACGTCACCTTCAAGAACCGTGAACAACGAGAAGCGCCCGGGGATCGCGGTTTGGATTGGCTCCACGATGTTGAGTTTTTCCACTTCAAAAAAATCGCAGTTGGCGATGTCCCCCGAGGCGACACGGTCCGCCGTGGGTTCCACGTCCTGGAAATCGATGCAGGCGAGGGATTCTTCGATATGCAACTCTCGCGGCTCCCCATCCAATCCCGGTCGGTTCCAATCGAACACCCGGTAGGTTGTGTCACTGTTTTGCTGGATTTCCACGATGACATTGCCTTCGCCAATGGCATGAAGTCGTCCGCTGGGAATAAAAATGCTGTCTCCGGATTGCACCGAGATCGTGTGGAGAACGTCCTCGACCGTGCCATCCCTCAGCCGGGACTCAAACATGGACCGATCCAAACCCCGTGGGATCCCGGCATAAATCTGTGCTCCGGGTGAGCAACGCACAAAATACCACACCTCGGTTTTTGGTTCCCCCCCAAGAGCCGGGGCAAGGCTGGCGGGAGGATGAACCTGAAGCGAAAGGCGGTCACGGGCATCCAGCAGTTTGACCAAAAGAGGAAAACGGGCTGCAGGGTGTGTGAGGTATTCCCGACCAAACACCTCCTCGCGGTGCTTCTGCCACAAATCGTTCAGCGTGGTCCCCCGCAGCGGGCCCTCATGGACCACACTTTGTGCCTCCACGCGATCCACGAGTTCCCAAATTTCTCCAATGGGCACCCCATGTGGCAGGGATTTGCCAAACAATACCTCCAACCGTCTCCCTCCCCAAACCCGTTCCATGGCCAGTGGTTCAAAATAAATGGGTGAAGAGGACATCAGCAAATCCTGCCCGAGCAAGATTCTGGCCGCAACAGAATTGTTCCAGGTGTGATTCAAAATCGGTAAATCAGGGGGAACGGTGCGTCTCGCCCGTTGCAAGTTTGATTTCCCAAACACAGTCAGCACCCACACGGTCGCGACGACCATGCCCCCCTGGCTTGCATAACAACCTCACCTGCTTTGAATGGCACCCGGGGGAATGTTTCAAACTCATTATGAGCGTGTTTCTTCGCTCACAGATGCGTTAACTTTTCTGACGTATGTCAAAAAAAACTCTGAAAATCGGAATTGTGGGAGCCGGGGCTATTGTGCGGCAGCGTCATGCTCCCGGAATTCTCAAAACGGGGCTTGCGGAAATTGCTGCGGTCTCGAATTCAACGCCTGAAAGCGCACGGGCTTTTTGTTCGGAATTTTGTCCAGATGCCGGGGTGGTGGGTGATTGGCGGGATCTGGTCGTGCGGGAAGATCTCGATATCGTCTGGGTGGGTGCGGGGCCGGTGCTTCATGAGCCGGTGACGATTGCGGCGTTGGAAGCGGGGAAGCATGTGTTTTGTCAGGCCCGGATGGCGACGGATCTCGGAGCGGCTCAGCGAATGGTGGCCGCTGCGGAGAAGCGTCCCGAATTGGTGACGATGCTCTGTCCACCCCCGCACGGGTTGGCGATTGATGCGTATGTGAAACACTTGCTGGCCGAGAAAATCGTGGGGGATCTCCGTTTGGTCCGGCTTCAGAGTATGAATGGGGCCTTTCTTGACCCTTCAGCTCCGCCCCATTGGCGTCAGCGCAAGGATATCAGCGGCAAAAATGTGATGACCCTCGGGATTCACACCGAGGTGCTTCACCGGTGGCTTGGGCCATTTTCTGTTGAGGCAGCCAATGCGGCCATTTTTGTCGCGGAGCGGGCAGGCACGCGGATAGAAATTCCTGATGCTCTGACGGTGCTCGTGACGTTTCCAAGCGGAGCCACGGGCTGCCTGGAATTTGCCGGTGTTTATACCGGGCCGCCGAGAGATGGTTTGGAAATCGCTGGCACCACGGGAAGCCTTACAATCGACTATCTGAGCGAAGAGATAATTTTCCAGCAGGTGGGGGAAGCAGCGTCGGTGAAACTGACTCCTCCTAAGGAATCGCTCCGTTCCTGGCAGGTCGAGGCAGATTTTTTAAATGCGGTGCTCCATCCCGACGATCCGCGTCCGCACCCCAATTTTCTGGATGGGCTCGCTTATATGGAAGTGGTGGAAAGCGTGTGGGAAAAATGCGTGGCTTCTTAAAGGGCGCGGAAGGGGTTGAGGACTTTCACCCCGTCGTAGTGCTGCGCATCGCTCAGGTCTTCGGAGTAGAGCGTCTTGCAGCCCAGCTCTTGCGCGGCAGCGATGATCGTTGAGTCCCGGTGTGAGACTTGGTGTCTGCGCCGGATGTCCATGGCTATGAGGATCAGCGGCAGCGTGATGGGCAGCACGGTTACTTTCCCCGCCAGTTCCAGCGTGGTTGAAATATTGGCCTCGCTGATGCCCAACCACTTTTTCCGTAAAGCACTGAAAATGTATTCCTGCAGCACCTGCGCAGAGAGGCCGAAGCGCGTATTCTCAATCAGTTTCTGCGCTGCCCGGCGCTTGGCCGCGTCCGCCGGAGCGGCGGAGCCAGCATAGATCAACACATTGGTGTCCAGAAACACCTCAGCGATCATAAAGCTCATCACGCTTCAATGGGCCCACAGGCTCCGTGTTGGAGGCCTCCATGCCTTTGAGCAGGCGTTTCATCATCGCTTTCCGTTTCTTCTCCTCGGCTTCAAGCGGGGTGTGCATCCACTGCTTCAGTGCCTGCACCATAATGTCCTTCAGCGTGGTGCTACGCTCGGCAGCTAGAACTTTGACTTTCTGGAAAAGGTCGTCGGGCAGATCAATCGTCGTCTTCATGACCCGTAAATATGGAAATATGCCCAATATGGCAAGCTCTTATGCGTTTGCCAGTGTGTCAAAAACGCGGGCGAAAAACATGGGCGCCTCTGGTCGCAGCATGGCGGATGGCCGATCGTTGTTCACGAAAAAGCCATGAAGGTTTTCGTCCCCCTCAAAATAGGTGACTTCCGCGTAACCTCCGCTGCGGGTCCATGCCGCCACGGCTTCTTCGGAGGTGCGGGGGGGGCAAAGTTCATCAGCCGAGCTATGAAAGCAGAACAGGGGCGGGGGAATTTTGCCGGTTTTTTCCACAACAATTGCCGGACTGGCCGCGGCCACGACAGGGTCGTCTGGTGCGACATCGGTTCCAAAAAACCGCTCATAAAAACCCTCATGCATATTGGTGGGATCGGGATTGGTGGCCACCCAATCCAAACGGGAAGGCCCGGCCATGGAGACAATACCCTCCACCTGATCCGCAGGAAGGGAAAGTCCTGTCATCATCGCCAAATGGCCACCCGCCGAGGCTCCGCAGATGAGGATTTTCTCAGGGGATTTAAGCCCATACTCCGTCAGCCCACCCCTTAACAGAAATTGCGCTGCCAGCTCACAATCCTCACCGCAGGCGGGCCATGGGGCTTGGGAGAGCAAACGGTAGTTCACATTGAAGGCGGGCCTTCCAGCCAGGGCAAAGATCGGAAGCATAAACTCAAAGGATTCTTTGCTGAGGGCATTCCAGCCTCCCCCATGAATCAAGAGAACTGGAGCTCCGCGAGGGGGACCTTGGGGCAGAAAGAGATCGCCAACTGCCCGCTCCGCCCCGTTGCGGTCATAAGGTATATCCCGAATGGTGCAGTGGTAGCCCTGATTCCGGGGAATATCTTCAAGGGGGGACATTGCCGTGATGGTTGGGTCAGTAAACCCTAATCACACCTGGTTCATGGCGTGACCACCACAGATTCGATACCCAGGATTTCTGCGATATGTACGAGTTCTTGCGCGTGGTGACCGATGCCCAACGCAAAATGATGGGTTGGCCCCTCTTTCACCCATTTCTTCAGGAATGTCCGAACGTCGGGTTTGAAGATCCCGTGGGTGTTGGTGTTGCCGGTGGGTGGGATCGGCCTGTTGGCTGATTCTCCCTCGGCGATCACAAATTTGAATTTCCCGTGGGCGGTCTGACCAATGCTGAGCATGGTGATCGGGCCTTCCTTGATTTGAAATTCCACCCCCGCTCCCGACCCCGGCTTGCCATGGTATTTTTTCAAGCTGCGAATGACAGGTTTTGCGGCCGCAATATTGATATGGTGTGGCCCGTCATGCCCCACCAACACACTATCCAAGGCAAAATCGACGGGATGAAATTCCGCAAAACTTCCGCCAATATCCAAGCGGTCCATGATCATCATCGCCACGCAGGTTTTGATGTCATATTCCCCGCACATCGGGAAACCCGCACCGGTCAACAGCGAGTTGCCCACAATAAAGTTGGTGACCATCGTGCGCATCTCCGACCCCGCTTCGGCTTCGTAATAATAGGCCAAACCGTCCAGCTTCTTCTCTTCAATAAAGGCCTCCAGAGCGACCGCCGCACGGGAAGCGACCTCGAGATCGGATTCCTTCAGCTTTTCCGTGATCGGATCGGAGACCGGAGTTGGCGTGTCAAAAAAATCGAGGATTCTGGTTTTCCACTCCTCAATCTTTGCGGGGTCGGCATCCCGGTAGTGTTTAAAAGCGTCATCCGGTTCCACCAATACGATGTGCGAACCGAAGGCCGCGGTCACGGCCGTGGGGTCCGCATGCATGTCCAGCATGGCTTCCAGCACATGACCCATGAGACCCAACCGCGCGGTTTTCAAGTCGTGCAGAACCTTGGCAATCTGACACCACATCGCCAGGTCGCTATCCACCGAAGGATCACCGACCTCATGACCAAGCACCAACTCCGGCGCCCGGCGGCCCAGACGGATGGCCACACCGATAAACTCCGAAATCGAGCAAAAGTCGTCATTGCACAATTGCATAAACGTCGAGCCATTGGGGTAATCCATCGCGGCCAACGGCTGGATCGCGACCAACACAATCGGCACATCCACCTCCCGACAGATCGTCCCAAACGTGGACGACGTCGCATAGGTTGCCATGTCGATAAAAAGCATGTCCAGATTCGCCGCCTTGATTTTTGGCACGGCGTCGTAGGCACTCTGCGCACTGTCCAACATCCCAAACTCAACCACTTCCACCGCGTTTCCATCCAATCGCCTTTTCAAATCTGCCACCTTGCGGTGCATCTCATCCAAAAGCCCGTCGAACTGTAGCCAATACGTGTGATGCCCCACAGCAAGCAGACCCACGCGGGCGGTGAGGGGCTTTCTTCGCTGAACTTTTTGAGGAGGATTTTTGAACATGATGGCGTGGAATTGGGTTGCGGCCTTCCGTGGCGGTTTGATCTCCAAGTCCCCCGGATCGGTCCGAAGGGAAATCATTGGCGGAGCAAGACCGGACGAGCCACAAAAATGAAATATCAAATATGTGATGTCAAGCCTTTTGTTCAGGCTCCCGAGGATTTCTTTCCACCAATCCCCTTGCCACGTGATCACACAATTGATATTTATACGGTATGTTGGAGTCAAAACTAGAGCCCCCCGGATTGGATGAGTGGAGTGCCTTGGGCATCCTGCAAGCGATGACGTTGGAAGAAAAAGCGTCCCTGCTTGCTGGGGTGGATGACTGGAATTTGCCGGGTGTGCCGCGCTTGGGCGTTCGGGGGATGAAGGTGACGGATTGTGGTCATGGCGTCACGCTGGTGGGCGATCGGGACAGCGCGGCCACGTGTTTTCCCACGGGAATTGGCATGGCCTCCACATGGAACGAAGCCCTTCTTGAGGAAGTGGGGCAAGTGATCGGGAGAGAGACGCGCGCCCTGGGCTGCTCGATCCTGCTGGGTCCAAAAATCAATATTCACCGCATCCCGCTGAATGGCCGGAGTTTTGAAACCTTTTCCGAGGATCCGTGGCTGGCCGGGCTGTTGGGAGGCGCTGAGATTCGGGGGATTCAATCCGTGGGTGTGGGAGCCTGTGTCAAGGCCATGTCGGCGAACAATCAGCAGAAAGATCAGCAGGCAGTGAGCTCCGAGGTCGGGGAGCGTCCGCTGAGGGAGATCTACTACCGGGCTTTCGAGATTGCGGTGACAAGGGGAAATCCCTGCGCGATCATGACGTCCTACAACAGGCTTAATGGGGACTACACCGGAGAAAGCCGGGAGTTGATCACCAATGTCATCAAAGGAGACTGGCAGTTTCCCGGGTTTGTGGTTTCGGATTGGCGGTCGATCAGGACCGAGAAAGTTTTTGAGTCGGGATTGGATCTGGAAATGCCGGGGCCCGGAGTTTTTTACAACCGGGGAGCGGTGTTGCGGGCGGTGGAGGAGGGTTTGTTGAGCGAGGAAGACGTCAATGACAAGGCGCTGCGTTTGTTGACTGCCTTGTTGGAATACGGCCAGGATGGGATGGAGCATGCCGCGTTGGACACTCCCGAACATCGAAGGACGGCGTTGAGAGTTGCCGAAGAATCCATCGTGCTTCTGAAAAATGACCAGCATTTGTTGCCCTTGGACAAATCCCGAATCCGCAAGCTTCTCATCACGGGTCCCAATGCGGCGGATGCGCGGCTGGGTGGCGGAGGCAGTGCCTCGGTGACCCCGTTTTATTCCATCAGTCCCTTGGAAGGCCTCCGCGAGATTTGTGGGGATGAGGTGGAAGTGGAATACGTGGAGGGGTGTTCGATGACGGGAACCATGGAAACCATGTCGGCATGTTTCCAGCACCTCGACGGGAGCGGCCAGCCGGCTGTCGGCTTGCGCACGGAATATTTCAATGATTCCAACCCCGTGGGAGAGCCGGCTGCCGTTGTTGTGACGGAACGCTTGGATTATTCCTGGGGGTGGGCTTCCCCGTCTCCGCTTGTGCGTCGCGGGGCGCTGGCAGCCAGATTCTGCGGGAACATTGTCCCGCCTGCCACGGGGCGCTATCGTCTGGGGGTTTATGCGCAGGAGGGATGCGTGCGATTGCAAATCGGAGGAGAAACCCTCGTCGAAGAGTGGACAGAATCCGAGGAAGAAAATTTCGAGGCCGCCTTCAAAACGCGTTATCAAATTCTGGAAGTTGATTTCACCCGGGGGGTTCCCGTTCCCATCATCTTGGAATACGGCAAGCGCGCGGCGCGGGCGGCGATCCGCTTGGAGTGGGAAGTGCCCGGATCCACAAATCCCATCATGCTGGCCGCCGAAGCGGCATCACGGGCCGATGTGGTGCTTGTGTGCGCAGGGCTTTCCAACTTGATGGAGGGCGGTGCCCACGATCGCGAAACCATCAACCTTCCGGCCGCCCAGGAAGAATTGATCCGGGCGGTCGCCAAGGCCAACCCCCGCACAGCCGTGGTCCTGTTCAATGGAGGCCCCCTGGCAGTTCCCTGGGCTGATGATGTTCCGGCACTCCTCGAAGCCTGGTATCCCGGCCAGGAGGGCGGACGGGCACTGGCAAAAATCTTGTTTGGGGAAATCAATCCCTCGGGCCGGCTCCCTGACACGATCCCCCACAAACTCGAGGACCACGCCTCATCCAAAAATTATCCCGGTGATGGAACCACCGTTCATTATGAGGAGGGTTTGTTTGTCGGATACCGTCACTTTGACGCGGCGAACATTGAGCCCCGGTTTCCCTTCGGTTTCGGCCTGAGCTACACCTCCTTTGAGATTTCCACCCCCGAATTGTCGGCATCGCGGATCTCGCCCGATGACGAAGTGGAAGTGACCGTGAACCTCAGAAATACCGGCCCGCGTTCCGGCAAGGCCGTCGTCCAACTTTACATCAGGCCACTAAACCCGCCCGTCATCCGCCCCGACAAAGAGCTGCGGGCTTTCCAGAAAATCGAGCTGGAACCCGGCGGGCAGTGCATGGTTCGTTTCCAGATTGATGGCGGGCACCTTTCCCACTTCGACGTGGAAAACCACGGCTGGAGGTGTGCCCCGGGCCGTTATGAAATCCTGGTGGGAAGCCACTCAAGAAATGTGAAAGGCGTGACACTGCAGGTGAACGAGCGGCCTGCTGGACTTTTCCAAGCCTGACGGCTGAAAAAAGTTCAACAAATTGCCGGGAGTGGTGGCACAGGTGACGGAGTTCACCGGGTAAGGCAAAAGAACACAGCCTTCAGCCACAAGGTCATTGTCACCAGGTGTCATCGGGACTGAACTTTTTTGAGCGTTTCTGATTTTCGCGACGGGTGCGCCGCTCGATGGTCATTTGGCGCTTCTGGCGGTTTTTATGGAGCTTGGCAATTTCCTCGTCCAACTTCAGGAATCCCTCCAGGCGTCTGGCGTCGAGCGTGCCGGCGGCGATGTGGGCTTGGACCGCGCAACCGGCGTTGAGGGGGCCGTGTTGACAGTTGTCGTATTTGCAATGCGCGGCCAGCGCTTCCAAATCCGCGAAGCGATCGCGCAGGGTGGTTTCATCGGTCCACATGTGGACTTCGCGGACGCCGGGGTTGTCTATGACGATTCCGCCCTTGCGCAGGACCATGAGTTCGCGGGCGGTGGTGGTGTGGCGGCCCTTGCCGGTGATGGCGTTGACTTCGTCGGTGCCCTGGAATTCGTCACCAAGGAGATCATTGATCACCGAAGATTTTCCAACGCCGCTGGAGCCTGTGAAGGTGAGGGTGACGCCGCGTTGGAGGTAGGTCCTGAGCACTTGGAGCGACGCCTTTTTTGTGACGGTGGTGAGGTGAACCTTGGCGTCGGGATTCAAGGCCTGAATGGCCTGCACGGCCGCGTGATTTTGCTCCGCGCTATACAAGTCGGCTTTGTTGACAAGGACGACCGGGCGGATCCTGCGTCGTCCAATGATGGCAAAGTAGCGCTCCATGCGACGGAGGTTGAAATCCGCGCCGGCATCGGTGATCACAACCACCACGTCCACATTGGCGGCCATGACCTGCTCCTCGGTGCTGCGGCCGGACGCTTTGCGGGAGAGGCAGGCTTGGCGGGGGAGTCGGACGCGAATGACATGCTCCGTGTTTTCGTGGCCCATTTCGATTCCCACCCAATCGCCCACAGCGGGCAGGTCCGCATCGGTTTCGGCGTCATGATACACCTTGCCACTCAGCACAACCTCCAACTCCTCCCAATCCCCGGTGAGAGCGCCGTAGCTGATTTTGTTGTCCCGGATCAAGCGGGCAGGCACCCAGCCCTTGGACTCATGAGCCTTCCAAGCTTCTGCAAAGAAGACATTCCACCCCAGATCGGCGAGTCTCATGCGCGGGGAGGCGGTTCGTCAGCGAGGGCTTCTGCAATCAAACCCAAAATTTCCCGGCGGCCTGTGCCATCTTTCGAGGAGCTGAGGAGGACCAGCGGGGAATCCTCGGTGAGTTCTTGAAGCCGGGTCAAAAAGGCATCGATGTTGGTTTTGGCCGCCCCGCCGGAAAGTTTGTCCGCTTTGGTGAAAATGAGGGCCAGTGGCAAGCCGCAACCCACCATCCAATGCAGGAAGTCGAGGTCGATGGGCTGGGGGGTCAGGCGGGAATCAATGAGCACAAACGTGCATCGCAAGTTGGGCCGGTGTTTGAGGTATTGTGCGACGACCACACTGAATTTGGTGCGGTCCTTTTTGCCGACTTTGGCATACCCGTAGCCGGGGAGATCGACGAGCGACCACTTTTTGTTGATGGTGAAAAAATTGATCAGCCGGGTTTTGCCGGGCGTTGAAGAAACCTTGGCCAGGCCTTGCACGCGGGTGAGCATGTTGATCAACGACGACTTGCCGACATTGGACCGGCCGATGAACGCAAACTCGGGGAGGCCGGAGATCGGGCAGGTTTCCAGATCCGGGGAACTGCATTGGTGGGTGGCGGTGTGAATGACCATCGTTTATTGGGTTCCGGGGGAAGCCATCTTGCTCACAGGCGGGCGGCGTGGGCCTTGGCGACGACGACATATTTTTCGGCCCAATGCCAGAGCCCCTTCCGCTCCTCGGCAGAGAGCGGGCGCTTCACTTTGGCGGGGGCTCCCATGACCATGGAGCCGGGAGGAATCACCGTGCCGGGCGTGACGACCGATCCGGCAGCGACCAGCGACTCGGTGCCGATGATGGCACCATCCAGAACGGTCGCGCGCATCCCAATCAAACAGGCATCCTCCACCGTGCAGGCATGGATAATCGCCCCATGCCCGAGAGTACAAAATTTTCCGACGATGGCGGGAAGATCATCAGCCAGGTGGATAATGACCCCATCCTGCACATTGGTGGCTTCGCCGACGATGATGGATTCGATATCCCCCCGCAGGACACACCCATAAAACACACTCGCATCGCGACCCAAACGGACGTCTCCCTGGATGTCCGCGCTGGGTGCCACGAAGGCGGCCTCGCTGAGTTGAGGCTTGCGGCTGAGGAATTTTTTGAGGCGTTCATCGACGGTCATAGAATGAATCTGCCGGAACGGGGGACATCTCTCAAGTGAGATCGTGCTGGCGCGACGGCCCGGAATGATTTTCACTTTGCTGCGGAATGCCAGCCGTATCCCTTGTGATCCCCTGCCGAAATGAGCAGGCCCGCCTCCCTTCCACCCTCGATGCGGTGAAGGGATTTTTGGATCGTGCCGACTTCCCGGGCGAGGTGGTGGTGGTGGTGGAAAAAGGAACCGATCAAACCGTGGAAATTGCCACGTCCTACACGCGGGAAGATCCGCGATTTCACGTGATCGCCAACCCGGTGGCCCGCGGCAAGGGATTCGCGGTCAAAACGGGGATGTTGGCCGCCACGGGAGATGTCATCTTTTTTATGGATGCGGATTTGAGTGTGCCCTTGCGTTTTGTTCCCGACTTTCTTGCCGGGTTCGCGCAGGGCGCGGATGTGGTTTTTGGAAGCCGCCAACACCCTGACAGCGTGATTGTGCGCAGTCAGCCCCTGCGCCGGGTGCTTGCCGGGCGGGCCTTCAATTTGTGCCTCAGACTGTGCGGAGCCACCAAGTTTCATGACACCCAATGCGGGTTCAAGGCCTTCCGCAAAGCTGCAGCGAAAGCCATTTTTGAAAATCTCAGCGTCGATGGGTTTGGCTTCGATGTGGAGGCTCTCGCATTGGCCGATCATTTGGGCTTCCGCATCGTGGAACGTCCCGTCGAATGGTGTGATGCACCCGGTTCCAAGGTCCGGGCTCTGCGGGACGGAAGCCGGGCCTTTCTTGAGGCCGTGGCCGGCGCCAAGCGGGCTAAAAAAATCTCACCCCAGCGGACCTGACACTTTCTCCCGGTTTTTTCTCGCGGCGATAAAAGAATTCACGCAAAGCGCCAGAAAAATCAGGGCCAAAACTGCCGTCACGGATTGCGCAATGACCGCCGGCGGCCGAGTGACCTCCGCACCACTCAACAACGCGGGCAGTTGGAGGAGACCTTTCACGCTGCCAAGAAAACCAAGCAGTCCCAATGTTGCGGCAAAATGCATGACATGCTTGCGGATCCCAGGCTTTGCGTGGGCAAGGACGCCCGCGACAATAAGAAGCGTTCCCAGAAACGCAGGAATCAACGCCGTGATGGATTGGCGTCCGGTTGTCAGCCAAGCGGTGGTTCCGACAAGATCCAACAAAGCTCCAAAAATAATCGTGATAACAGGCATGGCTGAACAATTTGACGGAATCCCCCAACTTCGCAAG
>JBBECL010000324.1:0-1986 GCA_040881805.1 Terrimicrobiaceae bacterium | reverse complement strand
AATTGATTCTTGGCGCGGTGACGCTCCTTGCCGCCGCCGCCGTGTTACTCCACTTTTTCCGGTCCCTCCCGCAAACCACCCGACTCGAAAATGGGATCATCACCCTTCCCGACGGCAAAACCGTGGAGATCAGCAAGGTCCAGGCCGTGAGCAAAAAGCGCTGGGAGAACAAAGGCATCGCGGATCTGGCCTACGAATCGGCTCCCGGCAAATCGACGCGATTCCTCCTGGATGATTACAAATTTATTGGCGCGGCCCAGATTCTCGAAGAGGTGGAAAAACACCTCAACCCCCCCGGCGATTCCCAGGAAGAGCCTGTTTCCCCCGGGGAAAAGGTTTAGTTGGTTCTCCTGTCGAGGCCCGCGCAATCAGCGTTGGCGCGATTCTGATGCGGTTGGTTCTGCCGGTGTTTTCGCCCCAGAGGTTTTCCGCCGCCTTGGCGATCAGAAGCTCATGACGGGGATCAATGGTGGTGAGCGGCGGATCACAGAACTCGCCCAATTCCGTGGCGTCATATCCGATCACCCCAAAATCCTGCGGGGCCCGGAGCCCATGGGTCTTCAGCTCGGACATCATCGCAAAGGCCACGCGATCATTGAGGGCGATGATGGACCCGGGGCGGCCTCTCCCGAGTTCCAGCCAGGCCCCGGCCAGACGCTTCCCCGCTTCAAAATCACTTGGAACCTGCGGGCTCGCCAAAAATACAAACGCTTGCGCGTATTCGACACCAACCTCATCAGCCCCATGACGCAGTCCCAACCGGCGCTGCCCGGCATAGGCGGACCCCTCCTCCAATCCCGCCACACAAAACCTCCGGTGACCGCGTTCGTGCAAATGCCGCACCGCGAGGAGCATGGCTTCCGCGCGATCCGCGATGACCTGCGTTCCGGTGACATTGCCAATAGGATCCAGATGGATGAGCTTTGTGCCTCCGGTTTCCAAGGCTCGGATGGCCGGGTTCCTTGCTCCCAACCGACACGCGAAAGTCACCACCTTGGGGCAGCGCATGGCGGCAAATCGCCCCAGCGCCCGCTCTTCCGAGGCCGGTGACCCATCCGTCACCTGTAGGAGAGGTTCCAGCCCGCGCTCAAAAATTGCCGACAACAAAGCCCCCAGCTTTCCACCCAAATAATATTCTTCCGGATCCGGCAAACACACGCCGACCACCTCCGTTTGTCCCGCCCGCAGCCCTCTCGCCAGCGTGTTGGGACGAAACCCCAGCTGTCGGGCGGCCTCCTTCACGCGCTCAGCGGTTTCTGCCGAAACTCCGGCTCCCCCGTTCAACGACCGGGACACCGCCCAGCGACTCAGCCCAAGGACTTCCGCCAGGGCGGATGTGGTGCGGATCGCATTCCGGGGTTGACGTTTCACAAAAAAAAGCCTAACACGTGTAGGGTCATTCGAAAACACACAAATGAAAAAATCTTCCGTCCGCTTGGGAATCGTTGGTTTGGGCAACATGGGCAGCGCCCATGGTCGCTGCATTCTGGAGGGAAAAGTTCCCGGGGCGGAGTTGGCCGCTGTGTGTGACACGGACAAGACGAAGGCTTCGCTTTTTCCCGGGGTTCCGTTTTTTGAGGATTTTGGCAGTTTGGAGGATTCGGGCAAGGTGGATGCCGTGCTGATCGCGACTCCGCACTATTCCCACACCGCGGTGGGGATTGCGGCTCTCAAGGCCGGTCTGCACGTGCTTGTTGAGAAACCCCTTTCCGTCCACAAGGCCGATTGCGAGCGTTTGATTGCGGCCCACACGAGTCGGAAGCAGGTCTTTGCCGCGATGTTTAACCAACGCACGGATCCTTACTATCAAAAGGTGCGGCAATTGGTTCACGGAGGAGACCTTGGGAAAATTCGACGGATCAATTGGATCATCACCGATTGGTTCCGCACGGAGACCTATTATGCTTCCGGGGGCTGGCGCGCCACCTGGGCCGGGGAGGGAGGGGGAGTTGTCCTCAATCAGTGCCCCCACAATCTGGATCTCTA
>JBBECL010000323.1:10087-12546 GCA_040881805.1 Terrimicrobiaceae bacterium | reverse complement strand
GTCACCGGTGACCTCCTCGTCGAAGTTCGGACGGTATAGGTCCACGCTGTATTGCAACTCAGCAAGCAATTCTACTTCGGTCGGATGGCCCGTGCGTTCAATCACCAATTCAAAAGCCCGGCGATCCTTCTCCTCATAGCGATGAAGTTTGGCGATCAGGATGTCGATCGGGTGAGGCAGCACCAACGTCACATGACCACAAAGAACCGTCGCCGCCCGCATCCGCCAGCGGGGACTGGTGCGGAAATTTCCCTCCCAGCAACACTGGATGTAGAACTCGCCCTCAATCTTGGCGAGATGCCCAGCTTCGATTGCCACCAGAATCGCGCCCTGCGCCTCATCACAGAATAAATCCACATCAGCACTGAGAAAGCCTGGTTCAATGGCAAGTTGCAGGGGAGCCGAGCCAAAAAGGGTGATGGTGACCGGCTCGTTGGAATCCAGTTGTGCAAAAAGCTTGCGCAAGGCGACCCCTGCGGGCGTTTCCCAATTAATTACGGGCTGCCAAGATTCGTGGACGATAGACAAATTCATCGTTGATGAGTCTCCAAGGTGCTTGAACGGATGCCACCCCCTGCTCGATGAGCCTGTTGGTCACTCCCGGTTGGTCCGCCAGCCAGGCCGCCAGTCGCCGGTCACGAGCATGCAGCACCCGTTTGCGGCTCTTCACGAGGATTCGGGCCGCAATGCGCGCTTTCTGCCAATTCGGATCAAGTTGCTGACTCACAATGGAGAAATTATACGGTATGCGTTGCGAAAAGTCGAGAGTTGGGACCACCAGGGCAAAAGGCATTTTTGCACGATATCAATCGACCGACCGTGAATGAACGTCGGTGAGAGAAGCAGGTGAATTCCATTCGGAGCGGCGAATTCATTCGCTCGGCCATAAGATGCCGCGCGGAGCGCGGGTTTTTATGTGCAGCGACTGAAAGTCGCCGTTCCCGACTGAAGATCGCCGTTCCGGTAAATTCCTTCCAAAGACATGTGGCGGCGAAGCCGCGTAGCGTTTGTCATCGCGCTCGGAGATCGCGATCCACCGGGTTGTTCATGACATTAAGCTGAACCTTGCGAGGAGGAGGAACTCGCCACCGAGGCCGCCGCAATGGACGCAGCTGACCAACGAGCACCGACATCGTTGCATCTGCGCCTTCGTGCCATCCGCCGGGCAGCGACGGCATGATGGCGTTATATCTCGACGTCCATGTTCCCGCCGCCATCGGCGCGGAACTTCGGCGCCGGGGAGTGGATATTTTCACCGTGCAAGAGAATGGGGCTGCAACAATGGAAGATGGGGCACTTCTCAATGGCTGAGGGCCCCCTTTTCCAGCATCGACATTTGTCGGACGCAGGAATATGTTGAGATTCCTCTCTCAATGAAAAAGTCGTTAAAGATCGGAATCGTCGGTGCCACGGGTGCCGTGGGCATAGAAATGTTGAGCGTCATGGAACGCAGGAACTTTCCTGTGGCCTCGGTCAAGCTGCTCGCATCCGCGCGATCCGCAGGCAAAACCTTGACCTTCCGGGGCGAGGAAATCGCCGTGGAGGCCCTTCGGGTCAACTCCTTCGAGGGGCTGGACCTTGTGTTTTTCAGCGCGGGGGCCACGCTTTCGAAAGAATATGCCCACTTGGCCGTCAACGCCGGGGCGATTGTTGTTGATAATTCCTCGGCATTCCGGGGTCACGCGGATGTGCCTCTCGTGATTCCTGAAATCAATGGAGGCGACATCAAAGGTCACAAAGGAATCATTGCCAACCCGAACTGCACCACGGCTGTCACACTGATGGCTTTGGCACCGCTGCATCGGGCGTTTCACGTGCGACGTGTGTTTGCCTCCAGCTACCAAGCCGTCTCGGGCGCGGGGGCCCGCGCGATTCATGAACTGCGCGAGCAATCAAAAAATGTGTCGGCCAACCAGGCCATCGAGTTGGAGGTTTTCCCCCATCAGATCGCCTTCAATGTGATCCCTCATATTGATCGCTTTGAAGCCAATGGTTACACCCGCGAGGAAATGAAAATGCAGAACGAGGGGCGCCGGATTTTGCATGAACCCAAGTTCCGGGCCTCGGTGACCTGTGTGCGTGTTCCCGTCTATCGTGCCCATTCCGTCGCGGTGAGCGCAGAATTCGAAAAGCCCGTGGATGCCCACACCGCACGTGAGCTCATTGCGGTTTTCCCCGGTGTCCAGGTTGTGGATGAGCCCGAGCACCTTCATTACCCGATGCCTATTGATTGTGCAGGCAAGGACGATTGTTTTGTGGGCCGCATCCGGCATGACTGTGCCTTCGACAACGGCCTCGCCTTCTGGGTCTGCGGCGACCAACTCCTCAAAGGCGCCGCGCTCAATGCGGTTCAGATTGCGGAGTTGCTATAAAAATCTGCACCCGGCGGGGGTCGAACCCACAACCTACGGCTTCGGAGGCCGGCACTCTATCCAATTGAGCTACGGGTGCTTGAAGGA
>JBBECL010000323.1:0-9987 GCA_040881805.1 Terrimicrobiaceae bacterium | reverse complement strand
AGCCTGATGGTAGCGCACCTCTGACAAAGGGGTGCCATTCTGAACAGGGGGCACAGTCGTCTCGACTGTGTGGGTGAATGGTGCGGACGAAGGATCAACCGTGCAACGGGCGAGACGCACCGTTCCCCCCTGACTTATCCACTCTTTTTGGGATGGTAGTGTTGGAGGGGTTGGACGGTGAATCCGGATTTTTTGATGGCGCGGATGGCGGCGGCGCTGGCGCGGGCTCCTCGCAGCGTGGTCATCGTGGCAATGCGTCCGGCGACGGCGGCACTTCGGATGATGGTTTCGTCCATACGGGGCTGAGTTCCGCTGGGGGTGTTGATGATGAATTGGATTTCCCCGTTTTTGATGAGGTCGAGGACATTGGGACGGCCTTCCTGAAGCTTGAGGAGATGGTTGACGGGCACCCGGGCTTCTTCCAACACACGGGCGGTCCCGCTGGTGGCATAAAGCTCAAACCCAAGATCATGAAATTCTTTGGCGATCGGCACCACCGATGATTTGTCGGCATCTTTCACACTCACAAACAAATTTCCGCTGGTTGGCAGCGGGGGCTGCGCGGACATTTGGCTCTTGGCGTAGGCAATGCCCAGATCGACATCGATGCCCATGACCTCGCCCGTGGAACGCATTTCCGGTCCAAGGATGATGTCCACTCCCGGAAACTTGATGAAGGGGAACACCGCTTCTTTGACAGAATAATGGGAGGGCACAATTTCCTCGGTGAACCCGAGTTCCTTCAGCGTTTTGCCGGCCATGATTTTGGCGGCCAACTTCGCGAGGGGGACGCCAATGGCTTTGCTGACAAAGGGCACCGTGCGCGAAGCGCGAGGGTTCACCTCAAGGATGTAAACGTGCTCATCCTTCACGGCAAATTGCACATTCATGAGCCCACGAACTTCCAGTTCTTTCGCCATGGACTTGGTGGCTGACTTGATGGTCTCAAGCACCTCGCCGGATAAGGAAAATGCCGGGATCACGCAGGCGCTGTCCCCGGAGTGAATGCCGGCTTGTTCGATGTGTTCCATGACACCTCCAATGACGCAGGTTTCCCCATCCGAGATGGCATCCACATCCACTTCGGCGGCATCTTCAAGAAAACGATCCACCAGAATGGGACGCTCCGGGCTGGCTTCCACGGCAGTCCGGATGTAACGGCGGAGGTCCTCGGGGCCGTGGACAATCTCCATCGCCCGCCCACCCAGAACAAACGAGGGACGCACCAGCACGGGGTATCCAATCGAGGTGGCAACTTCGAGGGCCTCCTCTTCGTTGGTGGCCGTGGCACCGGGGGTCTGACGCAGCCCGAGCTTGTGGAGCATCGCGGAGAAGTGTTTGCGGTCTTCCGCCATTTCAATGGAGTGCGGCTGCGTGCCAATAATTGTGCACCCATTGGCCGCAAGGCCAGCGGCCAGGTTGAGTGGCGTCTGTCCCCCGAATTGTACAACGATGGCATCAGCCTTTTCCCGCTCGTAAATATTTAAAACATCTTCCAGCGTCAGCGGTTCGAAATAGAGTTTGTCACTGGTGTCATAGTCCGTGGAAACCGTTTCCGGGTTGGAGTTGACCATGATGGTTTCCCACCCAAGCTCCTTGAGCGCAAACGCGGCGTGAACGCAGCAATAGTCGAATTCGATGCCCTGGCCGATGCGATTCGGGCCTCCGCCAAGGATCAGGACTTTCTTTTTGTCTGAGGGACGGGTTTCGTCCTCTGAACCATACGTCGAGAAATAGTAGGGCGTGAAGGCTTCGAACTCGGCGGCGCAAGTGTCCACAAGACGGTAAGTCGGAACCACCCCGAGGGCTTTGCGGCTGGCGCGAATTTCGGGTTCCGCTTTTCTGGTCAGATACGCCAGCTGGCGATCAGAAAACCCGAGGCGTTTCACCGCGCGGAGTTCTTCGGCATCTTCAAGATTCATGGATCCGGCGAGGATCGCCTTCTCGGCATTCACGATTTGCTCGATATGGGCCAAAAACCATGGGTCGATAAAGGAGAGATTGTGAATGTCGTCAATGGAGAGGCCTGCGAGGAGGGCATGACGCACATAAAAAATGCGTTCGCATCCGGGGATGCGGAGTTTGCGCTCGATCTCGGCGAGGTCCGGGCTGGTATCTTTGCCATCCGCACCCAAGCCGGCGCGTCCAGTCTCCAGGGACCGCAGGGCCTTTTGGAGCGCTTGCTTGAAGGTGCGCCCGATGGCCATGGCCTCACCGACACTTTTCATTTGGGTGGTGAGGGTGGGATCCGCTTGCGGGAATTTTTCGAAAGTGAAGCGCGGGATTTTCACCACGCAGTAATCGATGGTGGGTTCGAAGCACGCGGGGGTCTCGCGGGTGATGTCATTCCGCAACTCATCAAGCGTGTATCCCACGGCCAATTTTGCGGCAATTTTTGCAATCGGGAATCCGGTCGCCTTGCTTGCGAGGGCACTGGAGCGCGAAACGCGGGGATTCATTTCGATGACCACCATGCGTCCGGTTTTCGGGCAAATGGCAAATTGGATATTGCTTCCCCCGGTCTCCACGCCAATGGCACGAATCACCGCAAAGCTGGCATCCCGCATGGCCTGAAATTCTTTGTCCGTGAGGGTCTGGGCCGGCGCCACCGTGATGGAGTCACCCGTGTGAACCCCCATGGGGTCGAGATTTTCGATCGAGCAGACCACAACGCAATTGTCGGCGCGATCACGCATGACCTCCATCTCGTATTCCTTCCAACCCAGCAGGGACTCCTCAATCAACACTTCCGAGACCGGCGACATGTCCAGGCCGCGGCGAACAATTTCTTCCAGTTCCTCACGGTTGTAGGCAATTCCCCCACCCGCTCCGCCCAAGGTGAACGCCGGCCGAATAATCAGCGGGAATTTCCCGATCTTGGCAATCGCGGCCCGCGCTTCTTCCAGCGTGTGAACCACTTCGGAGATCGCGCAGTCCAACCCGATCTCAATCATGATCTCCTTGAACAACTGACGGTCCTCGCCCCGCTGGATAGCGTCGGCATTGGCCCCGATGAGGCGGGTGTTGTGACGCTCCAGCGCTCCGCTGGCGACCAAGGCCATCGCGGCGTTTAGGGCGGTCTGGCCACCCAACGTCGGCAACACCGCATCCGGCTTCTCCTTTTCCAAAATTTTCTCGATCACCTCGGGCGTGACTGGCTCGATATAGGTCGCATCCGCAAATTCGGGATCGGTCATAATCGTGGCCGGATTCGAGTTCACCAGCACGACTTGGTAACCCTCCTCCGCCAAGGCCTTGCAGGCCTGAACCCCTGAGTAGTCGAATTCACAGCCCTGGCCAATCACGATGGGGCCGGAGCCGATGAGGAGGATTTTTTTGATGGAAGTGTCTTTGGGCATGAGGTCAGTGAAGAGTGTGAACGCTGATTTTTATCTGGGACCCCCCACCGATGCAATGGAAACGGTTTAATTTTCATTCACTCCAGCATGGAGCTTTCCCTTTGAGGCGGGAGCCGATAAGGTGCCACCGAATATGGAAAAAGTATCGTTTGGTGAGTTGGGGCTTTCGCCCGAGTTGTTGAAGGCCGTTGAAGCCTTGGGTTTTGAAGAGGCTTCGCCGATTCAGTCGGCGGCAATTCCGATTTTGATGTCGGGCCGGGATGTGGTTGGCCAGTCCCAAACAGGTTCCGGCAAAACAGCCGCCTTTGCGATTCCGGCCATCGAAAAAATTGATGCCTCGGATACGAGCGTCCAAGTTTTGATTTTGTGCCCAACCCGCGAACTGGCGACACAGGTGGCAAATGAAGTCCACAAATTGACAGCTTTCAAGAAGGGCGTTCATTCGGTGCCGATTTATGGAGGCGCTTCGTATGACCGGCAATTTTATGAATTGAAAAAGGGAGTTCAGGTGGTGATCGGGACGCCGGGGCGTCTGATTGATCACATTGAGCGCGGCACCTTGAAGCTCGATACCGTGAAGGTCGTGATTTTGGATGAGGCAGACCGGATGTTGGACATGGGCTTCCGCGAAGATATCGAAAAAATCCTGGATGCCACGCCATCAAGCCGTCAGACCGTCTTTTTCTCCGCCACGGTTTCCAAAGCGATCCGTGAACTCATCAACCGCTACGCCAAGGATCCGGAGAGTGTCCGTATTGAGCAAAAAGAAGTTTCGGCTCCTGCGATCGAGCAATGGTTTTACGAAACGCATTCCCGCGCGAAATTGGAGGCGCTTATCCGCCTGATCGACTACCATTCCTTCAAACTTGGCATCATTTTTTGCAACACGCAGAGAATGGTGGATGAGTTGGCGGATTCGTTGATTGCCCAGGGATTTTCCGCCGACCGCCTGCATGGAGGGATTCCGCAGGCGCAGAGGACGCGGGTGATGAGCAAATTCAAAAAGTCCGAGTTCGAATTCCTGGTGGCCACCGATGTCGCGGCACGCGGCATCGATGTGGATGACCTGGAACTGGTTGTGAATTATGATTTGCCGTATGACGCCGAGGATTATGTCCACCGCATCGGGCGCACCGGGCGTGCGGGCAAACGCGGGATGGCTGTGACATTTGTCTCCGGCCGCGAAATTTACAAACTGCAATTCATCGAGCGCTTCACGCGGGCCAAAATCCAGCGCGGCAAACTCCCCACATCCGGGGAAGTCGAGTCGCGCCGCATGGAAGGGCTCTTGGAAAAAGTGCGCGCCTGCCTCGAAAGCGGGGACTGGAAGGCGGCCACAGCCCCCGTGGAAAGGCTTTTGGAAGAGGGGATCAGTTCCACAGACCTCGCCGCCGCCTTGTTTCACCTGCTGGCTGGTGGGGCCGAAAGCGCCCCAACCCAGGCACCCCCCGCCGCGCCTCCGGCATTTCAGCGCGATGACAGGCCCGAATTTCGCGAGCGGGACCGGGACCGGGACCGGGACCGGGACCGGGACCGCGACCGCGACCGCGACCGTGGAAGAGATCGTGCCCCCGAGCGTGATTCCCACCGCAGCTTCGACAAAGGAGACGACCGCGACAAAAAGCCCGACCGCTTTGCCGGAAAAAGCGGGGGAGCCAGGCCATGGGAAAAATCCGATCCCCGAGGACCGAACAAAGACCGGGGTGACAGCCGCGAACCCTTCTTGCAAAAACCATCCCCCGGCAAACGCTGGGTCTCTCTAAGTGTCGGGCGGGACGCCGGCTACGGGCCACGCGAAATTGTGGATGCGCTGTCATCCGGCGGTGGCTTGGACGGGCGACGGGTCGGCACGATCGAGCTCACGCCCGACAAATCCTATGCCATGGTGCCCGAAGAATTTGTGAAGGCGCTCTCAGGATCAGGCAACACCGTCAGCCACGGAAACGATCAGATCACGATCCGCAGAGTTGAGGAAGCCCCCCAATCCCGCACCTTTGCGAAAAAGAAACCGTTCCGCGACAAGCGCCGTTAAGCCGGCTATTTCAGGATTTTGATCAGAGTCTCCGCCATATCGGCGGGTGACTCGGACACGGCAATGCCGGCGGCGTGGAGAGCTTCGATTTTTCCCGCAGCAGTGCCTTTGCCACCGCTGACGATGGCTCCCGCGTGGCCCATGCTACGTCCGGGAGGGGCTGTGGCCCCGGCAATGAAGGCCGCCACGGGCTTGGTGCAGTGGTCCTTGGCCCAGGCTGCGGCTTCTTCCTCGGCCGTTCCCCCGATCTCGCCAATGAGTATGATGGCATGGGTGTCGGGATCGTCATTAAAAAGCTGGAGCGCTTCGAGGTGGCTTGTGCCATTGATGGGATCTCCGCCAATGCCGATGCATGTGCTCTGTCCGTAGCCCCGGGTGCTGAGTTGCCAGACGGCTTCGTAGGTGAGAGTGCCGGATCTGGAAATGACGCCGATGTTTCCCGGTTTGTGGATATACCCGGGCATGATGCCAATTTTGCATTCGCCGGGGGTGATGATGCCGGGGCAATTGGGTCCAATCAGCCGGCTCTTGCTGTTTTGCATCGCGTGTTTCACGCGCATCATGTCAATGACGGGAATCCCTTCCGTGATACACACGACGAGTTCCACGCCCGCATCAACAGCCTCAAGGATGGAGTCCGCGGCAAATTCTGCGGGCACAAAAATCATGGTCGCGTTGCAACCGGTTTCCTGGCGTGCCTCATACACGGTGTCAAAGACCGGGACCGTGCCTTCAAAGACCTCTCCGCCGCGGGCCGGAGTGACTCCGGCCACAACATTCGTTCCATATTCCATGCAGGACTTGGCATGAAATCCGCCGGCTTTTCCAGTGATACCCTGCACCAGCAGGCGTGTGTTTTTATTTACGAGGACAGACATTTCTCAGAGATGGGTGATAAGTGGAAGTGATTGGGATGTTGCGATCAGGCTTTTTTCACGGCTGCGACGACCAGTTTCGCGGCTTCTGTGAGGCCGTCCGCGGCTTGGACACTCAATCCTGATTCTTGAATGAGCTTGCGCCCGGCTTCAACATTGGTGCCCTCCAATCGGACAACCAGCGGGACAAGTCGTTGTTCTTGGGATTCCAGGTAGCGGATGGCGTTGATGATGCCTTGGGCGATGATATCGCATTTCATGATCCCGCCGAAGATGTTGACGAGGATAGCCTCCACTTTGGGATCGGCCATGAGGATCTTGAAAGCCTCGGTGACCTGCTGTTCGTTGGCGCCACCACCGACGTCGAGGAAATTGGCAGGGTCCCCACCAAAAAGTTTGATGATATCCATGGTTGCCATCGCAAGGCCGGCGCCGTTGACCATGCACCCGATGTTGCCGTCCAGACCGATGTAGTTCAGGTGAAACTTCGAGGCCTCCACTTCGCGGGGATCCTCCTCTTCCAGATCGCGGTATTCCAAAATGCCCGGCTGACGAAACAGGGCATTGTCATCAAAATTCAACTTGGCGTCCAAGGCGATCACGTCTCCCCCCGTGGTCACAACGAGTGGGTTGACCTCCACCATGGAGCAGTCGGACTGGATGAAGAGCTTGTAGAGCGACGTGAAAAGGCGGCAGGCCGCCCGCATTTCCGTGGATGTGAACCCAAGTTGGCGGGCAATTTTACGGGTTTGGTAGGGTTGCAAACCCAGGGCAGGGTCCACGGGTTCACGAATGATTTTTTCCGGGGAATGCTCGGCCACAGTCTCGATTTCAACCCCGCCTTCCGTGCTGGCAATGATGAGAGGTCCCGAAATGGCGCGATCAATAAGGATCGCGAAATAGAGTTCTCTTTTGATCTCCACCGCCTCGGCAACCAAAACCTTGCGCACAAGCCGGCCTTCTTCACCGGTTTGATGGGTCACCAGCGTTTGCCCGATCATTTGGTCAGCCAAATCACGAACCTGGTTTGCGGTTTTGGCCAGATGCACACCCCCTTGGAAACCATTTTTGAATGTGCCCTTGCCGCGGCCACCGGCGTGAATTTGGGATTTCACCACAAGATTGTTTTTCCCGAGCGCCCGCGCGACCCGCTCGGCTTCTTCGGGGCTTTCTGCGACGGCCCCACCGGGAACGGCGACTCCGAATTTTTCCATCAACTGTTTGGCCTGATACTCGTGAATATTCATGGGTGAGTTGATCTGGTTATCAGTCCTTGACCCTGTCTGCAAGGGTTCCCTCCAAATTTGTCCGTTCATGCCCGGCAATTCCTTCACCAATACAACGGGCTGATAAGCTTCCTTTTTGAGCAGAGAAACTGAATTTGTTGTCGCTCATCGAAGGGTTTGTGCGTATGATGTCTGTCCTGATATTCGCCCCAACCAAACCAAGCAAAAGACCTATGACCACAGAAGCCAAGTGCCCATTTCATCACACCGCAAGCAACGGCACCTCAAACCATGATTGGTGGCCGAATCAACTGAATCTGAAAATCCTGCACCAGCACTCCGATTTGTCCGATCCCATGGGCGGAGGGTTCGACTATGCGAAGGAGTTCGAGAGCCTCGACTTGGCGGCTGTGAAACAGGACCTCGCCGCGCTGATGACCGACTCCCAAGACTGGTGGCCTGCGGATTTTGGTCACTACGGGCCGCTATTTATTCGAATGGCCTGGCACAGCGCGGGCACGTATCGGACCGGGGATGGCCGCGGTGGTGGTGGTCGCGGGCAACAGCGGTTTGCTCCGCTCAACAGCTGGCCGGACAACGTGAGCTTGGACAAGGCCCGCCGGCTGCTCTGGCCAATCAAACAAAAATATGGCCGCAAAATTTCTTGGGCGGACCTGTTTATCCTCAGTGGCAATGTGGCCTTGGAAACGATGGGCTTCGAGACCTTTGGATTTGCGGGCGGACGCGAGGACACCTGGGAACCGGATCAGGACGTCTATTGGGGCCGTGAGACCACCTGGCTTGCGGGCGACATCCGGTATGCCCATGGTTCGGAAGGTGTCGCCAAAGAGGGCGGCGTCCTTGTTTCCGACGACACGGCCAACGGCGACACGCACGGGCGGAGTCTGGAAGATCCCCTGGCCGCCGTGCAAATGGGCCTCATCTACGTGAACCCCGAAGGCCCTGACGGAAACCCGGACCCTGTCGCTTCGGCCAGAGACATCCGGGAGACGTTTGCCCGGATGGCCATGAATGACGAAGAGACGGTCGCTCTCATTGCCGGTGGTCACACCTTCGGCAAAACCCATGGGGCGGGAGATGCCAAACACGTGGGAGCCGAACCCGAGGCCGCCGGCCTGGAAGAACAGGGGTTTGGATGGAAAAACAGTTTTGGAACCGGCAAAGGTGCCGATACCATCACCAGCGGGTTGGAGGTCACATGGACGACCACCCCCACGCAGTGGAGCAACGATTATTTCCATCACCTGTTTGATTACGAATGGGAACTGACAAAAAGCCCGGCGGGAGCCCAGCAGTGGACACCAAAAGGTGGTGCTGGCGCCGGAACCGTCCCTCATGCCCACGATCCCTCCCAGCGCATCGCTCCGGCCATGTTAACCACGGATCTTGCGCTCAGATTTGATCCTGCCTACGAAAAAATCTCCCGCCGGTTTTACGAGAACCCCGATCAGTTTGCGGATGCCTTTGCACGGGCTTGGTTCAAACTGACCCATCGCGATATGGGCCCAAGGGACCGCTACCTCGGCCCGGAGGTTCCCGAAGAAATCCTCCTCTGGCAGGATCCCATTCCTGCCATCGATCATCCCTTGATTGATGAGGCCGATGCGGCCGCTCTGAAAGACCGGATTTTGGCGTCCGGCCTGGCCGTTTCCGAGCTTGTCTCCACGGCCTGGGCCTCGGCTTCCACATTCCGTGGGTCCGACAAACGCGGTGGTGCCAACGGAGCCCGCATCCGGCTCGCGCCGCAAAAAAACTGGCCGGTCAACCAACCCGACCAATTGTCCAAAGTTCTCAAAACCCTCGAAGGGATTCAAATTGCCTTTAACGCCGCCCAGTCCTCCGGGAAAAAAATCTCCCTTGCGGACTTGCTGGTGCTGGCTGGTAACGCCGGCATCGAAAAGGCCGCAAAAAATGCGGGTCATGATGTCTCGATTCCCTTCACCCCGGGACGCATGGACGCCTCCCAGGAAGAGACGGATGTGGAGTCCTTCGAATTCCTTGAACCAGCCGCTGATGGCTTCCGCAATTATTTGAAGACCAAATATTCGGTTTCTGCCGAGGAACTCCTGGTGGACAAAGCCCAGTTGCTGACACTCACGGCTCCAGAAATGACTGCCCTCGTGGGAGGCCTTCGCGTTCTGAAAACGAACTTCGATTCTTCGAATCATGGCGTGTTCACGAAACGACCCGAAACCCTCACCAATGACTTCTTTGTCAACCTGCTCGATATGGGCACGGTGTGGAATGCGACTTCGAAAGAGGAAGATCTGTTCGAAGGGCGTGACCGCACCACCGGGGAAGTCCGGTGGACAGGCACACGTGTTGATCTCGTCTTTGGATCCAACTCCCAACTTCGCGCCCTGGCCGAAGTGTATGGGTGCTCGGACTCTCAGTCAAAGTTTGTTCAAGACTTCGTCGCCGCATGGGCCAAAGTCATGAACCTTGACCGGTTTGACCTTGCATGATTTCCGCAA
>JBBECL010000322.1:0-1991 GCA_040881805.1 Terrimicrobiaceae bacterium | reverse complement strand
GCCAATGCGATGGTGGCAGCGGTGCGGGCCTATGCGTCCGACCACATGGGGAGCGAAGCGGTGGTGATCAGCGCCCAGATTGAAAGTGAATTGTCCGAGTTGCCGCCCGAGGAAGCCCGCGAATTTTTGGCAGGGTTGGGAGTTGATGACAGTGGGGTGAGTGGCCTGATTCGTGCGGTGTATCATTTGCTCGGGCTTCGGACCTATCTGACCACCGGGCCGAAGGAAACCCGTGCGTGGACAATCCGCGCCGGGGACAAAGCGCCTGCGGCGGCGGGCGTGATTCACAGCGACTTCGAGCGGGGATTTATTGCGGCCCAGACGGTGGCCTTCGCGGATTTGGTGACTCTCGGCAGCGAGGCCAAGGCGCGCGAGGCCGGGAAGTTGCGGGTTGAGGGCAAGGAATACGTCGTCCAGGATGGCGATGTGCTGGAATTCCGGTTCAACGTGTGAGCCCGCGTCCCATCGACGCCATCGCAAATTTTGTTGCGGGGGTCATTGTCCGCCGTCCGCGTGTGTTGATCGCGGCTCTGGCTTGCAGCACCCTGCTGGCGGCGCTGGTGTTGGCGAAGCACACGACCTTTGATTCCGACATCCTGAATCTCCTCCCTCCCGGAGAGTTGTCCGTTCAAGGGCTGCGGGATTACGAGCGGGGATTCGCGCAGTCCAACGAGTTGGCGTTTGTTCTTGTTTGGCCCGAGGGGGCGGGGACCACGGATGAGCACGAGGAATTCCGGGAAACCTTTGCAGCCAGACTTTTGGAGCAGCCATGGGTGTTGCGGGTTTTGTCCGCCCAACCGCTGGCTGGCGGTGACGGGGGACGGGAAATTGTTGTGCCGCTCCTTTTGAATCTTCCGCCCGAAGAGTTTCAGGCAGCACTAAAGAAGCTGGATCCGCTGACGATGGAGACTCGGATTGCGCGTTTGGCCGCGGATGTGGCGGCAGGGTCTCCCCAGGCCCTGTTTGAGCTGGAGAACGACCCCTTGGGGCTGGGGGCATCTGCCTTGAAGCCCCTGTGGGAGTCCATGAAAGTGAACCGGGCCTTTGACCTGACTTCGCCAGACGGGTTGCTGCACATTGTCCCCTGCATCACCCGTCAAACCGATTCCTCCCCGGATGGCTGCAAGGCGTTGATGCGTGAAGTCCATGCGTTTGTGGGTGGGTTTGGCGACGAAACGAACCCCCGGATTTTGGTGACCGGTCGGGCGGCTTATGTTGACGAAATTTCCACGAGTATGGAACGCGACATCAAATTGACATCGGTGGTGTCTCTGTTTGCGGTGGTGGGTTTGTTCTGGCTGGGATTTCGTCGTCTCTGGCCGCTGGTTGGGATCGCGGTGCTGCTTGTGGTCTCCGCCGTTCTGGCGACCGCCTTCGGGGGCCTGCTTTTTGGGAGTCTGAATGTGGTGGCCATCGGTTTTTGTTCGATTCTTTTTGGTTTGGGTGATGATTTCAGCCTCTTGATTTGTCAGCGCTATTACCATGCGGCGGACGGGGGGCTCAACCGCCACCAGGCCATCGCCCAAGCGCTGAAACTCGCGGGGCCGGGGATCTTCTGGGTGGCCCTGACCACCGCAGCCGGCTTCCTGGCCTTGTGTTTTGCCGGGTCTCCGGGATTCCGTCAGTTGGGAGCGCTGGTGGCCATCGGGGTCCTCCTTGCGACCGGGATCATGCTCCTCATGTTGCCATTGTTCCTCCATGGCAAAAGGCCGCCAACAGCGCGGGACACCGCGTTTCTTGATTTTGCGCGGCATTGTCATTCCCAACCTCTTCCTCTCCTGGGCTTGGGAGCTTTGTTGGGACTTCTCGGGTTGATCCTGAGTTTGGCGCCATGGCGACCCCTTCAGTTTGATCTCACCCCCGCCTCGCTTGAACCCACCCGCACCCCCGCCGCCCAAGCGCTGGCTCTCATGATGTCCGGATTTCCGGACACCTTTGAGCCCGTCATCGCCGTCATCCAAAATCCCCGGCCTGCAAACCTTGCGGCCTTG
>JBBECL010000321.1:0-2002 GCA_040881805.1 Terrimicrobiaceae bacterium | reverse complement strand
TTCTCAATAAACAAAAGTCTCCCGGGGAGCCTCGGCAGGCACAACCGCGTCGGCCACGATGACGGGAACCGTCCTCCCCCCCTCGCTGGGAAACGTGGCTTTTCCCGTGACCTTCACCCAGCTCATGTCGGGGAAGGTTTCGGGCCGTGGAGCGCGGATCGTGATGGCCACGGGACGGGCATCGGCGGCGCAACACATCACAAACATTCTTACCAACGAAAACCGGTCGCCGCCGGGGTTGTTCTTTCGGGCGGGGAAAAATTGGCCAATGACCTCGATCTCCTGGTTTTCGAAGTCCTGACGGATCCCGGGTTCGTTGGCTGCATAAAGAAGGTCCATCGTGGAGGCCACGATTTGGCCGTTGGCGTTTTTTGTCAGATAGGAACCAAAATCTGCCCCCGGCCCCGAGGGCCCGATGGAACCGTCTTCGGTTGGGAGGGGCGGTTCGCTGAATGGCACGTATCCCGGAAGGTCGGCGATACTGTCCGCAAGCCCGCGATTCATGACGACCACGGCCCCGAATTGGCTGGGAGAAATCATGACAGCTCCCAACAGCGGAATGATCAACAACGCGGTGGTCAGCACCAAGCCGCCTCCCGATTTGGGCCCATGGGCGGCCCCACAATCGTCATCGAAGCACTCTTCGTTCGTGGGCAGAAGCACGACCCCTGCGGCCATCAAAACAAGAACAAATCCGGAGAACACCGTCCACCCGTGAAAGCTTGGGTGAAGATAGGAGGACAGCCGACCCGAGAAATAAAACGCCAGGGCAACCACCCCCCACACAGCAAGCGAAGCACCCTGGAAATAACGGCGAGCGGAAAGTGTCATAATCCCATCACGGAAAGCCTCACACAGATTAGCCCAATCAAAACAAAAAGACCAACCGCCAACCCCAAAATAAAGCGCTTGGTGAAGACCGAGCTGTAGATAAAGACAAGTTTCAGATCCAGCATGGGACCAAACACCAGAAAGGCCAATTTGGCCACGGCGGGAAAGGCCACAAAGGTTGCCGCAATAAAGGCATCGGAGGTGCTGCAAAGGGAGAGCACAAAGGCGAGAAGCATCATCGAAGCCGTGGCAAACCAATCGTTCAACGCCAAAGGCAAAAGCACTTCCTGATTCAAAGCCGTGCTGATCGCCGCAGACACGCCGACCCCCAGCACAAAATAAACCATCACATCCAAAAAATCCGAGACCGCCACATGCAGAGCGGCCTGAAGCCGGGCAAGCAAGCCGGCGGGGTGTTGGTGCATGTGGGATTCCCCATCTGGCAGATTCTCCACCGATTCAAAAATCTGAGGCCGGACCACTCGCCGCAACGGGAGGTTGTGGACCGCCATGGCGACCAGCACGGCCACCATAAAGGCGACCCCCACCCGCAAGCTCGACATTTCCAAAGCTCCCTGACCCCGGAACGCCGCATAGGTGCTCAGAATCACTATGGGATTCACCACCGGGGCGGCCAACATGTAGGCCACCGCGTTGGAAACCGGCAGCCCTTTATGGATCAGCCGGCGGATCACAGGCACAACACCACACTCGCACATCGGAAAAATCAGCCCCATGCCCGCAGCCGTGCAGGCACCCAAAAACGGGTTCCTTGGCAGATATCGCAACATCACCTTGGAGGGCAGGAACTGGTCCAACAACCCGGAAATCAGTGTCCCCACCAAAATGAACGGCATCCCCTCCAGCAAAACACTCAAAAATGCGTAGGAGAAGTCAGGAAGACTGAATGTGAAAACGGGAACTTCCATGAAAAGAGAAGGGCCCCCAGTCACAACCATTTTCCGAAAGGACGCAATCCCTTTTATTGTGAAGAGGGATGAGGATCTGGACCGGAATGTCGGTTGTGGGCGTCTGGACCCGCCACGTCCCTTGCCAAGAGACAAGCGGGCGGGCAAGGGACGGCCCGGCCCCCGCCAACTGCAGCACGGTTTGCGCCGGGCGCATCTCTGAAGTGCAAACCACAGGGGGAACGGGCGTCTCGCCCGTTAGG
>JBBECL010000320.1:0-2005 GCA_040881805.1 Terrimicrobiaceae bacterium | reverse complement strand
CATGTTGTTGGTCGAGGATGGAAAACCGCCCTACCACACACCGACCCGTGCCAGGGAAGTTTTTGATGTCTCAGGCGCCGGCGACACGGCCATTGCCCTCTTCACGCTGGCTCTGTGTGCCGGCTCAACCATGCAGGAAGCTGCGGAAATCTCCAACCACGCCTCGGGTGTTGTTGTCGGGAAGCTGGGCACCGCAACCTTGACACCCGAAGAACTCGCTGATGCTGTGATCCGCACTTTCCAAAACTGAATCTTCCCACGCCCTTTCATGATTTCCCTTCGAACCCTCGTAATCCTGTCAGTCACGGTGGCCCCTCACCTTCTCCCCGTCGGTGTGACTTTCGCCGACGATCAAGCCCAGCCCTCGAACTGGACGGTTGATCCCAATGGGGCGGTTGAGCCCAATGATTTGGTCCAGGACCCCCGGCCAAACTTCGCCGGACCAGCCGTGCCAATACCCATCCCCAACTGGGCGGTGACAGCGATGCTGGCGATTGACCCCAAGTATTCCCAGGGCATCGTCCTGGTCACCGGCAAAGGCGGCACCCCGGAGCCCAAACAGTGGGTTGTGGTCGCCCGGGACTCGGATGATCTCGGAACGCTTCACAAACTCACCATCGCCGACGGGCAGGTCATCGCCGATGTCCAATCCATGAATGCGTATGAGTCATTCCGTCAGGGAGTGTCCATCGATCCGACCCAGGTCCGCGTGGATTCCGGCGACGCCTATCTGATTGCCGAGCCGATCGCGGCGGCAAATTCCAAAATTATCGGCCACGTCGATTACGCGCTCACCGTGCGCGGCAAGGACTCGGCTCCGATTTGGACACTGAATTGTTTTGACCTGAATGGCGGATTTCTTGGCAAGGTCGTCCTTCTGGCCACAACCGGCTACGTGCTCTCGCAACCGGGTTTCAAAAAATCACCCTCTCCTGGGGAGTTGTGAAATAATCGGGCTACGGCCCGGCAAGTGAGGCAAGGAACGATTTCATGTCCTCCTCCGAACCGGCAAAGGTGATCAAAATGCACATGCCATTTTCCTCGCGAATGGCAAAGGCATAACGCCCCGAGCTTGCGACCTGCCAAGTTTGTGATGGCAGGTTTCGGATTTCGAAGGCCGCGGCGGGAAAGGAGACCAGATAAAGATTTTTCTCCTCGTGCAAAACCGCCACTTGAGCCAAAGAAGCCCCATCATGGGAAAACGTGCGAACGCCCACCGCATTCAAGTTTTCCAACCCCGGAGGAATTTGAAACCCTTCAAATCCCTGCATGGCAAACCAATCGGGGAGGGTGTCCAACCCGGCGTCCATGGGAGCGAAATTTTCCTGAGCCGCCCGGCGGGCTTCGGTTGCGATCTTGATGGCCTCCTCGGGAAACACGCCGACTTTTCCGGTCATCTGCCACACCACCACGGCAATCAAAATAAGAAAAGCCGCACCCACGGCGATGGTTGCAGGGTTTTTCACGGCGGAGTGCTCAGGCCCGTGCAAATAGGTTTTTATGGCCGCGAGGCACTCGGTGCCGGGAGAAGGCTCCATGGACGCGAGTTCTTTCGCGAGGTGGGAAGGTTCCGCGAGCGTCTCCTTCAATTTTTGTGCGGCCTCGGTGGCACTCCTGGGATCCAGCCCCACCAGGGCCGCCGCCCCGGATTGCTCTTTGCCTTGGAGTAATTCCTGAAGCGCCAAAACGCTCCTTCCCGGCTCGGGGGACTTGTGCAATTCCCGGAGAGCTTCAGGGAGTTCATCGCGCGCTGGAAACTTCAGGCTGCGCCGCCGGACAACGGACAAAAATAATTGATAGCGCTTGTGATGGTCCGAGGCGGCAGGATGCGAGGCGACCTCTTGAATCGCTTCGCACACCGACTTTCCAGCACCTTCCTCCGTGCCGGTGAGCACCCATGAGAGCAGGTATCCCACTCGCACATCCTCATTTTCGCGGATCTCTTCCATCATGCTTTCCCCTATCCTTATTCAAGGATCACTCAAGACACAAGCAGGATGGGCAG
>JBBECL010000319.1:0-12742 GCA_040881805.1 Terrimicrobiaceae bacterium | reverse complement strand
TTTGGAACTCTGGAACTGCCTGCCATCTTGGAGCAGTCGAAGGCGCTTGTGGGCACGGAGTTGAATCCCGTGATGCTTTTTGCCATCGCGGGCATTGCCTTTGGAGCGGTGCTGAAGTCCGCCCAATTCCCCTTTCACACCTGGCTTCCCGACACCTTGGAAACCCCGACGCCCGTTTCCGCACTCATGCACGCGGGGGTGATATCCGCAGGGGGGTTTTTGCTGATCCGCCTCAGTCCGCTGGTGTCCCTGTCCCCGGAAACCATGTTGGCTTTGGCCCTGATCGGAGCCCTGACGGCGCTTTTTGGGTCCTTGGTGATGTTGACACAGACAAGCATTAAAAAGTCCCTGGCGTTTTCCACCGTGGCCCAGATGGGCTACATGATCATGCAATGCGGGCTGGGAGCCTTTGCGCTGGCCGCCCTCCATCTGATCGCCCACTCCCTCTACAAAGCCCATGCCTTTTTGGAGTCCGGGGAGGCGGTTTCCCACAAGGCGCCGGAGCCTCTTTCGCGTTTGCCCGAGACTTCCCAACGCTCGGTGGGCGGATTTGTGGTGGTGTTGGTTGCAGGCCTGGCTCTGTGTGTCGGCATTGGCTTGCTCTTCGGTCTTTCAACCACCAAGGAACCCGGATTATTCGTCATTGGCAGCGTGCTGGTGATGGCCATCACGACGTTGTTGTGGACCTCTCTTGGCAGCCGGGGTGGGGGGATTCTCAAAAGCCTGGCGGTGGCAGCGGGTGTTTGCATTGCCTACTTTGCACTGCATCACGTCTTCACGTGGGGTCTGCAGGATAGCCTCCCTCTCGCCGTGAATCTGAGCGGACCATTGGCCTGGGCGGTCTTCGCTCTCATTGTCATCGCGTTTCTAGCCGTCTTTCTCCTTCAAATCAGTCTTCCAGTCCTCCAACAGTCTGCGTTGGGGCAGCGTCTTTATGTGCTGATTTTTAATCGGTTTTACGTCAACGCCCTCGTCAATCGACTTCTGATCACACTCTGGCCCGTGACAAAAATTTAATCCATTTTACCAAAAAAATTCTTATGAACAGCCTCATCCTCGATGAACCACCGCAAGCAACCGACACGTCTCTCCAGGAATGTGTTGAAGCAGCTTGCGAAAAAATTCCACCCCTCTGGCCGCTCACTCATTTTGTGGCGGTGAATCCTTTTGTCGGGATGGCAGACCTGGACTTTGGTGAGGCGCTCGACGTGATCCACCGCGCGGGCCACCAATCGCCGTTCCTGCCTGCTTCGAATTTCGCGAGCGCCTGGCATGACCAGTCGATCACGAAAGAAGACCTGCGGCTGGCCTGCAAAAATCTGGATTGCGAGAATCGCCTGCCAACGATCCTGCAGCCTCCTCCTGAACAGTGGCCGCTGGACAACGCTCTGCTTTCCGTCGCTGATGCCCTGGATGTCAAAAACGGCACACGGTGGAACGGCCTCGCGCTGGAGGAAATCTCCAAATGGTGCGCCGCCTACCACGATCAGGGACAGTCGCTCTGGCAAATGCCGTGGAAAAGCCTTTCCCTTTTCCGGGCATGGAAGCGGGGGGCCGAACTGGACCGCACTCCGGAGGTCAGCGGCATTCCCGGTTTTCGCAGCCACATCAAATCTCTGCCTGACGAAGCACGGCGGGCCATGGAGACCATGCTCAAGGACATCGGTATCCCCGACTCCGCCCGGGAGGATTACTTTCATCGCCTTTTGATGAGCGTGAAAGGCTGGGCGGGCTATGTGCAATATCTGGTGAGGGAAAAAAAACTGCGCGGGAAGTCGGACGAAAGTTTGGAGCAACTTCTGGCCATCCGGTTGGCTTATGATTGGACCCTTCACAAAGCTTTTGGAGGCAAGCCCGTCATTTCCGCAAAAACAAAACCATCGGCTTCCCTTGCAGCGATCTGGCAGGAGGCCCTCGAGATCAGCCACCGCCGGGTGTGGATCCAGCGTTTACAATCCGGTGATCTATCCACTTCCAACCCCGCGGGTGATCGCCCCTCGGTTCAGGCTGTTTTCTGTATTGATGTGCGTTCAGAGGTGATGCGGCGGGCGCTGGAATTGACGGACGCAAAGGCGGAAACGATCGGGTTTGCCGGCTTTTTTGGGTTTCCCATCGAAGTGGTTCCCATCAACGGGAGCCACGGGTCGGCACGGTGTCCCGTTCTGCTCACGCCCTCCCACCGCATCCATGAACACCTCCACGCCGGGGATCCATCGGCAGCCCGGTCTGCCGAGGTCCAAGTCGCCCACCGCGAGGAAGAGGCCGGAAACTGGAAACGCTTCAAAACCGCGTCGATCACCAGTTTCTCATTTGTGGAAAGCCTCGGTCTGGCTTCGGTTGTGCCCTTGCTGCGGAAAAACCTCGTGATGCCTCCATCCTCAGCAGCGCCGCAAACATCCTTGCCACTCGCTCAAGAATGTTGTCCGAAAAACGAGCCCAACGGTCTTTCCCCGGAAGACCGGGTGACCATGGCTCTCGGAGCCCTTCGCAATATGGGCCTCACAAAAAACTTTGCCCGTCTGATTCTGCTTTGCGGGCACGGAGGTCAATCCGCCAACAACCCCTTCGCGTCCTCTCTCGACTGTGGGGCCTGCGGTGGCCATGCCGGGGACGCCAATGCGCGGGTTGCCGCTGCCGTCCTCAACGACCCCGCCGCGCGGCGATCACTCCCGGCCCATGGGGTTATAATCCCCGATGACACGATTTTTCTCGGCGCGCTGCACAACACGGGCACGGATGAGATCACGATCTTTGACCAAGAGAGCGTGCCCTCCACGCATCAGGAGGACTTGAAGACCTTGCAGGACACCCTGAGTCGGGCCGGGGACCTTGTGCGGGCGGAGCGTGCCATAGGCCTTGGCGTGGACCCCATGTCCTGCCCCAATGTCTTTGGTGCCATGGAAAAGCGCTCGTGTGATTGGGCCGAGGTGCGCCCGGAATGGGGGCTCGCGGGCAATCACGCTTTCATTGCCGCTCCCCGGTCCATGACCAAAAATATCAAGCTCGACGGCCAAGCCTTCCTGCACAACTACGATGCCGAAGAGGACAACGACCTGAGCGTTCTCGAACTCATTCTCTGCGCTCCCATGGTTGTGGCCAGTTGGATCAACCTCCAATACTTCGGCTCGGCATCCAACAACGACCTCTTTGGCAGCGGCAACAAGCTCCTGCACAATGTGGTGGGAAAAATGGGGGTTCTCGAAGGCAATGGCGGAGATCTGCGCTCGGGCCTGCCCTGGCAATCTGTCCATGATGGAGCCAACCTCCGGCACACGCCGCTGCGCTTGAATGTGTTTGTCAAAGCGTCCCCGGAAGCCATGGACAGCATTCTCGAAAAACATGAGTCCGTGGCCAACCTCGTGAACCATCGTTGGATTCACTTGTTTGCCTTGGGGAGTGACAAAATTCTCCAACGCCAACCGCAGGGCGGATGGAATCCATTTTCCTTGTGACCGAAACGCAAGACACGGCAGGAACTCGGGGTTGAAAGCGGGCACGGTCAGTGGCCCTGGGACCGCCGGCTTCTTCGCTCATCAAGGCTGAAACATGAGCAAATCAGGCTTTGCGCGGCATTCGGGCTCTGATTTTCTCACGTCCAACCATGCCTCGCGCTTTCCAGCCTTCCCTGTCCTCCGTGATCTGGTCTCTCATGGCCTTGGCGGCTCCAATGGTTTTGGGGCAGGCCGGTCAGGTTGTGATGCAGTTGACGGACACTTACATGGTCGGTCAGGTCGGGGCGGTTCCCCTGGCCGGGGCCTCGCTGGCTGGCAACTTGGTGATGTTTGCCTTGTATTTTGGATATGGCTCGCTGGGAGCTCTGGCTCCGCGTGTGGCCCAAGCTTTTGGCGGGGGTGACATCGCCGGGGCTTCTGCCACCGCACGGGCGGGCGCTTGGTTGGGGGGGGGTGTTGGTCTTCTGATGGCCCTCGTCCTGACGGCAATCGTTCCGTGGCTTGGCCATTTGGGTCAGCCCGCCGAAGTGGTTGCCGTCACGAAGAATTACCTGCTCTTGATTGCCTGGTCCCTGCCGGCCGCCATGCTGGCAGTCGCGCTGGGGCAGATGGCCGAATCCATCAACCGGCCCTGGCCGGTCGTGGGAATCATGGTTGGCTCCATCGTCTTGAACGCCGGACTCAACGTGATCCTGATCTTTGGTCACTGGGGATTTCCCGCGTTGGGATTGGAGGGAGCCGGTTGGGCCACGCTGATCGCCCGGGTGGTTCAGGTCATCGCTCTTCTCGCCTGGGTGCGTGTTGATGTGGCGCTCACCGTCTTTCGGTCCGGGCCTGCCTGCCTCAAAAAGCTCCGAAGCCTCTGGAAGCAGGGACTTCCTGTGGCAGGTCAGGATGTTCTCGAAGGAGGATCTTTCGCCGTGGGAGCCATCATGCTCGGCTGGCTTGGCACAACAGCTCTGGCCGCCAACCAAGTCACCATGGGCATTGCGTCCCTGGCATGGATGTTTCCCATGGCGCTGGCCACGGCCGCCAGCGTGCGGGTGGCCCAGGCTGCGGGGGCAGGGGATCTTGCTGGAGCACGGCGGGTCGGGCTTCTGGCCGTGGGTTTTGGAGTCGCCCTCATGGCAGCCTGTGCCTTGGTTTACACCACCTGCGGGCCCTGGCTCGCCAGCCTCTTCACCAAGGATGTCGGGGTCGCCAAGTTGGCAGGCCTCCTTGTGACAATTGCCGGGATTTACCAAATCTCCGACGCCATCCAATCCGTGAGCCTGGGAGCTCTTCGCGGACTTCTCGACAATCGAGTGCCCCTGATCGCAAACGCCATCTGCTACTGGATTCTGAGCCTGCCAACGATCTATCTCCTTGCTTTTGTTTGGGATTGGGGTGCCGTCGGCGTCTGGGTGGGCTACCTGCCGTGGATGGTTCTCACCGGACTTTTCTTTCTTCTCCGCTTTGTTCAGCGCACACGAGTGACATTCTGAAAAAAAAGAGGTCGTGGGTTGGGTGGGACTCGAACCCACAACCAATGCCTTAAAAGGGCACTGCTCTACCATTGAGCTACCAACCCGAGCCCGATACTTTTAACAATCCTGACAAAGAGATCAACGGCAAAGTTCGTAAAATTGATGCAAAAATCTTTTTGGCATTTGTCTCTGTCAAATCGGCTGAAGGGTTGCATGTGATGCAGTGACTGGCTATAGAAGAGCGGGCTTTTGGAAACGTATGATCTCGATCACCATTGATAACCTCGTCAAAAAATTTGGGAGCATGACGGCTCTTGACGGGATCACTCTCCGTGTGGAGCCCGGGGAGATCTTTTTTTTGCTGGGTCCCAGCGGGTGCGGCAAGACGACGTTGCTACGGAATATCGCCGGATTTTATATCCCTGAGAGCGGGAAGGTGCTTTTTGGCGAGGAGGACGTGACGAATCTCCCGCCGCACAAACGCAACACCGGGATGATGTTTCAGAGTTACGCATTGTGGCCTCACATGACGGTTGCCAAAAATGTGGCGTTCGGATTGGAGGAACGCCGGGTCCGGCAGAAGGACATTGAATCCCGCGTGCAGGAAGCCCTTGAGTCAGTGCGGATGGGGCCCTACGCCCAACGCAAAATTGCCCAACTCTCCGGAGGCCAGCAACAACGGGTCGCGCTCGCACGGGCGCTGGTGATCCGGCCGCGAGCCCTGCTTCTGGATGAACCCCTCTCCAACCTGGATGCCAAGCTGAGGCTGGAAATGCGCACGGAGATTCGCCGGGTCTGCAAAGAATTCGGGCTGACGGCCATCTATGTGACGCATGATCAAAAAGAAGCGCTCTCCATTTCCGATCGCATGGCCATTTTGGACAGCGGGAAAATCGCCCAAATCGGGAGCCCCGAAGATGTCTATCGTCGTCCCAAAACCCGCGTCGTGGCGGATTTTATCGGGGAAACCAATTTTATCCCCGGCACGTTGTTGTCCTTGGATGGTGACGCCGCCGTGGTCGAAACAGCCATCGGCAAGTTTCACGGACACCTTGGGGATCCCGACTGGAAGCCGAATCGCGGAGACATCGTCAATCTTTCCGTGCGCCCGGAAAGCTGGGTTTTTACGACGGAGGCGGTGACAGAAAACTCCGCCACAGGACGGATTGGTGACAGTGTTTATCTGGGTGAGGTCGCGCAATATCAGTTTCTGGCAGGTGACCAGGCTTTGAAGATTTTTGAGTTGAATCCCCGGATTTCCTCCCGTCCGCCGGACCGCGACCTCGTCGTGCGTGTGTTGCCCGAGGATGTGGTGGTTTTGCGCCCTTGAGTCATGGTGCGCGCTCTTGCTGTTCTTGTGGTGTTGGCTGCGGTGGTGGGTCTGCCGTTTGCGTTGAAACCCGAGCAGAATCTTCTCGCGGCGGCTGATGACACGCTCATCGTCATCACTCCGCACAACGAGGCCATTCGTTACGAATTTTCCCGGGCTTTCGCGGACCATTATCAGGAAAAAACCGGGCGCACGGTGCGCATTGACTGGCGGATTCCCGGTGGCACCAGCGAAATTGCGAGGTATCTCAAAGGTGAATTTTTTGCGGCGTTTCAAACCTATTGGCGAAGGCAGGGCAAGGAATGGACGCCGGAGGTGCAAGGGGCCTTTGACAGTCCCAAAGTTGAGCTCCCGACATCCCCCGCCATGGATTCCCCCGCGCAGGCTGCCAGGCGAACTTTCCTTGGCTCGGAGGTGGGCATTGGTTTGGATGTCTTTTTCGGGGGAGGGGCCTTCGATTTTATTGGACAGGCCGAGGCCGGGCGCCTGGTGAATTCCGGCGTCATCGAGCGCCATCCCGATTGGTTCGCCGGGGACTCGATTCCCCAAAGTGTGTCGGGGGAGGAATTTTATGACAAACAAGGGCGCTGGATCGGGGCCGTGGTCTCCTCCTTCGGCATTTGCTACAACACCGACTCTCTGCGGGCACTCGGCATCGAAGAAATCCCCGCCAGTTGGGAGGGGCTGGGCGACCCGCGGTTCATGAAGCAAGTGGCCCTTGCCGACCCCACAAAAAGCGGTTCCGCGGCCAAGGCCTTTGAAATGATTATCCAACAACAAATGCAACAGCGCATGGAGGCTTCGAAGGAAACGGCCCCGGCTCTGGCCATCTCGGAAGGATGGGTTGACGGGTTGCGGGTCATTCAGCGGGCCTCGGCCAATGCCAGATATTTCACGGATGCCGCCCCCCGGGTGACTGTCGATGTCGCGCAGGGAGATGCGGCCATCGGAATGTGCATCGATTTTTATGGCAGGTATCAGAGCGAGGCCGTGAAGGTTGGTGATGCGCCCTCGCGCCTCCAATACTTTACCCCCGCAGGCGGTTCCTCGGTCGGTGTGGACCCCATCGGTCTCCTGCGCGGTGCCCCCAATGCCGAAGTTGCAAAACACTTCATTGACTTTGTGCTTTCGATCGAAGGCCAGAAGCTTTGGAATTTTGAGATCGGAGCTCCGGGAGGCCCCCGGCGCTACGCCCTTCGCCGGCTCCCCATCCGCAAGGAACTCTACGATCCCCAATATTCGGAATATCGATCCGACCCCGAGGTGTTCCCCTACGAGGAGGCCAAGCTTTTTACTTATCATCCGGGGTGGACGGGGCCGCTTTTTAAAACCATGAGCTTTATCATTCGGGTCATGTCCTTGGATCCCCATGACGAGCAAGTGTCAGCTTGGAAGGCGCTTGTGGCGGCGGGTTTCCCGCCCCGCGCCTCCGAACGTTTCGCCGATCTGTCGGCCGTGAGTTATGAAGTGGCCCAGGAATCGATTCGCCCGGCGCTTTCATCGGCAGACCGCATCAAAGAAGTCCAATTGGCCAAAACGCTGGGCGACCACTTTCGAAAACAATACCGCGAGGCCGAAGAACTCGCCAACCAAGGGAAATAACTATGAGCAATGCCCTCGCCAAACTTGTCTATCTCGTCACCGGTTTGTTCTTCTTCTTCTTCTTTTTGTGGCCGATCGGGGAAACCCTCCGTGGTGCGTTTTTTGACAACGCCGGCAACCTGACCTTCGCTTACATTGCGGAAGTTTTTCGGAATCCCATTTATTTGGAAGGGCTTTCCAATGCGTTTTGGCTGGCTGTGTGGAGCACCGCACTCACGATCCTGATCGCGGTGCCACTGGCCTTTGTTTCGGATCGCTTTTTGTTTCCCGGCAAAGCCTTGCTCTCCGCCTTGGTCCTCATACCCATGATCCTTCCCCCCTTTGTGGGCGCCATTGGCATCAAGGCCATTCTGGGACAAGCCGGGGCATTGAATGCTTTGCTGAGCGACTGGGGTCTTCTGACACAACCCGTGGACTTTTTGGGTGAGGGTCGCTTTTGGGGCATCGTGGTCATGAATGCCCTCCATCTGTATCCCATCCTTTATTTAAACGTGGTGGCCGCCCTCGCGAACGTGGATCCGGCCATGGAAGAGGCGGCTGAAAACCTTGGCTGCACGGGTTTCCGGAAGTTCCGCAAGATCACGCTGCCACTCATCATGCCCGGTCTTTTTGCGGGCGGAACGATTGTGTTTATTTGGGCGTTCACGGAGTTGGGGGTTCCCCTCATGTTTGAATTCACGCGCGTGACGTCGGTCCAAATTTTTAGCGGCATCAAGGATATCGGTGGCAATCCGTTTCCCTTTGCCCTGGTGGCGGTCATGTTGGCCTCCACGGTGGTTCTTTATGTGGGGGGAAAGTTTCTCTTCGGCAGGAACACCTATGCCATGATGGCCAAGGCCACCAGCCAGGGAGGCCCCCGCAAGGTCGGCGTCTTTGCCTCGTGGATGTGCACCCTGTTTTTTGCAGGGGTCACCTTTCTGGCCATCCTTCCCCACTTTGGCGTGATCCTCGTCGCATTTTCCCAGGACTGGTATGACACCATCCTGCCCACAAATTTCACTCTCGCCAACTTCGAAGCAGCTCTTGGTCATAACCTCACGCTGCCCTCCATCCAAAACAGCATCAAATACGCGGGGCTCGCCACTCTGGTGGATGTCGTCCTCGGAATCGCCATCGCCTATGTGGTTGTCAGGACCAAACTTCCGGGGCGTCAGTTCCTCGACACCCTCGCCATGTTGCCTCTGGCGGTGCCCGGACTGGTGCTGGCATTTGGCTACCTGGCCATGACGCAAGACGGCAAACTTTTCCAAGCCCTGAATCCCGTGACCCATGACCCCCTGCTGATTTTGGTCATCGCTTACAGCGTCCGCCGTTTGCCGTATGTGGTCAGATCAGCCGCCGCAGGTTTCCAGCAAACCAGCGTCACCTTGGAAGAGGCTGCCCAGAACCTCGGGTGCCCCCCTTTCAAAGCCCTCCGAAAAATCACCATCCCCCTCATCATGGCCAACCTCCTGGCCGGAGGCATCCTGGCCTTCTCCTTCGCCATGCTCGAAGTCAGCGATTCCCTCATCCTCGCCCAAAAACAGGAAGACTTTCCCATCACCAAAGCGATCTACGAATTGTATCAACTCCTCGGCGAAGGCCGCTTCATCGCCAGCGCCCTCGGCGTCTGGGCCATGGCCTTCCTCGGCGTCACCATCATCGGTGCCAGCCTCATCATGGGCAAAAAGCTCGGCGCGATTTTCCGGGTGTAGGGAACGGCCTGCTTCGATGATTCGGCTCCAGAATTTTTCTACCACGAATTTTGCGAATGTACACGAATAGGATTCACGAAAAAACACTGCGGTGCATTCGCTCCCAAGTGGTGAAAATTCGTGGTTAAATCTTTCTACATGCCCCCCATCACTCAACAGCAACTCGAATCCCACCTCTGGGAGGCAGCGAATATTCTACGCGGGCCGGTCGATGCTGCGGATTTTAAATCGTATGTGTTTCCGCTTCTCTTCTTCAAACGGCTCTCGGATGTCCATGACGACGAGCACGCTGCTGCATTGAAAGAGTTCGGTGGCGACGAGGTTTGGACCAGCGATCCTTACGGTCGAAACTTCGCCGGGATGCCTCCCGCAAAGAGCGGCGACTACGCCTTCGTGCAGCATATGGTCAAGTCCATGGCACCCTCGACCGGGCGCATGGCCGTCGTCCTCCCGCACGGAGCCCTCTTCCGTATGGGCAAGGAAGGCGAGATTCGGAAGAAACTCCTCGGCATGGATCTGCTGGAGGCGGTCATCGGCCTCGGGCCAAATCTCTTTTACGGCACCGGCCGCGCCGCTTGCGTCCTCGTCTTCCGGCAGAAGAAGCCGAAGGACCGGAAAAACAAGGTTCTCATCATCGACGCCTCCAAGGAGTTCAAAACCGGCCGCGCCCAGAACGAACTGCTCCCCGAGCACGTCGAGCGCATTCACGGCTGGTTCCGCCACTTCCAAGACGTGGAAGGCATCGCCCGCGTCGTCACCCTCGACGAGATCGCCACCAACGACCACAACCTCAATATCCCCCGCTATGTCGAGCCGAAGGTCACAACCGAAGTGCTCACCGTGGAGGAGGCGATGAAACGGCTGCGCGAGAGTGCGGAGGCGGCGTTTGCTGCGGAGGAGCGGCTGGTCGGAATACTCAAAACCCACGGACTGCTGATTTCTTGAACCACGAATTTCTCGAATGAGCACGAATGATGAAGAACCCAAGAAACTGCGGCGCAGCCGCTCCCCATTCGTGAAAATTCGTGCCATTCGTGGTCAAAGAACTCCCCACGACCCGCATCACCCAACAGCAACTCGAAATCCTACCTCTGGGGAGCCGCCGTGCTTCTCCGGGGGACAATTGATGCGGGCGACTACAAACAGTTCATCTTTCCGCTGCTGTTTTTTAAGCGGCTCTGCGATGTCTTTGATGAGGAGGTGCGAGCCGCACTTGCAGAATCGGGAGGAGACGAGGCGTTTGCACTGTTTCCGGAGAACCATCGCTTCCAGGTGCCGCCTGAAGCGCATTGGCGGGAGATTCGGAAGGTCAGCCGGGATGTGGGGCGGGGTTTGCAGCAGGCCATCCTCGAAGTTGCCAAGGACACCGTCGAAGCCGAGAAAATGGCCGACCCGGAGGATGAACAGAATCAGGCCCTCGCTGCTCTTACAGAGTTGTTTAATGAAGTCAAAAGCAAGAACACCCACGTTATTGTTGAGCGAATTGTCACCGATATTGATGCCATTGTGAAAAGCGTGCGCTTTCCCGATTGGCAGAATACCTCACAAGGTGAACGCGAAGTGAGACAAGTTCTCCGCCGCACCTTGCTCAAATACAAGCTCCATACCGATCAGGACCTCTTCGAGAAGTCCTATGGCTATATCCGTCAGTATTACTAAAAATAAATTTTGTTTGGAGAAATTTTTGGTTTCTTGAACCACGAATTTTTTGAAGAAACACTGCGGTGAAGTCGCTCCCAATTCGTGAAAATTCGCGTGATTCGTGGTTAAAAAATTCAGGAAGTCTTGACCGCGGAACAAGCCCTCAGGCTTCGGCCTTGCCGAGCACGTCGAGGTAAGTGCGGGAGATCACTTTTTTGGTTTCCGGGTTGATAGTTTCGATCCGCATGGATTTGAGCATCCACTGGCCATCTATGCGCTGCACATCAACCACCTCAAACTTGCGAATGAGACGGCCCTGGGGGTCATAACCCTCCACCCGCATGAGCGCCCCGCCCTCTTTGTCAATCCACAGCCTGGCCACGCCGTATTGGGAAGAGCCACGGGGGGCTTGGATTTCGAATTTCCATGACTTCCGGGATCGGATCGTCTCTTCGCCAAGGATTTTTGGGTGTTTCCAGTAAAGAAATTTGAGGGCCAAATCCTCGAATGAGATATCTGTGCCACGCACGCGTTCATCGTAGCGAGCGGCTTTGATCGGCGCATTTTTCGCGCCTTTGCGTTCGGTCAAGCGGGACTCATCATCTCCAAGGTCCAGAATGAGGGCTTGGGTCGGGTTTTCGAATTCGTAGGAGACTTTCCCATCCACCACGATTTGGAAGGGAGTGTTGGTCCTTCCACTCCGGAGTTGGGCATTCAGAGTGATTTGATTTCCCAAAGGGTTCACACGGGCAGCTTTCAGAATGGCCTCGGCTTCCGTGCCGGCGAAAGCCGGAATTGAAAACGCCAGGAAGCCAAAAAAACAAATCGCTCCAAGAAAATGTCGGAGGAGAGGGTGAGGATAAAAAGCAACACGCATAGGACAGGACAACCTATCGCTCCTTGACTCCCTGGCAACACCTTCCTGATTTTTGAATACAGACAAGGTGTGGTTTTGTGGGGTGGATTAAAAAGCGCTGCTGCTTCACTGTTTTGAAAAGACCTCACTCCATGCGGGATGTGATCCCGCCATTCCCCGTTCTCCACGGAGGGATCTTCAGGCGCTCTCTCAAAATCTGTTTCTCAATCCCGGAATTTCTTGGTTTCCCCCACCGGGGAGGCATGGGGTTTCAAGATCCCCCGCTCGGAAACTCAGCCCGGGGTCAGTGTCTGCTTGGTTCACGACCGCTTGAGCAATAATCAAATCACGCTGGAGAAGTGAGATGAAGGTCCATTTTTGACACTAACAGTGTATAATGTCATTTTACCCGAACATCATGACCTCGAGCTCACCTCATTGCCCGAATATTTATGCTGTGTTTATAGAATATATAATACACTAATAAACAACAGATTAACGCTATATATTACACAATAATTGTATAATAAAATACGCAAAAAATTCTATGTCACTGTCAAGATTCTGTCAAAAGCAAACGAAATTCTAGGCTGCTTAGACATTCTATCATTAACAGTGTTTACTGTTAATGCTCCGACGGAACTGAAAGGGATTGTTCATCTTGGGGAGCGGATGACGCGTAAAAGGCCTTTTTGCGGGAG
>JBBECL010000318.1:0-12788 GCA_040881805.1 Terrimicrobiaceae bacterium | reverse complement strand
CGTGGAAAGCGCCTGGGCCTGGCATCAAAAACACCCCACCGGTTACGGGGATTGATGATCGGTTCAAGAAAATCCCGAGCCGCTGACACCATGCCTGACTCAAAAAAGCCGGGGACGCGAAGCGGCCCGATCATCGTCACCATCATCGCCGTGCTTGGCGTGGCGGCTGCGATCGGTACGGGCACCCGCTTCGCCTCACAAAATCCCTACAGCCTCCAAGTCGAGGCGTTGGATGAACAATCCGTCTCCGCACAGTTTGCTCCAAAATCTGCCACCAAAATTCAACCACGCATGATGGCCGTGTTGAGTTTTGAGGGCAGTGAGTTGCGGTGGGAGGGCCGCGTCAAGGATGTTCAGAGCGGCGGAGAATTCGTTGTGGTTGTGGTGGAATTTTCAGAAAATCTCCCATCTTTTCCGCCGGGCCGCGTGTCGGTGGATACGTCCTTTCCCCCCGAGGTGCTTAAATAGGTCAGGAGTCGAAAATTGTTCCAATTTCCGCTACTTCGCACCCCAGCCAAAAAGGACGACAGGGATCGTGCGCAGCAGAATCACCAGATCCAGCCAGAAGGACCAGTTGTCGATATACTCGAGGTCCATCTGAACCCAGTCATCAAAATCGACCACTTGGTTCCGTCCCCGCACTTGCCACAGACAGGTTAATCCCGGCTTCATGCTCAGGCGGCGGCGGTGGCTGGCCTGGGCAAATTTTTCAACTTCGTAAAGGGGCAGTGGTCGGGGGCCGACGAGGCTCATCTCGCCTTTGAGCACATTGAAGAGTTGCGGCAATTCATCAATGCTGGTTTTGCGGAGCCATCGGCCGATGGGGGTCACGCGGGGATCCTTGTCAATTTTGAAGACGGGCCCCTTCATTTGATTCAGGGCTTCCAGTTCTTCCTTCTGCTGCTCGGCGTCCGCATTCATCGTGCGAAATTTCAACATCGTGAATGGCTTGCCGTGCAGGCCGGCTCGTTGCTGACGAAAAATCACCGGACCTTTCGAACTGAAACGAACAATCAGGGCCACAACCACAAAGATGGGGATGGCGAGGATCAAAATCGCAAAAGCCCCCAGGCGGTCGGTCGCATTTTTGAGCATCAGCGACCAGGAAATCTCCGGCGTCGCGCGGAAAACCAACATCGGCTTTCTTCCAAAACTTTCGTAAGTGGGGCGTGCCACCGAGGTGCGGATAAAGTCCGCATTGAGCCAGGCCTCCACGCCCTCCACCTCGCAGGCCTCGACGGCCAACTGGACTTTTTCCAATTCAATGCGGCCCACGGCCAGAATCACGCGGCCCACCGAGTGGTCGTGCAAAGCGCTCACCAGATCTTCCACCGGCCGGCTCGCCAGATCAATTCTCCGCACAATTCTCAACTCCAGCTTTTGCGCGGGCGTCATCGCCGCCTCGACCTCGGCCATTCGGTCCGGCTCTCCCGCCATAATGATTGGCTCCCCTCCTTCACCCCTCAAAAGGCGTTGGTAATACAGGGCGGAAATGACACGGTCCTTGAGCAGAAGCGCCAGCGGCGCCACGGTGCAAAAAAGCAACAACACCGTCCGGCTGGGAATCGTCAGCCGGAAGAAAAATGCCGCCACCCCAAACAAAAGCACCAGCCACACGCCCGCATGCACGATCTGCTGCAAGGATTTGGCCACCGTCTTCTCCAGGGGGTGGTCATAAAATCCTTGGAGCTCGAGCAGAAATGGCCCAAACGGCATCAGGATCGCAAGCATCCAATAAAAGTTCACAAAAGGAGGAATCTCCCACAGGGAATCGATCACCAGAAACCCCGAGGCCCGCAGCCAGTAACAGAGCCACAGCAGCACTCCCAACAGGAGCGCATCCAACAACTGGTTGATCTGGACGCTGATTACTTGTTTTCTTGTGTTCATCGAAGCTGCTCGCTTTCAGGGGACTTTACTTCGTATCTCTACGTGGTGCCAACAACAACGAAAAAACTCAGCTTGACCCGAACAAACCTCGTCGGGACCCTCCACGAAAAAACCGGTTGGCACCGGATCGCAGGTTTGGTCGGCGTTTTGGATGCGGTGGAAGTGCGTGTGGACAGCTTGCCCGATCCGCCCGCGTGCGAGGACATTGCCGCGTTGCCGCTGCCGGCGATTGTGACCGTGCGGGATCCTGCGGAGGGGGGGGCGCTTCAGCTTTCCTGGCAGGAACGATCCGCACTTTACTTGGAGTTGTTGCCTGTTGCGGCTGCGGTGGATCTTGAGATCCGGAATCTGGAGGTATTCGCCAAAGTTGTCGAAGCGGCCCATGCCCTGAAAAAACCGGTGATTGCCTCTCACCATGATTTTGAGGGGACGCCGACGCTGAAGTTTCTCACCAAATGGGCGGTCAAGGCGCGGGCAGCCGGGGCGGATTGTGTGAAAATTGCGGCAACGCCCAAGACACCTTCCGACGTGGGGCTTCTCCTCCGCGCGCTGGAAGAATTGGGGCCGCCAGTGGCCATCATGGGCATGGGCGACTTGGGGAAAATCTCGCGCCTGGCTCTGGCCCGCTGCGGTTCCTGCCTCAATTACAGCTGGGTGGGGCGTCCGCAGGTGCCGGGTCAATGGGCGGCCCGGGATTTCCGGAAAGTGTTGGATCAGTTGGTTCCCTGACACCGCCCATGTCGCTGCCAACCCTTGGGCTCATCTTTGCGGGGATTGCCGCGCTGGGCTACACCGCCGCCTCATTTTTCCTCAAGTCCGCGTTGGGGAAGGGGGCCAACGCCGCGCAAGTGAATCTCTGCGCCAACTTGGGTGTGGCCCTCGTGGTTCAACCACTGTGGTTGATCCAAAGCCCGGAGGTTCCCAACGCCCCTCTGTTCTTGCCCGCGATGGCCTGCCTCACATTTTTTGCCGGTCAAGTTTTCACCTTTGCCGCGCTCTCCAGCGGGGATGTCTCGGTGGCGACCCCGCTTCTTGGCACAAAAATTATCCTTGTCACCGCCCTCAACGCTCTTCTGTTTTCGATCCCGATTCCGGCGCGTTGGTGGATAGCTGCCGTGGCAGCTTCGCTCGCAACGGCCATCATCGCCGGTGGCATCCGGGGTTGGAAAAGCCGGGGGGTCGGTCGCACGATTTTGTTTTCCTTCAGCGCCGCTTCTTTCTTCTCGTTGACGGATGTGTTGGTCCAGCAATGGGCGGGAAAATTCGATCCGCTGGCATTTTTGCCCACCATGTTTGGCGGTGTGGGCTTGGTGGCCATGGGTTATTATCTCATCGTGGATCGTTCCGCGTTTCTCATCTCGGCCCGCACGGCCCCGCCGTTGGTGGTCGGTGCCACGCTCCTTGGCCTCCAGTGCGCGTTGGTTTTTCTTGCGCTGGCGTGGTCACGGGATGCCACGGCGGTGAATGTGGTTTATGCTTTGCGAACGTTGATGAGTGTTCTTTGTGCCTGGGCCTTTGGGCGGTGGTTCGGGTTGGGTGAGGCCACCACCAGCCGAAAAATCATGATCCAAAGAACCCTTGGTGCCTTCTTGCTCTTTGGGGCGATTCTGCTCATTTTGACGGGCTGATGTTGACTCCACTCACCGAAAAAGCGAAGCAGGGCGGTTCTCTGGACCGGGAGGAAATCGCCCGAGCCTGTGAATCCCTGCTTGATGAGTCCGTGGGGATGGATGACCGCGCCAATTTTTTGCGTGCCCTGAATCACAAGGGTGTCACCGGAAAAGAGCTTGCGGGATTTGCGGAGGAACTTCTCGCGCGGGCGGTGCCCTTTCCCCAAGACCCGGTCGGTGCCATCGACGTCTGCGGAACGGGAGGCGACAAAGCCGGCCTGTTCAATGTCTCGACAGCGGTGATGTTTGTCGCGGCCGGAGCCGGGGCAAGGGTCATCAAACATGGCAACCGCGCCATCACGTCAAGATGCGGGGGCGCGGACGTGCTGGAAGCGCTGGGCGTCAAAATTGATTTGTCCCCCGAGGCCGCCCACCAGGCGCTGGAGACGGTGGGGTGTTGCTTCCTCTTTGCCCCGTTGTATCATCCGGCCGTCAAAGCCATCGCTCCCGTGCGGAAGTTGCTGGCCGGGGAAGGAACGCCCACGGTTTTCAACCTTCTGGGCCCGCTGCTCAACCCGGCGAGACCCCACTTCCAGTTGGTGGGTGTTTATTCGCAGGATTTTCTTCCTGTCTATGCCGAGGCGCTCATGGCTTTGGGGCGGCGTCGGGCATGGGCCGTTCATGGCACCGGCCCCGATAACCTCAGGTTGGATGAGGTTTCTTCTCTTGGCAAAACCCTCGCGTTTCTCAGCCTTCCCGGGGGAGTCAGCCCCCTGCAAATTGACCCGGCCGCCCATGGCCTCGCCAAACCCGAACTCGCCGAATTGCTGGGAGGGTCCCTCGAAGAAAACACGCGCATCCTCGAATCGCTCCTCGCCAACCAAGATCACGGGCCCCGTCGTGACCTGGTGGCCATCAATGCCGCGGCCGCCTTGGTGGTTTGCGGCTTGGCGGCCGACCTGAAGGATGGGCTGGCTCGGGCCCACGACTCCCTCTCTTCGGGAGCCGCCGCAGCCAAGCTGGACGCCCTGCGAGAAATATCCACTTGACGGATCAACTCTTAGAAACGAAGTTCCTCGAATCTTATCGAGAGTGACGGAGGGACTGGCCCTGCGATGTCACGGCAACCGCCCCGGTTTTTTGATCAAAAGAAAAACTTGGGGGACCAGGTGCCAAATCCAGCTTCCGCGACCATCGCAAGATGGAAATGGAGGGAAGATGAGAAAGAGCCCGCCCTCTGGCAGGTCTCCGCCTCGTCGTTATGCTCGGTAAGCCAAAGAGCCATTATGAACGACGAAAACAGACCCTTCTTCTCAAATCTCAAATGCCGGGAGTGCGGACGCCTTTACCCGAAGGAAGCCATCCACATCTGCGAATTCGATTTTGGTCCGCTCGAAGCGGCGTATGATTATGACGCCATTGCCAAGTCCCTCAGCCGTGAGGTCATCGCTTCCCGTCCGCAAACGATGTGGCGCTACCGGGAATTGTTGCCCATTGATGGCATCCTGACTGTGGGGACCCAAGTGGGCTTCACCCCGCTTGTCAAAGCCGACCGACTGGCCAAGGTCTTCGGAGTTTCCGAACTCTACATCAAAAACGACACCGTCAACTACCCGACCCTTTCCTTCAAGGACCGCGTTGTCTCCGTGGCCCTCAGCCGGGCCCGGGAGCTTGGTTTCGAAACCGTGGCCTGCGCGTCCACCGGAAACCTCGCCAATTCAGTCGCCGCCAATGCGGCCTCGGCCGGGTTGAAAAGTTACGTGCTGATTCCCGCCGACTTGGAACAAAGCAAGGTCCTGGGATCGCTTGTTTATGGCACCAACGTGATCGGTATCCATGGTCCCTACGATCAGGTCAACCGCCTCTGCTCGGAGATCGCCGGCAAATACGGGTGGGGCTTCGTGAACGTCAACCTCCGCCCCTACTACGCGGAGGGCTCCAAAACCCAGGGCTTCGAAATTGCCGAACAGCTGGGCTGGAAATTGCCGCGTCACACCGTGATCCCCATGGCCAGCGGCTCCTTGCTCACCAAAATCCACAAGGCCTACAACGAATTGGCGCGTGTGGGACTCATCGAAGAGCAACCCTTCACCGTTCATGGAGCCCAGGCTGCGGGGTGTTCCCCCATCAGCGCGGCCCTCAAAAAAGGAACGGACATGGTCAAACCCGTGCCCAACCCTCAAACCATCGTAAAATCGCTCGCGATCGGAACACCCGCCGATGGGTATTATGCCATCCGGGCCATGAAAGAGACCGGAGGCTCGGCCGAGGACTGCACGGACGAAGAGGTCATCGCCGGTATCAAACTCCTGGCCGAATATGAAGGCATTTTCGCTGAAACCGCAGGCGGGGTCACCGTCGCCTGTGCCCAAAAGCTCATCGCCTCGGGTCAGATCCCCCGCGATGAAAGCATTGTCCTCAGCATCACCGGCCATGGCCTCAAAACCTCCGAAGCCGTCACCGGGCATTGCGGCAGCCCCCGCCTTATCAACCCCAGCCTGCGCGAATTCGAAACCCTTCTCGCCGCCGAACTCGCCGTCGCCTGATTCCCATCAACAAACCACATCCATACCATGGCCACCGTACGCATCCCAACCCCACTCCGCAAACTCACCTTGGAACAAGAAGTTGTTCCCGCCGAAGGAACCACCATCGGCGAAGTCCTCAAAAACCTGGATGTCAACTACCCCGGCATCGGAGAGCGCATCTATGACGAACAAGGCACCGTTCGCCGCTTTGTGAATGTCTTTCTCAATGATGAAGACATCCGATTCCTTCAGGAAAATGCCACCCCGGTCAAAGACACCGACGAAATCAGCATTGTTCCTGCCATCGCGGGCGGTTAGCCGCGCGTCGGACGGATCCAGTGACAATGAGGGAAGCTCCCCTCGCGATGGAACCTCCGGCTTTCTCTCTGGCCTCCCCCGGCTTTCCTCGCACCCGTCGCCTGATCCTTTTTGCTGATTGACTTGCCAAAGGACTGGAGGCTGTTGTCTGTTGACAGCGGCATGAAAACCCCGCCCAATCATCTGGAAGAATCCCTGGCTGCCCACTTCGGGCATCCGGGCTTCCGGCCCGGGCAGCGGGAGGTGATTGTTTCGTTGATGGAGGGGCGCCCGGCATTGGCCGTGCTGCCCACGGGCGGAGGCAAGTCGATTTGTTATCAACTCCCTTCCATCTTGTTGGAGGGGCTCACCCTGGTGATATCGCCCTTGATTGCCCTCATGAAGGACCAGGTGGATGTGCTGAAAGCCCGGGGCATTGAGGCCGCGAGGCTGGACAGCACACTCACCACGGAGGAGGTGCTTCAGATCTATGACGGAATGAAATCCGGTCGATTAAAAATCCTCTACGTTGCCCCCGAGCGGCTGGTGAATGAAAACTTTGTGATCAAGCTGGCCCGCACAAAAATCTCGCTCCTGGCCATCGATGAGGCGCACTGCATTTCCGAGTGGGGGCACAATTTCCGGCCCGAATATCTGCGGCTTTCGAAGGTGGCCAAAAAGTTGGGAATCACCCGGGTGCTGGCACTCACCGCCACCGCCACCCCCGAGGTTTGTCAGGACATTTGCAACGAATTCGCGATCACGGAATCGGATTTTTTCAGGACATCCTTTCACCGCCCCAACCTCGCCATGCACATTTCGCCGGTGACCTTCGACGAGCGGGAGGCCCGGCTGATTGACGTGCTCCGGCCCCCGGGCAGAAAACCCGCCATCGTTTATGTGACGCTTCAGCGCACGGCCGAGCAGGTGGCCGCGTTTTTGGTGCGGCAGGGCTTCCCGGCAAAACCTTACCACGCAGGCTTGGCCGACGAGGTTCGCTCCCTCGCGCAGGAAGAATTTATGACCGGAAAAGTGGAGGTGATTGTTGCCACGATTGCCTTTGGGATGGGGATCGACAAATCGGATATCCGGACTGTCATTCATTACAACCTCCCGAAAACCTTGGAGAACTATCAGCAGGAGATCGGGCGTGCGGGGCGGGACGGGCTCGCCTCCCACTGCGAAATGCTGGCCTGCGGGGATGACCTCACGGTGCTGCAAAATTTTATCCATGGCGATCGTCCCGAAGAAGCCGGCTTGAGAATGGTGGTTGATCACCTGCTGCGTCAGGGGCAGGAATTTGATATCAGTCGCTACGAACTCTCACGAGCTTCCGATGTCCGGCCCCTCGTTCTGGAAACGGTGATCACCTACCTCGAACACGAAAATATTCTTGAGCCCATGGGCGCCATTTACACCACGTTCCAAATCGGGTTCCATCACTCGGAAGAGCGGATTGTGGCCGGCTATTCGGGAGAGAGACAACAATTCTTGAAGAACCTCTTCGCCAACGGTCGAAAAGGCCGTCGCTGGTTGACCCTCGATATCGCGGAGGCCTCGGAAACTTTGGGACAACCGCGCGAGCGGATCATGAAGGCCCTCGGACACTTGGAAGAAGGGGGCGACATCGAACTCAAACCCTCGGGGGTGCGTCATCGCTTCCGGCTTTTGGAAGGGGCCGCCAAACGTAGTCCCGTCGAAGTGGCGAAGTGGTTGTCCGGGCTTTTTACAAAACGTGAAACCAAAGACCTCGAACGCCTCGGGCAAGTCTTGGAATTGGCCGCATGTCCCGGTTGCACCACATCCCGTTTGCTTGGTTATTTTGGCGAGTCCATGACCAAGGACTGCGGGCATTGCGGTCACTGCCAAAACCCCGAAAAGTCACAGATTCCCCTTCCTGCCGGCATCCCCCGGGCTTTGTCTTTGGAGGATTGCAAAGTCATTCAAGCGCTGGCAAACGAGCGGCTTCCAGCCCTCCTTTCCCCCAGGCAACAAGCCCGGTTTCTGTGCGGAATCACCAGCCCCGCAACCTCCAGAGACCGGCTCTCAAAACACCCGGCCTTTGCCCGCTTTGAAGACGTGCCTTTTGAACTCGTCCTCGAAGCCTGCACGAAATAATCCGAAACACCACCCCACAGGGCGTCTCAAGAAAGGAATCAGAACTCTCTGATCTTCCATGATATTCCGAGTGCCCCGTGGTTTCTCATCTCCTTTCCCGGATACTCCAACGGCGGCCTCCGCGCTCAGAGGCCCGTCGAGATCAACTGAAAGATCTCCGTGTTGTCAGAAAAGCTGTCGAGCTTTTCCGAGCCGGGCCCCACGGCCACGGCCAGCGCGTCTTCGGCAACCCCCAACGCCACGGGGGAAGTCACGGCGGATGGCTCGGTGGAGCCCTCCTCACCCCCGGCTCCCGAGCCCGGCCCGCTGGACCAGGTGAGGGAAGGAAGTCCCTGCGCGTTGACGCCCACCACCGCGACGCCTTTGTCATTTCGAAACGGATAACCGTTCAGCCGGAGACCACCGATGCTTGAGCGCCCCGCCACAACAATCAGGGAATTTTTGCCGGCATAGGCCAGGGCCGTGGCGACGGCATTGTCGAACTGCAAAAATTCCCGCAACATTCGTTCCCCCTCATTCTGGGCACCAGCTTTGCCAATCAAACCCGCATCCACGATCAGCAGATAGCCTTTGCGATTGAACTGAAGCAGTTGAATCGCCTGTCCCACCATTTCGGCCAGCGAGGGCTGGACGGCCGACCTCGAAATGTCATCGGCAAAGGCCAGGTTCCCATCGGCGAATAAGCCAATCAGCTTGGTGGCTCTCCATTGGGGGGTGTTGAGCAATTCGGCCTTGGTGCGCACGATGTCAAAACCCGATTGCCGCAACTCCAGCGTCAAATCCCGGCCGTCAGCCCGCCGGCCCCCTTTGTGTTCGGGGATAAAATCCGACGAGCCTCCCCCAAGCAAAAGATCAAAGGCCGGAGCTTTGATGAGTTGCAATGCGATCCCCGCAGAGTCGTGGGGGTCGCTGGTTCTGGCATAATAGGCCGCCGCGCCGGCATCCGTCAGCGAGGCATTGGTCACCACTCCCACTGCCCGCCCGCGTTCTCGCGCCACATCGGCCAAATTGACCAAGGCCGCCCCGGACGAATCCTGCCCCAGATTGCGATTGTTGACTTTCCTGCCACTGCCAATGGCCGTGGAGGCCGATGCCGGGTCGCTGACCGCAAAATCCCCGGCGTGACTCGTCAGCAGGGACAACACCGGAAACCTTTCAATCGATAACCGGCTATCTGCCCCGCCTCCATACATGCGGGCTGCGGTGAGGGTGGAAACATTGACATTGTCCGCCACAAAAAGAATCACCGCAAAAGGCTTTTGAACGACCCAATTGACATAATACAACAGGCCGCCGCCCACAAAAACCAGCAGGCACAAGAGGGCAAGGAATTGGTTTCGGGTCCGTTTGCTCACAAAGCGAATAATTTCTTCACTCCTTGTATCCATCACAACGTGCTCCTCTCTGCAATCCCGCATCGGAACAATTTTCTAACACCCCTTGATGAATTTTTCCAAAATCTGGATTGACTCAGCCCGAGATCACCCTACTATCTGCCTCCCGTCCCGCGACGGACCCGTCATATGGCAAATACACAAATTCTTCTCACTGAAAGCGTACCCAACTTGGGAGCCGAGGCCGACATCGTCAAAGTCCGCCCCGGTTATGCCCGCAACTTTTTGATTCCCCGTGGCAAGGGTCTCGAACTCAATGCTTCCTCTCTCCGCCGTGTCAACAGCCTGAAGGCCAAACGTGCGGAACGCGAGGCCCGCGAGACCACCGCCGCCGAAGAAGTGGCCGCCCGTATCGGCAAACTCCGCCTCTCTTTCTTGCTCGAAACCGGGGAATCCGGCAAAGCCTTCGGTTCCATCACGGCCAAGGACATCCACGATCGTCTGATGGCAGAACTCCCCGAACTCGACCTGCCAAAACACGCCGTCGAGCTCGAAAAGGCCATCAAGGAAACCGGCCCGCAGATCGTCCCCGTTCGCATCCACCCCGATGTGACCGCCAAACTTTCCATCAAAGTCGTCGCCCCCAAGCTTGAAAGCGAAGAATCCGCCGAAGGCGATGCCGATGACGAAGGTTCGAAAAAAGTCGTTCGCAAAAAGAAGGCGGCCTGATTCGCCGATCCGGCTCCAGCCCGAACCCCAGCCCCCACGACCCTAGCCAATTATGCCTCCTGATTCTCCGGCTCCCGCCGACGAGAATCCCGTCAGCGGAAACGGGGCCTCCAAGTCCAAAGGCTCGCAAAAACGGCGGCCTTCTTCACAAAAATCCGGGAGTTATTTGCCGGATATTCACAGGTCCCTGCCCAGCAGCATCGATGCGGAAAAGGGCCTCCTGGGGTCTATCCTGTTGGCCCCGGACCGGGTCGTTGACGACTGCATCCAGCAAAAGATCACGCCGGATTACTTCCACCTTCCATCGCATGCGTTGATATTCGAGACGGCGCTCACCATGCGCGACACCTCGAAGCCGGTTGATTTCATCTCGGTCACCCAATACCTGGAAGACAGAAAGCTGCTCGAAGCGGCCGGGGGAGCCGGAGCCATCGCCGACTTGTTCACATTTGTTCCCACCCCCGCCAATGCCGCCTATTATATGACGCTGCTGCGGGAAAAGTTCCTCCTGCGAAAAATTATTCTCATTTGCAGCGAATACACGTCCCGTGCCTACGAAGAGCAGGGAGATATTCAAATCCTCCTTGATGAGGTGGAAGCGAAAGTCCTTGAAATCGGCGATGACCGGTTTGGTTCCAAGATTCCCGACATGAAGCAGCTTGCGATGCAGGCGCTCGAGGAAATCGAGCACCTTGTCCACAACCGGGGTGGCATCACCGGCCTGCCATCGGGATTTGCGGGCATCGACTCACTCACGAATGGGCTTCATGCCGGCGAAATGATCGTGATCGCCGCCCGCCCCTCCATGGGAAAAACGGCGCTCGCCATGAACATCGCCGAACACGCCGCCATGGACGCCGGAAAGTCGGTCATCGTTTACAGCCTGGAAATGAGCACCCAGCAGCTCATGCAAAGACTCCTTTGCTCGCGCGCCCGGGTTGATCTCAACAAATTGCGTCAGCAATTTATTGGGAAAAACGACATGAGCAACCTCATCAATGCCACAACGAAGCTCTCGGAGTGCAAAATGTTTATTGATGATACCCCCGGCCTCAGCATTCTGGAATTGCGTGCCCGCGCGCGCCGCCTTCACAGCCGCCATGGCGTGGATCTCATCGTCATCGACTACCTCCAGCTCCTGCGGTCTCCCTCCAAACGCGCCCAGGAAAACCGTCAGATCGAAGTGGCGGAGATTTCCTCAGGCATCAAAGCCCTCGCCAAAGAACTCCGGGTGCCCATCGTGGTCCTCGCCCAGCTCAATCGTAACCCCGAGTCCCGCACGGGTGGTAGCAAAGGCAAACCCCGCCTCAGCGATCTGCGCGAATCCGGTTCGATCGAACAGGACGCCGATGTGGTCGGCCTCCTCTGGCGCGAAGAATATTACGCCGATGATGACGATTCCCGAAAAGAAAGCGAAGGCCGCTCGGAGTTGATCATCGCCAAACAACGAAACGGCCCCGTGGGAGACATCCCCCTCACTTTCCTCAAGCACTTCACACGCTTCGAAGACCGCGCCCCCGACAAAGCCGAATCCCATTGATCCGGCCTGCGGACCATGGCTACTCCTGCGATTGGGACCGGGCCTGGGAGGGCTCAAGCCAATTGCAGTAGGTCTGGGAAAGGGCCTGACACACATCCGCCAACCGCAACTGAATCTGATCCAGGAATTGGTGGAGTCCCGAGGCAAACACGGAATCAATGGTCGTGTAATCCAGATGGGAACGGAGCATCCCCGAGACACGCTCGACCTCGTTGCTGAAATGACCGTCCTCGCAGTGGGAAATTTGGTGGAGCGCACGATCCATCTTGTCCACACAAAATCTGATCGACCTCGGGAATTCATCATGGAGCAAAAGAAAGCCTGCGACTTTTGAGGCCGTGACTTGGCCCACGTGGATTTTCAAGTAGGCCTCCATCCCACTACAGGAGCGCAGAACGGCCATCCATTGCGTGATGTCCACGTTGCCTCCCACTTGCTCGCCACTCGGCAGGAGAATGTGATATTTCACGTCAACCACCCGGGAGGTGGAGTCCGCACGCTCCAAATATTTTCCAATTTGCAGGAACTCCCAGCCCTCACCATGCGTCATCGTCGCATCCGTCGTGCCTTGAAAAGCATGAAATCTGTCCACCAGCCTGCGATAAAAGTCGATGGGACTGTCATGGTAATCCGATCGGGCCGGGCCGTCACGGAGGTAGAGAAACGTCCGGTTGATTTGCTCCCACATCTCACTCGAAATCTGCTCGCGAACGGTGCGGGCATTTTCGCGGGCATTCGCGAT
>JBBECL010000317.1:0-2030 GCA_040881805.1 Terrimicrobiaceae bacterium | reverse complement strand
CAGTTCCGCCGAGGTGCTGCGCAGGGTCAACCGTCAGCTCTACCCCGACATCAAGGAAGACATGTTCATCAGCATGGCCTATCTCGTGATCAACACCTCCAATGGCCAGGTCACCATGGCCCGGGCGGGGCATGATGCTCCCCTGCTCTGCCGCGCCAAAGATCGCCTCATTGAAAAACTCTCTCCCAAAGGAATGGCACTGGGGATTGACAGCGGGGAGGTTTTTAATAGGGTCATCACCGATCTCCAGTTTGAAATGCAAACGGGAGACTGCCTGCTTCTCTACACCGACGGAACCACCGAAGCGATGGATGATGCCGGTTTGGAGTTCGGGATGGACCGCATGGTGACGGCCCTTCAAGCCGAGGCCCCGCGGGGAGCCCGGCAGGTCGTTTCACGAATCACCGAGGATATTCGTGCATTCGTGGGAAACCACCCGAAATATGATGACATCACAATGATCGCTGTTCGCAAAAAATGAATTCACAACATCCTGAAGAAGACAAAGGGGAAGAAATTCCCTTGGAACCCGTGGAAGAAACGCCGGAAACGACCGGGGCTGGGGAGGCCTCCTCCGCCGAAGACGGTCCCTCCGAGTTGGAGAAATACCGGGACCTGGCATTAAGATCCCGCGCGGAATTGGACAACTACCGGAAGCGGGTGGTCCGTGAGAAAGAGGAATCCATCCGATACGCCAATCTCTCGTTATTGGAGAGGATTCTCCCCGTGGTGGACAATTTTGACCTTGGGCTGGAGGCTGCCCGTTCCGCCGAGGATCCATCCTCTGTGATTTCGGGGTTGGACATGGTGCGCAAGCAATTGGCGGACTTCCTGCGGGATCAAGGCGTGGACGCGATTGATGCCGAGGGCCAGCCCTTTGACCCCAACCTCCACGAGGCCATGGGCAGTGAGGCGAGTTTGGACGTGCCGGAGGGTTCGGTCGTGCGGCAACTCCGCAAAGGTTACAAATTGAAAGACCGGCTGCTGCGCCCGGCCAGTGTCTTTGTTTCCAATGGCCCGGCTGCCGAATGACCACCAAACGCGACCCCTACGAAATTCTTGGCGTTGGCCGCGATGCGGACCAAGACACCATCAAGCGGTCCTACCGGAAGCTTGCTGTCAAATTTCATCCTGACAAAAACCCGGGTGATGCGGAGGCCGAGGATCGTTTCAAAGAGCTGGGCGAGGCCTATGACATTCTCATGGATCCCGAAAAACGGGCCGCGTTCGACCGCTATGGGCACGCGGCCTTTGCACCCGGGGGCCGTGCTTCGGGCGGATTTCACGATCCCTTCGATTTGTTCCGCGAGGTCTTTGGGGCTTCGGGCGGAGGAGGCGGAGGCATCTTTGAGCAATTTTTCGGGGGAGGCCGTTCGGAGGGCTCGGGGCGCGGATCGGACTTGCGTTACGATCTGCAGATCACCTTGGAAGAAGCCGCCGCCGGCTGTGAGAAGGAGATTGAAATCCGCAAGCTGGACACGTGTGAGACCTGTGATGGCAGCGGAGCACAAGACGGATCCACAGCGGTCACGTGCCAAGTCTGCGGCGGGCGGGGCCAGGTGGTTGCCTCGCGCGGATTTTTCCAAGTGGCCCAGACGTGCCCGAATTGCCACGGGACAGGGCGAACGATTCAGAAGCCGTGCCGTTCCTGCGGTGGCGAAGGCCGCAAGGAAAAAACATCCCGCGTCAAACTCAAAATCCCGGTGGGCATTGATGAAGGCTCACGATTGCGGAGCTCTGGCGGCGGGGAGGCCGGTTTGCGGGGTGCCGCCAATGGGGACTTGTATGTGGTGATTCATATTCGCGAGCATGATATTTTTGTGCGGGACGGATTGGATTTGCATTGTGAAATGCCGGTGCCGTTTGTGCTGGCTTCTTTGGGCGGCGAAATGCGTGTGCCGGTTCTGGGTGGTTCGACGGTGAGTGTCAAAGTCCCGGCAGGCACCCAGGGGGGAACCACGTTCCGGGTGCGGGGTCAGGGCATCCAACCGTTGCGCGGAAGTTCGCGCGGGGACATGCTGGTTCGTGTT
>JBBECL010000316.1:0-12871 GCA_040881805.1 Terrimicrobiaceae bacterium | reverse complement strand
GATGTGGTGGCGCTGCCCGGCGAACGTTTTGTGGCGGCGGCCAAGACCCCGTCCCATGGGTGCGGGTTGGAGATTGTGCTTCGTGAAAATGCCGCCAAGTTGGTGGGGATTCCGGATGGGCAGGACTTGGAGGGCTGGGATCCGGCTTCGGATTCCGCTCTGACGGCTCCCTATTCCTTGCGAAAACTCAAAAGCCGGGCTGCCAATGGCGCAAGCTTGGCGACGTTGCTGTCCTGGGAACCCGGCGCAGATGCCACCATGGTGGTTTTCGCGGAGGCATCCGATGGGCTGGATGTGCTTTTTGAGGGGCTGGACCGCCTGCTTCCCGGCGGAGTCCGGGTGGCCTTGTTTGGAAATCCCGGAAAAGCCAACCGCCGGGCCGCCGAGATCGCAGCCAGAAAACATCGCGGACGTTTTGCGTGGATGGAGGAATTCACCGGGGATCAGGCCCGGTTGGCGCTGGGGGGCGGTGACTTTTTGTTGGTGCCGGGGGCCGCCAATCCCCTCTCCTCTTGGTTGATGCGGGCTCTCGTTTATGGACTGATTCCAGTGGCCTACCAAACCCAGGGCCTGTTCCAACTGGTGAGCGAGCGACGTCAGGGGGCCGGAAATGGTTTCTACTTCGCCAAGGCCTCCGCCGGAGCCCTGGTGGATGCCTGCCGAAAGGCTCTTGATGCCACGTCATCCCCTGCGGATCGCGAGGCGGTGGTCAGATCCTGCATGGAAGCCGATTTTTCCCCAAAAGCCTCGGCAAGATCCCACGAGTCCCTTTACCTGCGATTGGTTGGTCCGTCAGAGTCCCGAAAGAAGGCCGCCTAATCTGACCCGGAGGCCGTCGTGTGGCCTCTAACAATACTTCACATTTTTGCCTGGCTCCATCTCATGGTCCAAAGCCAGACGCTCAACAATGTGGGGTTTGATGACTTCTTCCACAAATTTCATGTGGATCGGGTCTTCCATGTAGAGCTTCAGCTTGTCCAAAGACTCAATCTCCACCACCAGAAAAAATGGCCAGGCCAGGTCTGCCTCGATTCGCTTGCCGCAACGGACACTGAGAACTTCCGGGATTTTGAGGAGCTGGATCCGGGTTTCCCGCATCATCCACTCCAATTTTTCCTCATCAACTTCGGGCTTAACTTTGAATAATACGAGATGGTGAATCATGAGCAAGAATCTACGAAACCGGGACGCAATCGGATTATTTTCCGCTCCAATCGAGAGCTCCTTTTTTGATGGCGTAAATGTAGCCAAAAAGAAGGATGAGGATGAAGCTCAGCATGCTCCAAAGAATGATGGTGCCGAATTCCGCAACAAACGGCCGGTAAACCACCGCCCAAGGATACATAAAAACAATCTCAATATCGAAAAGGATGAACAGCATTGCGACGAGATAGAATTTCACGCTGAACCGCGGTTGCGGTCCGGCTTCGGGAATCATTCCGCACTCATACGCAAGGTCCTTGGTCGCCGTGCGCGTCCCTGCTCTTCCAACCACAAGATTGGCAACCAAGGCCGCTGTCGCAAAACCCACAGCCACCAAAATGTGCAATAGCACGGGAATGTAATCCTGAATCATGACCTGCTATTTAAATGGGAAAACCGCACACTGCAACAGATAAGGATAGCAGATAAGGATAGCAACACGGTCAGGGGCATCCCTGCGCTTTTCCTCCTCGTTCAAGCAGACCACGTGGTGCCGGCTCTCCACCTCGACCTCCTTGACTTTCAGCGGGACCGGATCCTTCGCGTAAACCCGTTCAGGGGCTTGGGGGGTCGATCGGCCCATCGCCCGCATCACCCGGTTTCAGGGATAACACGCCCTTGACCCGTTTGGGTTTTTTGGTGGGAGGTTCCTGGCTCCATGCGGCAAAAAGCTCCTGATCTTCGAAGAGTTCCTGGGGATCGATGGCATGATGTGGCTTTGCCAACACGCCCTTGTCGGCATATTCGGGCTGTGAATCGAGGCAGTAGGCCGCCAGCTCACTGCAAATCCAGCGATCGTCGCGATTGAGGAGGCGCCCGACAAAATGATCCGGTGCCTCGCGGAAAGCCGAGTAGATCCAGCGTCGCAGAAAGCTCCCCTCCAAAATCTGCGCTGCCAACACCAGGTGATCGTAACGGGCACCGACCTGCGCGAGGGCTGTGGCGGCGATTCTTTCGCCCAATTCCGCGGTCAGTTTTTTGGGTTTTCGAAAGAAGATCTGCGTGTGGGGATCGTCGAAATATTTGGAGAGCGGGATTTTGATCACGCCTTTGTCCGCCACGGCCTCAACGGCCTCATTTTCGCCGGTCACAATCAGAACATGGGAAACATGAATATCACTCAAGCGCGACCAGCGGGTGAAATGGGCAATGCCCGCCGAGACCAAGTTTTTGTCCGAGTGGGTAAAACCAAGGTATCCGGGCTTGTAGTTCACCCCATAACTGGGGGGGATGCAGTCCACACAAAGGCGGTGCGAACCCAGTCGGGACGTGTCAATTCGTTTGGGAGGTTTTGGCATGACATGGTTTTAAACCCGAAGCGTGCCAACCGCAAGAACACCATTTTTCATGGAAATGTGCAGACTGTGTCTTGGCATTGCTCGTAGAACCCGCATATCCTGATCACCTTCTATGCAAAGAAATCACGTCAAACTTTTCATTCCGGGTCCCATCGAGGTCTCGGACGCCACCTATCAAGCCCTGTGCGAGCCAATGATCGGGCACCGCAGTGGCGACTTCAAATTTCTTTACTCCGAGATCCAACCCAAACTGCAAAAGCTCTTTGGAACCTCACGCCCCGTTTTCCTTTCCACGTCCTCGGCGTGGGGCGTCATGGAAGGCGCCATCCGCAACCTCTGCTCGAAAAAAGTGCTTAATGCCATGTGCGGCGCATTTTCAGACAAGTGGTTTGATGTCAGCAAACGCTGCGGGAAAGAGGCCGGGGCCCTGCAAGTCGAGTGGGGGAAGCCCATTCTCCCCGAGTTGGTGGAAGCCGAGCTTTCCAAGGGGGGCTATGACGCCTTCACACTCATCCACAATGAAACATCCTGTGGGGTCCGGAATCCGCTGCCGGAAATTGCCAGGGTTCTTCAAAAGTTTCCCGAGGTGATGTTCATCGTGGATTGTGTTTCTTCGTTTTCCACGGAGGAAATCCCCATGGATGACCTCGGGATCGATGTGTTGCTGACCGGAAGCCAGAAGGCCCTTGCCCTGCCGCCCGGACTCGCACTTTTTTCGGTCTCGGAACGCGCGTTGGCCAAAGCCAAAACTCTGCCCGACCGCGGGTATTATTTTGATTTTGTCGAGTTTGCAAAAAATCAGGAAGGCGACATGACTCCCAGCACTCCCGCCATTTCGCTGATCTTTGCCCTTCGGTCCAAGCTCAACGAAATTTTTGCCGAGGGGCCGGCCAATCGCCACGCCCGCCACAAAGCCCTCAATGCGCTTGTGGGGCAATGGGCCACGGATCGTGGCTTCGAATTTTTTGCCCCTGCGGGCTATCGGTCCATCTCCCTGAATTGCCTTGCCAATAACAAAGACATCGATCTGGCGGCCTGGGTCAAACGCCTTCGGGAGAAGCACCGCTTCGCCATTGATGGTGGTTACGGAAAACTCAAAGGCAAAACATTCCGAATTTCCAACATGGGTGATGAAACGGAAGCCACCATGCGGGAGTTGTTGGCCGCGCTGGATGACACGCTCGAAACCACCTAGAAATTTATTCAGAAAATCTAGTTGTGTGCGAGGGCAGCTTGGCGTGTAATGATCCCCCTCTCCCACGCCAAAGGAAAAATGGAAAATATTATCGAGTCACGAGAACTCCAAGTTGAACGAAAACACTTCTTTATCGAATTTCGCGAAAACGATCGCGGACGGTTTCTCCGAATCACCGAAGAAGCCCATGGACGCCGCAACACGGTCATCATCCCCAGCACGGGATTGGCTGAGTTTGGTCAACTCCTGAACGAGGTTCTCGCAGCGGACGCCGTCCATGCCTGAACCCTGCGTGTCTCTTCAATGCCCATAGGCCGGGTCCCGAACGCATCGGGACACCACCCTGTGCCCTGACCGCCAATTTTTCAAAACACACCAATCATGTCCAAAAATACAAAAACAGCAAAACCCGCCACTGCCCGCAAAGGCAAATACGTCTACACTTGGGGCAACGGAAAAGCCGATGGCGACGGAAAAATGAAACCCCTCCTTGGAGGCAAAGGCGCCAACTTGGCGGAAATGACCCGCATCCAGCTCCCGGTTCCTCCGGGCTTCACAATCACCACGGAAGTCTGCACCTATTTCTACGACCACAAGCGGACTTATCCGCCCGAGTTGCAATCCCAGATCGAAGCCGGTGTCCGCAACATGGAAAAAATCATGGGCACCAAATTCGGGGACAACAAAGGGTTCCCTCTCCTGCTGGCCGTCCGCTCGGGAGCCCGCGACTCGATGCCCGGAATGATGGATACGATTCTCAACCTTGGACTGAATGATGACACCGTCCAAGCGCTCGCCAAAGCCACGAACAATGAGCGCTTTGCCTGGGATTGTTACCGCCGCTTCGTTCAGATGTATGGCGATGTGGTTCTTGGCGTTCAAAAGCGCGAAGGAGAGGACCACGAACCCTTCGAAACCGTCATCGAAGACTACAAACACGAAACCTATGGCCGCGACTTGGTGGACAGCGATTTGACCGCCGCAGACCAACAGGAACTTGTGAAACGCTTCAAAGGCCTCGTCAAAGAACGCACGGGCAAGTCATTCCCGGCGAGTCCCTGGGATCAACTCAAAGGGGCTGTTGGCGCCGTGTTCGGTTCATGGATGAATGATCGCGCGATCGTGTATCGCCGCAAATACGGCATCCCTGCCGAATGGGGCACGGCGGTCAATGTGCAGGCCATGGTCTTCGGAAACACCGGCGAGAATTCGGGATCCGGGGTCGCTTTCACCCGCAACCCTGCCAATGGTGTGAAAGAGTTTTATGGGGAATTCCTCATCAACGCCCAAGGTGAAGATGTGGTCGCCGGCGTGCGCACCCCCGAGCCGGTTGCTCTGCTCAAGAAGCACCTCCCCAAACCTTTTGCGGAGCTGGAAAAAGTCCGTCACACCCTCGAAAAACATTTCAGGGATGTGCAGGATTTTGAATTCACGATCCAGGAGGGCAAGCTGTTCATGCTCCAAACCCGCAATGGCAAACGCACGGCGGTCGCTGCTCTGAAGTTCTCGGTGGACATGGTCAACGAAAAACTGATCGACTGGAAAACGGCGATCATGCGCAACCCAGCCGACCAACTGGACCAACTCCTTGCCCCGGTCTTCGACGTCACTGAAGTGAAAAAAGTCAAAGCCATCGCCACCGGCCTGCCTGCGGGTCCCGGCGCGGCTTCGGGGAAAATCTACCTCAATGCGGATCGCGCCGCCAAAGCCGAAGAGGCCGGAGAAAAGGTTCTCCTCGTTCGCAATGAGACGTCACCGGAAGATCTGCGCGGCATGATCGCTGCGGAGGGCATCCTCACCGCCAAAGGCGGGGTCTCCTCTCACGCGGCTCTTGTGGCCCGTCAGATGGGCAAGGTCTGCATTTGCGGGGCCTCGGCTTTGCAGATTGACTATGACAAAAAAACTGTCTCTGTTGCGGGTCAAACCTTCAAAGAAGGGGACTTCCTCTCCATTGATGGCACCGCCGGAACGGTCTATGCAGGCGAACTCGCCACAGCACCTTCCGAGATCATCACCGGACTCCTCCACGGCGACAAGGCGTCTCAGAAAACGGAGAAGTTCAAAAACTTCAAGCAACTCCTCGACTGGTGCTCGAAAGTCACCCGTCTGGAAGTCCGCACCAACGCCGACAATCCCGAGCAAACCGAAAACGCCCTGGCCTTCGGAGCCACCGGGATCGGCCTCTGCCGCACGGAACACATGTTCTTTGAAGGCGAACGGATTGATGCCATGCGCGAAATGATTCTCGCGGAGAACACTCCCGACCGCGTCGCGGCCCTCAAGAAGCTTCTGCCCTATCAACGGGCCGACTTCACAGGGATTTTCAAGGCCCTCAAAGGCTACCCAGCCACGATCCGTCTGCTTGATCCCCCACTCCACGAATTCTTGCCCCACGACCACGGCTCGCAAAATGCCCTGGCTCAAAAGCTCGGTGTGCCCGCAGAAAAAATTGGTCAACGCGTGAAAGACCTTCACGAGTTCAACCCGATGCTGGGTCACCGCGGTTGCCGCCTCGGAATCTCGTATCCGGAAATCACCGAGATGCAGGCCCGCGCGATCTTCGAAGCGGCTGCGGACGTCGCCAAAAAGAAAATCAAGGTGAAACCCGAGGTCATGATTCCCCTGGTTGGCTTCAAAAAGGAGCTCGATCTCCAGGTCGAAATCGTCCACCGCGTGGCCAAAGAAGTGATGGCGGAGAAGAAAATCAAGTTCGACTACCTGGTTGGCACCATGATCGAGGTTCCTCGCGGGGCCATCACAGCTGACGAAATTGCCAAAACGGCCGAGTTCTTCAGCTTCGGCACCAATGACCTCACCCAGACGGCTCTCGGCATGAGCCGCGATGACATGGGTTCCTTCCTGGCTCCCTACACCGAAAACGAGATCTTCAAAAAGAACCCGTTCGCGACATTGGATCAAGAGGGCGTCGGTCAACTCATCGAGATTGCCATCGAGCGGGGCCGCAAAACGAACCCCAAAATCAAGCTCGGCATCTGCGGCGAACACGGCGGCGACCCGGACTCGGTGAAATTCTGTCATCGTGTCGGCCTCTCCTACGTGAGCTGCTCGCCCTACCGGGTTCCTGTGGCCCGCTTGGCTGCCGCTCAAGCTGCCCTCGCATCCTGAGATCACCCTCCCCTAAAAAGCGCCATGGCCCAAGCCGTGGCGCTTTTTTTTTCCCAAAAACCATGTCTCCGCAACAAATTTTCTGTTGCTCACTCACAATTCTTGACAGTTTGTTGCATAAGCACGTATCAATCATCCAGTAACCAACACAGATCCCCACACACCTAATTCTATGAATGTTGAAGTCACAAACTACCGGGGGTGGGCAAACACACTTCGGGTCTCCAATGGCACCACCGAACTCCTGGTCACGACGGATGTGGGACCCCGCATTATCTCCTACCAAACGGAAAATCGCGGCAACATTTTCAAGGTTTTTGAGGATCAACTCGGAAACACCGATGAAGAGGAATGGCAGATCCGGGGTGGTCACCGCTTTTGGTTGGCCCCCGAGGATTGGATTCTCTCGTATCACGTCGATAACCGCCCGGCTCATTGGAAACAAATTGGTTCCGGTGGGGAACTCGTGATCGACAGCCTCCAGAATGATCCCACCACCATTCGCAAAACCCTGGGTATCCGGCTCTCACCCGACAGCTCCGCCGTCACCATCCGCCACACGGCAACCAATGAGGGAGGGTCTCCATTCCGTTTGGCGACCTGGGGCCTCAGCGTGATGCGCCCGGGCGGCTTGGAAATCATCCCCCAACCCGCGCTTGGCGAGCATCCCCGCGACATCCTGCCCAATCGGGGAATGGTTCTCTGGCCCTACACGGACCTCGCGGACCCGCGCTACACCTTCGGCACCAACTACTGGCTCCTTCAACAACAACCCGATTCCCCGCCCACGAAACTGGGACTGGCCCACAACCAACGCTGGGTCGGCTACCTCTCGGAAGATCTGTTTTTTATCAAAAAATTTGATCTGATCTCCGGCGAAGCCTATCCCGATGGTGGCTGCAACTTTGAGACGTTTGCGGATGGCGATATGATAGAAATCGAATCTCTCGGCCCGATCAAAACGCTGGAACCCGGGGAATCTGTCACCCACACAGAAAAGTGGCAATTGTTCCCGCTCGACGAGCAAATCACGATTGAGAGTGAACCCGCTTTGGCCACATGGTTGACTCCTTACGTGAAAAAAATCGGTTGATGCAGCCCGCGTCGTCCTCATCCGCCATCGCAAAAATTCCAAGCCGAGGCTTTTTGAACATCCGCACAGGGCCCCAGTTTTTCGGATCACTTGGCCCGCTGCGCTCGCTGGTCATGGTGTTCCTCGGCCTGGCCTTGTTCGGCTGCGAAACCGTCGATACCGGAGCTCAGTCCCGTGCGGCCATGAATGCGGCCATCCAAACCGAACAACCCGGAAATTATTTCATCGGACGCCGCATGTATAAGCGGGATTACAAGGTCTGGGGATGGATTCGCGAGCCCGGAAAGCCTTGGAAAACCGCGCGGCTTGTCATGCTCAACGAGCAGCAAAAGCTCGCGCCCGATCGCGAGCAAAATAACCTGGGTTCCGATAACAACTACGAATACCGGCTCACCGGCCGATTCTCGGGATCCACCGTTTATGAACCCGCAAGCGACGGATTTTATCCGGAGTTCGTGCTCACCGGATACGAAGTCCGCTCCATCTCCCCGCCGAATATCTACCAACAAAAACGACAAAGCGAACCGGGCGTCCGCCTTCTTCAGCCTCCGCTTTGAGCGGGCCGTCAGCGGGCCAAAACGGACCTACGGGGAAACCGCAAACTTTGTTTCCCCCACGCGTGTGGCCTGGGCCAGGTCGGCAGGTGTCCCGGCGTCGCCTCCCACCCACGACCGCTTCTGCCACGTCCCTCCCGACCGTTCGAGTTGATCCACCCAACCATCGGGCCATGTCACCTTTGCCGCCCCATCGGCAAATTCCCACCGCCCCTCGGTGAGACCATTGATGGTGCTGTAAGCCGCCCCATTGGCTTGAAGGGACAAGTAGAGGTAGGACCCGTCGGGCTCACGGTTCAACCGCCACACACCCACAAAGGTGGAAGACTCCCCACCAAACCGCTCGGACGGATTCGCGTTGGTGGGAGGCTCCGCCAAGGACAAGCCCGGGGCAAAGCCTTCATGAAACGGCACCCCATCACGCATCACAAACCGATCCGACCAGCCATCGTCGAACAAAACACAGATCGTTCCGTCCAGAACACGCCAAAATCCCCGCTGCCCCTTGGCCCCTGCCGGCCCTTTGACCCAGGTGGAGACAGCCTGACCATTCTGAAACAAAACCACATCGAATGGCTGACCTTGTTCGTCGCGTGTGGTCCAAACACCCGGGCTGACATCAGGCAGGCTACCCTTCGCGGAAACGTCTTCCTGCGGGGCTTCCGGGGTGGTCTCCGTGTCCTTTCCCGATGGCCCGCAACCAACCATCACAAGCGCAAGAACCAGAACCGGGGAAAACTTCATGATGACGAAATGGTGGGCCAATGTGATGGCAGGCGCAAATCAATTTGCTCGGACAGGCAGGCCTCGATTTTAAACGTCAGAGGTGTTAAGATAGCATTTTCATGTCACAAGAAACGGCCCGACCCGACCTCCAAGCCCGCCTGAGGGACGTCCCCCACAGGCCCGGGGTCTATGTCATGAGGGATCGCTTGAAGCGGGTCATCTATGTGGGGAAGGCCAAGGATTTGCGAAAGCGGCTTGCCAACTATTTCACGCCCTCCCGCAAGGCCGCCGCGGACCTGAAAACGCGGGCCCTCATTGACAGCATCTGGGATTTTGAATTCCACACCGTCAAAAGCGATGCCGAAGCCGTACTTTACGAGGGACGCCTGATCAAAGAATTCCGGCCGAAATACAATGTGAGTTTCCGGGATGACAAGCGGTTCCTTCTCGTGCGTGTCCACCCCGGCGAACCATGGCCCAGATTCTCGCTCACCCGTCTCAGGAAAGAAGACGGGGCCCGCTATTTCGGCCCCTTCGCCCACAGCGGAGCCCTCAGATCCACACTCAATGCGATCCGCAAAAATTTCGGGCTGCGGTCCTGCCGGCCACTGGATCCCGGCGAACGGGACTACAAGCACTGCCATGATCACATCATAAAAAATTGCAGCGCCCCCTGCGTGGGAAAAATCAGTCGCAACGACTATCTCAAACGGATTGATGAGGCCTGCGAGTTCCTTGACGGGGCCTCCCGCAAAATGATCGAGCAGGTTGAAACCGAGATGCACGCGGCCGCCGAACGCCTGGATTTCGAAAAGGCGGCGTCTCTCCGCAACCTCTTGGAGGATCTTCGAAGAACCACCAAACCGATGACACGTTTCACCCGCAAGGCCCTTCCATCCGCGATCAACCCCGCGGAAGACCTCGCCGCACTTGCGGACGCGCTGAGCCTTCACCGCCCTCCCCGGGCCATGGAGTGCTTCGACATCTCAAACATCAGCAACACCCACATCGTGGCCAGCATGGTTCGCTTCAAAGAGGGGATCCCCGATCGTGACAATTACCGCCGCTATCGGATCACCGGCACCAATGGACAAAACGATTTTGCGAGCATGGCGGAGGTGGTCAAGCGCCGCTACGCCCGGGTTCTCAGGGAGTCGGTGCCGGTTCTCAGCGGGGATGAGGACTTCAGCCAAGAGGACCCGGGCGACCTGCAATCCCGTGCCGCCAAAAAGGGAGCCATGGCCCTGCCGGACCTGATCATTGTGGATGGAGGACGGGGACAACTTTCCAGCGCTTGCACGGAATTGCAGCGACTTGGGTTGTTCGATGTGCCGATCATTGGACTGGCCAAGGAGTTTGAGGAAATTTATCGCCCCGGCCGGCCGCTGCCCCTGCGTCTGTCACATGACAGTGGTGCCCTCAAACTCCTGCAGCGCATCCGGGATGAGGCCCACCGTTTTGCCAATGGGTATCATAGCCTCCTCCTGAAACGCCGCATTCGCGAAAGCCTCCTCGATGACATTCCCGGCGTCTCCGAAACCCGAAAAAAAGCGCTGCTGGCCGCGTTTGGTTCCGTGGAGCGCCTGCGTCGGGAACCACCGGCCACCATGGCGGAAGTCCCAGGCATCAGTCTTCGCCTCGCAGAACAAATTTCCAGCTACCTGATCAGCATGCAGTCGCCGTAGCTGTAAAACCGATACCTCTCCGCGACCGCTTCCTCATAAGCCGCCAGCACGGCCTCCCGCCCCGCAAACGCACTCACCAGCATCAGCAGGGTCGATTTGGGCAAATGAAAGTTGGTGAGCAGCGCCCCCACCCTTCGAAAGTCATGCGGCGGACGGATAAAAATATCCGTTGACCCCGAGCCCTCACAAAGGGGTCCATCGGGCTGCGACTCAAGCACGCGGGTCACCGTGGTCCCCACCGCAAGAATGCGCCGGGCAGCATTGATCGATGCGGCGGACTCTGACGAAATCCGATACCGCTCATCATGCATTTTGTGGTCCGCCAGCGCCTCGCATTTCACGGACTGGAAGGTGCCAAGCCCCACATGAAGCGTCACAAAGACATGTGGAACCTTTTCGAGAAGTTCCGGTGTGAAGTGCAGGCCGGCCGTCGGGGCTGCCACCGATCCCGCCTCCCGGGCATAAACCGTCTGGTAGCGCTCCGCATCCTGGTCATCCGCCTCCCGCCCAAAATACGGGGGGATCGGCACACGACCCTCCCGCTCAAGGTCCGGTTCCTGCTCAAACTCCACCACCCGGGTGCCATCCTCAGCCACATCCCTCACGGTGAGTTTCGTGGACGCGATGGCCAGGGTGCTGCCCTGACGAAACTTCTTCCCCGGCCGGACCAGGCACTTCCAAACCCGAGGCTCCAAGCGCTCCGCCAAAAACACCTCGGTTTTTCCGTCTTCACTCAACAAGCGGGCACGAATCACCCGCGTGTCATTCATCACGGCCAAATCCCCGGCCTCCAAAAAATCCGGAAGATCGCCAATCCCGGCATGCGAAACCTGTCCCGAGTCGCGCTCCAAAACCAACATCCGGGCCTCATCCCGCCTTGCCGGTGGCCGGCCCGCAATAAGCTCCCCGGGCAATTCAAAATCATAGTCAGAAACATAGTCACTCATTGATGGGGGCGACAATACACAGGGCATTCCATGGAACTCCATCACGAATAGGAGGCCTCCCTTCTTCCCAGCCCGTTTCCATCCCGTTTCCATCATTGCATCCCCCCAACAACCATGATAAGCCCTTCGAAATGGAATTTGAATGGCTGGAGCGGCATGCACTCATTGGAGACATCTCTGAAAAAGAGGTGGAGGAATCCTTTGAAGACCCTTTCAGCATCCGGTTGCTCCCCGATCTCGATTCCTCGAACGAAACCCGCTACTTCATTCTGGGCAAATCCATTTCCGGCACCCCGCTTTTCACAGTGTTTTGGACCGATGGCAAACGCTATCGCGTCATTGTTTCACGCACGATGACGGAAGCCGAAGTCGGGTTTTATGAACGTAAAAATGCTGATCCCGCCAACTGACCGATGAGAACAATTGCCAAATGGAGTGAAGTTCCAAGCTTCGTGGATGAAGAAACCGAGGCGGCCTTCTGGAAAGAAACAACCCTGGATCCCCGCCTGATGAATGGGTCCATGCTGAAATCCGACACCCGCGACAGCACAACCATCACCCTCCGATTTGATCCCCGCATGCTGGCAAGAATCAAGCGTCTCGCCCGATCCCGCTACCTGAATTATCAGAGCATGATCAAGCAATGGCTCAGCGAGCGACTTGAAAAGGAGATGTGACCATGTCCGCCGGGCCTTCCGTCATTGATTGGGAGCAGCTTGACGCAATCGCCGATGGCTGGCCCGCGGATTTTGTCGAAATCTTCGAAGGCTTTCTCACCGACCTTCCCAACGAAATCAACGCCCTGGCCGACGCGATCTCCACGCAAGATCCGGCTGCCATTGCCTCCACGGCCCACCGCGCGAAAGGATGTGCCGCAAACTTTGGCTTCCAAGGCGTTTATCTGGCGACCCTGGAAATCGAATCCCTCGCCCGCGCCAACTCCCTCGAAAACATGCCTGCCCTCCTGACCCAAGCCATCGAAGCCATGGAAGCAGGGGCCCGCGAAGTCTCCCAACTCCGCTCCCCCCCCCCCCGCGCCAGAGC
>JBBECL010000315.1:0-2035 GCA_040881805.1 Terrimicrobiaceae bacterium | reverse complement strand
TGACCGCCCTACCGGTTAGAAGGACGGGGCGCTGACGCGTCAGCGTGTTCGAAAAACAATTGGTAGGGCAGTGTCGCCGACGGTGCCGACTTGATACGAGGCTTCAAGCCTCGTGGTTGAAGCCAAAAAGTGGGCACGTTCGGCGAACCTGCCCTACCGGTTAGAAGGATGGGGCGCTGTCGCGTCAGCGTGTGCGAAAAACAATTGGTAGGGCAGCGTCGCCGACGGTGCCGACTTGATACGAGGCTCCAAGCCTCGTGTTCCATTCGGCGATTCCGTCGGGACAAAATTCACACTTGTTGGTCACCAGTTTGGAAAAGCCATCAGGCTCAGCTTCCATCCATAAAAGCATCGCGGTAAGCTTCCTCGATCCCGGCAATTTCGCGGTTGGTCAGTTCAGAGAACTCCCTCTCTCTCCTTTTTTGGGCCAGTTTACCGCCATTTTTTGAGAGCCGCATCAAGAGCTGTTCCCGTTTGCGGTCGGGCATATCGACAATCTCCGTGATGGCGGTGCGGGCCTGATCGAATTTTTGAAGAAAATGGATTTCTTGAGGGATAGCCTGTCGGATCGTTCTTTCCAGCATTTGCGCCAAAAACTCACACTGTGCCGTGAGATCTGGATAGCGGTAGAACCCCTCGATTTCTCCGGGATTGTGAACAGTGAGAACTCCGGCTTCAGTGAGAGAATATTCTGCGACCGCAACCAGGGGTTTCGAGAATTGCTCCAAGCAATTGTCGTAGAGGCGGATATTCAGCAGGATTTCTGACGAAATGGGTAGAAGAACTCCTTTCCCACCGATTTGAGCGCGAGCCAGCACGTCATGAATGAGATAACGATGGAGGCGTCCGTTGCCATCCTCAAAAGGATGAATGAAAACGAACGGGAAGGAGATGGCGGTGGCCCGGAGGATCGGCGACACACCCTCGCTTGCGTGAAAATAGGCCGCGAGCCCCTCCATGAGATCGCGAAGCGAAGCAGGAGGAACTCCCACGGTGTGAATGATTTCTTGAAAATAGGCGGTGGTTTGGCCCACATAGTTTTGGTGGTTACGAAAGCCTTTTTCACAGTAGCGTTCATCCACAATGGCATTTTGCAGGAGCGTCAGAACTTCCTCGTTGAGGGGATTTTGTTCGAGCCCGGCCTGGTGTAATACCGCAACAAATTTCTCCACGCGGGACGCCCCCGGCTCCTGGTGCTCGATAGCAAATGACGATTTGGTTTCCTTGAAATAAAGAAAGGATAGAGCCCGGTAAAGGACATCTTGAGGAAATGCCCCCAAGGTTTCGGCGATCATGGCCTGCCAGTCGGCTTGTTCAGCCATGCGAATCGCGGGAGTGCGTCGGATGAGAGGCAAAAATCTGCGGGAGCCAACGGCATTGTTGTTGATACGCCAGCGGACATTTTTGATGGCCTTCGGAGCTGTGACGTACAGTTCTGGATCCAAAAGAGATTCATAGTTTCCCATCACGCGAACGTTCAAAGGGACTTCCGAGCCAGTCAATTCTTCATACCAAAAGCCGATTTGCCGGGCGAATCTTCCGGAGGGGGTCTCCGCCACAAAGTCAGCGATTTCTTGTGGCAGAATGTGCCCAAAGACCTTGCTGAAAATATCGAGGTCGAGGACGTCATATTTCAGGGCAAACACCAGATGCTCCAAAGCCCTGCTGCCTGGCTCATAAGATCGGATATAATGTTCTTCAACGGTTCCGTCGGCGCGTTCGCGGCGAAGCATTTTTGGACCGACAAACGAGCTGTGAGAAAGGGGGCGTGCCTTGATGGCATACCGTTCAATCAACCACGTATAGCCAATCTTGGTCATAGAAATTCCTTATCCAAGAAAGAATTTTATTATAAAACAACGGTATTGAAAGAAATATCTTTTTGCTAGGCGGGCGCTCTGAGCCGATTCCGGTGGATCGCGATCTCCGAGCGCGATGGGTGCCCCTGCGGCAAAGCCGCAACTTTTTGATACACTTGATACGAGGCTTGAAGCCTCGTGCCCGGGCCAAGAAGTGGGCACGCTCAGCGAGCCTG
>JBBECL010000314.1:0-2040 GCA_040881805.1 Terrimicrobiaceae bacterium | reverse complement strand
TTTTGGAAACGACCGCGGGCATCTCCCGGGAGCAGGCGATTGGAAAAACGCCATTGGAAACCGGCATGGTGATCGCGGGGGAAGAGGGGGAGATGGAGGCACGCTTCCGGCTTTTCCTCGATTCCCGAAAACCGTTGCAAGACTACGACCAGGCCCTTTGTTTGCCCGATGGTCGCACACTGCTGCTGAGTCTTTCGAGCGCGGAACTCACATTGAATGAAGAGCCTTGTTTGATCGTGGTCGCCAAAAATGTGACCGAACTCCGGCAGGCGGAGGAGACCCGGCAACAACTCAGCCAGGCGTCCCGGCTTGCGCTGTTGGGGGAAATGACCGCATCCATCGCCCATGAACTCAATCAGCCGCTCGGGGCCATTTTGAGCAACACCGATGCGGCCGAGATGCTCTTGGAGCAGCCGCATCCCCCACTCGACGAACTCCGCTTGATCCTGGCCGATATTCGCCGGGACGATCTTCGGGCCAGCGCGGTGATCGAGAAGGTGCGCGCGTTGGTGGGAGCCCGCAGCATCCACCGGGAAGCACTGGATGTGAATGAACTGCTGAGCGAAACGCTGGTCCTGCTCAAACACGATGCCAACCGCCGGGGGGTGACCCTGCTTTTGGAACCCGCGCCGCAGCTCCCGCGGATCGAGGCCGATGCCATGCAGATTCAACAACTGTTGATCAACCTGATCGTCAATGGCATGGATGCCATGCAACAAACGCCGCTGGCCTCCCGCCAACTCGTCGTCAGGTCCTCGCTGAAAAATGGCAGCGAGATCATGGTTTCCGTGGAAGATCGCGGGCACGGCATTCCCTCCGAAAAACTCAGCCGGGTGTTTGAGTCGTTTTATACCAGCAAGGAAGAAGGGATGGGGCTCGGGCTCGCCCTGGCCCAGTCGATCGCCGAGGCGCATGGCGGGTATCTCATGGCGGAAAACAATCCTGCCACGGGAGCCACCTTTTATTGTATCCTGCCCTTTGAACCACCCTCCAACCGATGAACCCGGCAACCACGCAATCCCAGATCGTCTACTTGATTGACGACGATGAATCGCTTCGCACGGCCCTCGCACGGGTGCTGCGCGCCGGCGGCTATGCCGTGTGCACGTATGGCACGGTGGCCGATTTTCTGTTGGCCCGGGAAACTCCGCTTCGCGGATGTCTCGTGCTGGATGTGCGGATGCCCGGCGGGCCGAGTGGTCTGGAATTGCAACGGGCGCTGATTCGTCAGGGCGAAAAAGTGCCGGTCATTTTTCTCACCGGTCATGGCGATATTCCCATGGGGGTGCAGGCCATGAAAGATGGTGCATTTGATTTTCTCACCAAACCGGTGGAGCGCAAGATGCTCCTGCAGTCGGTGCGGGCGGCTTTCAATTTTGAGGAAGCCCGTTACCTGGCATCCGCCCGGCGGCGGGATTTGGAAGAACGTGCCACCCTTCTGACGCGCACGGAACGCGAAGTCTTTCGCCTGGTGGTGGAGGGGGATCCGAACAAACAAATAGCCGCCGCTCTGCAGTGTTCGGAGCGCACGGTCAAATCTCATCGCGCCCAGATCATGGCAAAAATGGGAGCGACCTCCCTGGCAGAGTTGGTGCAGATGTCGGGCACCCTTGGCCCAAAGGATGGATAGGCCCGGCTGAGGTTGCCCCCAAGGGCAAAAAATTTGCCCCCACTGCCAATGGCGGACAGGCACCAATGTGTTCAGTTATTTCCCCCGCGATTTCTACACGCGCAAACAGATCGTCGTGTATACCGCTTCCCGATCAACTCTATCCCATTCCCAACTCACCAAGTGCCCATGACATCCAAACTCCCAACACACATTCTCATTGCCCTCACAGCGGGGGCCGTGCTTTTCGGAACGCTTCCCTCCGCAAAGGCTGCGGACACGAAGAAACCGAACGTCCTTGTGATTTGGGGGGATGACATCGGCATCTGGAACATCAGCCACAACAACCGTGGCATGATGGGCTACCAAACGCCAAACATCGACCGGATCGCGCGAGAAGGCGTCGGCTTCACCGATTACTACGCGCAACA
>JBBECL010000313.1:0-12956 GCA_040881805.1 Terrimicrobiaceae bacterium | reverse complement strand
CCTTTTTTCTTGCTTTTTCTTCCTTCGCCAATTCGAAGAATGACAAGAAAAAAGGCCTGACCCGGTCGGCTGTTTGCCTGGAGACTTCCAAGCAGTTTGTGCGTCGGAATCCGGTGACGGACATGCTGGGAGCCGTGGCCTTTGGTCTTGCCATCGGCTGCATCATCCTGCGCGCCCGGAAAACATCGACCTTCGGTGAACGCTTTGCCAATGATCCATTAGAGTCCCTGCGCGAAGCCGTCACCACAACGCTCGCGCCCGCCACACAGCGACTTCACGACGGATATGATTCCGCCCGGGGTGGGGTGGGCAAGATTCTGGACCGTGTGCACCACATAAAAGAACACAGCGTCGCGGTCTCTCATCATGCCGTGTCAGGCAACCCCACCACCTTGGCGGAAGAAGAGGCGGTCGCGGAGCAAATCGGAGCTGCGCCCACTGCGGAAAAGAAAACCTAAACATATTGCATCGCGGTTGCGAATTTCCGAAAAGTGGTAACACAAATCCCGTTATTGGAACCATGAAAACAGCTACGGAAATATCTTACACCATCGAGCGGGCCCACGCGCTTTCGGGGAGCAAGGTGCTGGAGGTCTTGGCCGGCACAGACACGGGGCTAAGCGCGAACGAGGCCAGCAAGCGCCTCGAGACCATTGGCCTCAACCGTCTGCCCGAAGCGCCCAGGGAAGGGCTGCTCAGGCGCTTCTTCAAACATTTCCATGATCTGTTGATCTATATCCTTATCGCAGCGGCCTGTCTGACTGCTGCGATGGGGCACTGGGTGGACACCGGGGTGATTTTGGGGGTCGTGATCATCAATGCGATCATCGGTTTTCTCCAGGAAGGCAAGGCGGAGCAAGCTTTGGCAGGCATTCGCAAGATGCTTTCCGTCCACGCAGAGGTGCGCCGCGATGGCAATTGGACCAATATTGAGGCCGATGAGCTTGTGCCGGGTGACATCGTGCGTCTGCGCTCCGGTGATCGTGTGCCCGCCGATGTAAGACTCTTGGAAGCTGTGAATCTGCGGATTGAGGAATCCGCTCTCACCGGGGAATCCGTCCCCGCCGGGAAGAGTCGCGAACCGACTCCCGCCGACTCTGGCATCGGCGATCGCCACGGCATGGCCTATTCGGGCACCTTGGTCGCGGCGGGTCGCGGCACCGGGGTCGTGACTGCCACCGGTGCAGCCACCGAACTTGGTCGCATCAACCGGATGATTTCGGAAGTGCAGACGCTGGCCACGCCGCTCACCCGGCAGATGAACAGTTTCGGCAAAGTTCTGTCCATCGTCATCGTGGGCCTGGCGGTGTTGATGTGGCTCGTCGGTTGGCTGTTGCATGATTATACCACCGGCGAGTTGCTCCTCGCATCCATTGGATTTGCCGTTGCGGCGATTCCCGAGGGACTGCCGGCCATTCTTACCATCACTCTGGCGCTGGGGGTGACACGCATGGCCCGGCGGCAGGCTATCACCCGCAAACTCAATGCTGTGGAAACGCTCGGCTCGGTGACGGTCGTCTGCTCCGACAAGACAGGCACCCTCACGCGCAATGAAATGACCGCCCGCCACGTCGTTACCAGCGCAGGACGCTATGAGGTGTCGGGCACGGGGTATCGTCCGGACGGCGAAATCACCCTCGGGAACGTGGTGGCGGAAATCGATGAGCAGGCTGATTTGCACGCTTTGATCGAGGTCATGGCGCTGTGCAACGATTCGAACATCGCCGGGAAAGATGGCCATTGGAAAGTCACGGGTGAGCCGACCGAGGGCGCTTTGCTCGCCCTCGCCCGCAAAGCGGCTTTTTCGGAGAACGATTACAAACGCATTGCCGTCGTGCCATTCGAGTCCAACAACAAATTTATGGCCACACTCCATCGCGTGCCAGACGGCAGCGTGCGGATTCTCTTCAAAGGGGCTCCCGATCGGCTGTTGGATCGTTGCACCATGCAGTTCTGCGGCGACCATGGGCCCGGGCCGCTCGATCATGCATTTTGGGAAAAGCAGATTGCGGAATTCAGCAGCCAGGGATTGAGATTGCTTGCCGCCGCTGTGCGTGATGCGAAGGCTGATAAAAGCGATCTCGGGTTGGACGATTTGGAATCCGACATGGTGTTCCTTGGTTTGGTTGGCATCATTGATCCGCCACGTCCCGAGGCCATCAAAGCCATCAAAGCCTGTCACCAAGCCGGCATTCGTGTGAAAATGATCACCGGTGACCACGCGGGCACAGCCATGTCCATCGGCCGCGAAATGGGCATCGGCAATGGCAAACGCGCGATCACTGGCACCGAACTTGAGGCGGCCTCCGACGAGGACTTGCGCCAACTTGTGCGGGACCATGATATTTTTGCCCGCACGAGTCCCGAGCACAAATTGCGCTTGGTGAAAGCACTCCAAATTAACGGCGACGTCGTGGCCATGACCGGAGATGGAGTGAACGACGCCCCCGCGCTCAAACGCGCCGATGTGGGCGTGGCCATGGGTATCAAAGGCACGGAGGCAACCAAGGAAGCGGCCGACATCGTGCTGGCCGACGACAATTTCGCCTCCATCGAGCGGGCCATAGAAGAAGGCCGCACCATCTACGACAATTTGCGCAAATCAATCTTGTTCGTTCTGCCGACCAATGGCGCGGAGGCGCTGGTCATTTTGGTCGCTGTCGTGCTCGGGTTGGTGCTGCCTTTGACACCCGTGCAAATCCTATGGGTCAACATGGTAACCGCGGTCACACTGGCGATGGCGCTGGCCTTCGAACCAGCAGAATCCGACGTCATGAGTCGTCCACCCCGGGATCCCCGCGCATCCATTCTCGGTCGCGCATTTCTCTGGCGCATCGCTTTCGTTTCCGTGCTGATCGGCGGCGCGACGATTGCCGTGTTCCTCATCGCAATTCGCATGGGCATGCCGGTGGAACTCGCTCGGACCCTTGCGGTGAACACGCTTGTGTGCGCACAGGTGTTTTATCTTTTCAACAGCCGCTTTCTGCGTGAATCGAGTTTGTCATTCGCGCGCCTGTTCACCAATCGTGCGGTGTGGATTGCGGTCGGCGTCCTGGCGGTGTTGCAACTCGTGTTCGTTTACGCGCCATTCATGCACCGGCTGTTTGGCTCGACCGCTCTGGAATTCCACCACTGGCTAATGGCCTTGGGTATTGGCCTGGCCGTCTTTTTGGTCATTGAAGCCGAGAAGGCCGTCATGCGTCGATTCGCCGGGGCGGGCAAAGAGGGAGACCGGACAGGGATCTCTTAAAAAGAAAACTTACGGATCCACCATAAGCGGCAGTCATCCGTCAATTGCTCCCAAATCTTCGCCGCCGATGAACGGGAGATCTTGAAGCTACCCTCTTCGGATTTTTGAGCCGGCAAAAAGGATCATCACCCGGAAGACCTTTCGGATGCTGATTTCGATTTCGCCGGTCTGGAGATTCACCCGGGCAGGGATGTGTTGGCGCTGAATATCGACGCTGACGCAAAATCCTCTTTCCGAAAACACATCGATCAAAATCGTGAGGGCCACGGGGTCGTCAAAGAGCGAGTCCTCGGTGTTGATCATCGCCCGCCCGCTGACGGCATATCTGTAAATGATGGGCATCATTTTGGTCTGAATGAAATGAACAACCGTTTGGAACAACTCCGGGTTTTGGACTTGGTATCCATCCAGGCGGTTCACGAGTTCCTGACGGGCATTTCGCACGATTTCCACAGCCAACGGGATGTGGCGGAGGGTGTCGTAGGTGCGGGGATCCAACTCGAGGGAACTCTGATATTCCAACTCGCGAAGGATGTTTTCCTGAACGACTTCGATGGGGGCCTGGGCGTTGATGAAGTGATAGTGAAACAGCTTTCTGAGGGAGACGAGGGCCTCGTAGGTTTTTTCCTTGAACGTTCGGTAGCGATTGCGCGCGAGCGCGGGATCGAAGTCGGTTGCGCGTTCTTCCAGGAGTTCACCCACTCCCGATTGGCGGACTTCGGTGTTGTGGGCCAGCGCCTCCTTGCCGCGTTTGATTTGACGGGCGATGCTCTCGTTTTCGTCAACAAACAGCAGAATGATATGAAAGGTCGGCTGTTTGAAGTGGTGGGCTTCCGGGGTGTGAAAAAATTCACGCCTCAAGGCGATCATTTGATCATACAACATCTTGAGACACTCGACCTGCACTTTGGTTCGAGGGAACCCGTCGAGGATGGTGCTGTCTCCATATTCGGGCTTCAGAAGTCCCTGCAGCAAAAGTCGCAACACCTCCTCGTCCCCCACCATTCCTCCGGCGGCTTTGATTTTTTGGGCCTCCGCAGAGTCCAGCAATTGGCTGATCACAATGGGTTCGGACGAGATGCCCCGCACCTTCCTGATAAATTCGGTGTTGGTCCCTTTGCCCGCTCCCGGGGCTCCGCCAAGCAGGATGAGCTCTTTGGGAAAATGAAGGTTCCCGCGGTCCACCTCCTCCTCCAACCGTTTCCAAACGCGGGTAAAAATCAGTTGGGCATCTTTGATTTCAAGATCGGGAGAAGCCGGGGGAGGGGGCACTTGGGTGGAGTTCATTCCCTATCGAAGCACAAAATGCCAAGGCCCCAAAATGGAAAAACCTTTCCCAGTGAAGAATTTCCAGTGAACCCCGGCATTGCAGCCAGGAAATGTTTCTGGCATGAATCCCAATCATGTTGCATTGGATCGGCCGACGGACGTTGTCCCTGACGAGTGGGTTGGGTGATTTTGCATTGTTTACCGGCACCTCTTTTTTTGCGGCATGGGGCTCCAAACGCTTCTTTCATCGCATGTTGCGGGCGTTTTATGAGCAAGGGACGCTTTGCCTGCCCGTGATTTTGATTGTGGGGATGTTCACCGGACTGGTCTTGGGGCTGCAAGGGTATTATGTGCTCAACCGCTTTGGATCGGAAGGCCTCCTGGGGGCTTTGGTCTCTCTCAGCCTTGTCCGGGAAATGGGACCCGTGCTTGCCGCTCTGATGCTTGTCGGCCAGGCGGGATCGGCTCTGGCCGCCGAATTGGGAATCCAGCGAAACTCCGAACAGATCGTGGCTCTGGAGACCATGGGGGTGAGCAGTCATGCCTACCTGATCGCACCCCGCCTGATTGCCTCTCTTGTCGTGTTTCCCATGCAGACCGCCCTGTTTGTGGCCATCGGGCTCTGGGGTGGCAGCTTGTCCGGGTCTTTGATGCTTGGGGTCGAGCCCGGTGTTTATTGGTCCTCTGTCGAACGGGCCGTGGCTTCGGAGGACATCCGCGAATGTTTCACGAAGGCCGCCACCTTCGGGTTGCTGACAATCAGCATTTGCGCTTACCACGGTTTTAACGCCCACCGTTGCCGCACGGCCACCGGTGCCCGTGCCGTGAGTGCCTCCACCACGAGGGCCGTGGTTCACTCCAGCATTGTCGTGCTGGCCGCGGATTACGCGATCACCTCGTTTTTGGTCTGATGAACCCCGCCACTTCTCAAGGTTTGCTCGAGGTCGCAGGCCTGCGCCGGAGCTTTGGCCAGCATGTGGTTCTCGCGGGCGTCAGCTTTGGAATTCCACGGGGCAGCGTCTTCACGGTGCTGGGGCCGAGCGGAGCCGGCAAGTCCGTCCTGCTCAAATGCCTGGCCAATGTGGTCAGGCCGGATGCGGGGGAAATCCGCTTCGACGGACGGGTTCTCGGCCCGAGCACGCCGAAGGCCCAGGCGGATTTTCGCAGGCGAAGCAGTTTTCTCTTTCAAAGTAACGCCCTCTTCGATTCATTGACGGCATTGGAGAATGTTGCTCTTCCGCTGGAACAAACGACCAACCTCAAAAACCATGAAATTCGCGAGCGCTGCTTCGAGGCTTTGACCCAACTGGAAATTCATGAGCACGCCAACCACTACCCCAGCCAACTTTCCGGAGGGATGCAAAAACGATTGGCGTTGGCCCGTGCCATCGTCACCCGCCCGGAGTTGGTGTTTTTCGATGAACCCACAGCGGGCCTTGATCCCTTGCGCAGAAACGCGGTGTTTACCATGATTGCCAAGTATCAACGTCAGTTCGGGTTCACGGCACTCATTGTGACTCATGACGTCGTCGAGGCCCTTGTGGCCAGCGACCGGGTGGCACTGCTTGATCAGGGACGCATCTGTTTCGAGGGAACATCCGAAGAATTTTCCTGCTCCAGCCATCCGGTGGTGAGCGCCTTTCGCGACAGTGCCACGGCCCTTGGCGCCTCCCTCGCCGCGATTCGCAGCCAAGACTTTGGAGGTGGCAATCAGGTATGACATCCCACCGACTGGAACTGCTAGTGGGAATCTTTGTGGTTCTTGGAGTTGTCGCCGTCGCTTATCTCACGGTCAAGCTCGGCTCGGGGTCTTTGCTTGGCGGGGAAACCTATTTGGTCGAAGCCCGGTTTGCCAACGCGGGCGGGTTGAACGCCGGTAGCAGCGTCCTCGTGGCGGGTGTCACGGTGGGGCGTGTGGAAAAGGTGCAGATGGATCCGGTTGATTATAGCGCCATCGCCACCCTGCAAATCCAATCCACGCTCAAGATCCCCGCCGACTCGATGGCCTCGATCAAAACCTCCGGTTTGATTGGTGACAAATTTGTGGCGCTTCTGCCGGGGGCCGACGAATCCTATCTGGAGCCCGGCGCAAGAATCACGATGACCGAATCGTCTGTGGATCTGGAATCCTTGATCGGAAAAATGGCTTTCGGAAGTGTCGAAAAAGACCAGGATCCCCAGCCCGAGCCGTGAATCGTCTTCTTCAAGTCCTTGTGGCCGGCCTCCTCGTGCAGGGTGTTTCCAGGGCATCGACGTCTGTGCCCGAACAGCGTCTAAAAACCGCTGTGAGCGAGGTCTTGACTGCTGCCAAGGCCTCCACCAATCCCGGAGGTTTGGCCGGAAAGCTTCAGCCAATTTTGGAGCAATACCTCAGCTTCGAGGCCATGACCCGGAGGGCTGTTGGCCCCGGATGGCGGGAGTTCTCGTCAAGTCAGAAAAGGGATGCCAAGAAGCTTTTTACCACGCTCATCATCCGCACTTACAGCAGCAAGTTCACGCCGGGTCAGGATCCCCAAATCCTTTTCAACAAGGCGGCGACCCCGGCCCCCGGGCGCGTCGAGATTCCAACCACCATTCTCTACCAAGGCAGCAAATATGGTGTCACCTACCGGATGGAAGAATCCGAAGGATGGAAAATCACCGATGTGGTGATCGAGGGCGTCAGCCTTGTGGCCAATTACCGCACCCAATTCGATGGCGAATTCAAAAAAGGCGGCGCAAAAGCCGTTGTTGATTCTCTCACCCAAGCTGTTGCTCAAAAATAATGAAAATCCGAACTTTCTCAGCGCTCCTTCTTGCAGGGATCGTCACAGCCTCGTTGCTCTCAAGCTGTGCTTCAAAAAAAGAAGCCGCACCTGTGGCCCCGGCCACCGTGGGTGACAAAACCCCGGATGGCAAATCGATGAAAAGTCAGGTCGATGATTTGGAGGAATACCAAGTCCTGCTCATTCCCGATCCCTTGGAACCCCTCAATCGTGCCACGTTCACGCTTAACCATGGCATCTACATCTATGTGTTCAGCCCCATCTCCAAGGGTTACCAAACGGTGGTCCCCAAGCCGGTCCGCACCGGAATTCACAATGCCTATGAAAATGTGAAATTTCCCATTCGTTTTGTGAATGACACCCTGCAAGGCAATTTCGAAAGAGCCGGTCTGGAGACCGGAAAGTTTGTTGTCAATTCCATCGTGGGCATCGGGGGCCTGGGTCGTCCCTCGGATCGTATCCCCGCCCTGGCGGATATCCCGGCGGGAAACACGGGACAGACCTTCGCCAAATGGGGCATCCCGCACGGGGCCTATCTTGTGCTCCCCGTGCTCGGGCCATCCAGCCTGCGAGATACCGTTGGGCTTGCCGGCGATTACGCACTCAACCCCGTGAGCTGGGTCACGATTCTTTTTGGAGGATACGCTTGGACAATGGCCATCCCCTCCGTGAACACTCTGCGCTCTCTGCCCGTGCAAATGGACATCTATGATGCGGCCACAAAAGATGCTATCGATCCCTATGTCGCTGCCCGCAGCGCCTATGTCCAATTCCGGGAAGAAGACGCCGCCAAGTAGCAGAAAAAAGCCCCGATTCTCCCTGCCGCATCTGGGTCAAACCACGTATTTCCTTGACACTTTCAGCGGGGTTACGTGAGCTTCGGAACATCCAATTGTTCTGCCCATGAAATGCTCAAGACTATTTTTAATCACTGCGACAGCATTCACCTTTTCGACGGCATCTGCTTTCAGCCAAGCCCCCGCTTATTTGGATCTGATCTTTAACAATTTCAGTTCCTTTGATGGGACATCCCCGGAAAAGGACGTTTATATTTATTTCTCGAATGGAGGCGGTGCCACGCTTAACCCCATCGATATCACTTACAACGGGGGGACGGGCTTGACGTATGGCACGTTTGTCCAAAGCAGCAACACTCTCTATAATGACCTTTCCAACGGGATCCGCTTGGGCGATGTCACCAACCAGACCTTCCGCATCACGACAGCCAGCAGTGTTGCTGTTTATCTCACCTACGGAAATCAATTCACGAGCTTGGCCGCAGCCCCCGGATTTTTTAGCAACTCCGCAGGAGGTTTGAATGTGTTTCAGAATTTTGAGATCACCCGAACGGGAGGGAATGGGGACCAAGGCAATTTGACAAATATCAACTACTTCACAGCCCCGCTTTCCATCACCAGCTTTGCCGGGACCACGCAATTGCAGCAAACACAATTCAACAAAACAACGGGCGAGATTTACGCAGCTTTGGAGGCCATCTCGCCGTCCAGCAAGATTGTTGATGGCGGCGGCGCCACGCTGAGATTTGTCGGCCCTTCGACCTATCCCCCGGCTCAAATCCCCCCCTTCCAAAGCTTCATTCCCTACATGGAAGCGGCCAACGCGAGCGGCATCTCAAACATCATACAAAATGCCAATGCCTTCAACAGTCAGGACAACTCTCTGAACTACAACTTCACGCTGAACTTGACCACCAGCTTCACGACAGACGGTAGTGGAAATCCCACGGCCTTGGTGCTCAATGGCAATATCTCCACGGAAATCAAACAGAACTCGGACGGTTCAACATCGGCTGGGCCAACCTTTGATGATGCCTCCATCACCATCAACATGACGGACGTCGATAATTTTAATGCCATCGTTTACGGCCAAGCCTTTGGCCAATATTTGGATGACGTCACCTTCGGGGCCGGCTGGACCAGCCTGCAGACCTACATCAACGATTCTGCCAACGGCATCAATACATCCGGAGCTTACAACATCACTCAAAATCTGGCCATTGGGGAAATCACCAGCGCAATTCTGATGGGCTTCCTCGCCAACACCATGGTTGTGGATGGAACGCCCCTCAATGACATGCCCAGCAATGAGTGGTGGAAATTGGACCCCCTCCAGGCATTCTCCGAAGTTCAATCCAATGATGATTTTTATAATCAATGGGGGAATGAAATCTACGATGCCTCCACCAACGGGGCTTATTCGATCCCTTACGCCGACCGGCTTGGTACGGGCCCGCTCGTCAATTCTGTTTTCTATGACAATCAATACGTGACCAGTTGGCAGGTTGGGATTTACGATCCCGTCAGCGTGGTTCCCGAGCCTGCCACGGCGGTGTTGCTCGGTTTGGGTGTGGCCGGCCTTGTGGCAGGCAGGCGGCGGCGGTAACCCCATCCAGACCGGAAGCGTTTATTCCGGCGGAAGGGGAGGTGGGTTTTTTGACTGAAGCTCGATGGATTCTTTGATGACTTTTTTGTTGGGCAGCAGCCGCTTGAAGATTTTTCTGGTCTCCGTGAGAGGAGTGTCTTCGATGAAGTAGGCAATGGCTGCCCTTCCGATGGCATAGGTTCCGGCACCAGCCACAAAACCACTCACGGCATTTCCCCAGAAGGGAACAACTTTCACGATCGCTCGAGCTCCTTCGCGGAATAACATTCCCGCACCGATGTTGATGCCGAGTGCGGCAATGAATTCTCCCACCAGGCGAGGACCGGCTTTTCTTCCCGTGGTTTGTATAATCAACCCCACCATCAGGGTTTGTAGTGCGGTCAAAATGGGGAGATCGGCCAAAGGGATTGGTTGTAACGCGATGACGCCACACACGGCTGTGAAGGACTTGAGGAGAGAGGACGCAATATGAGCCTGGGCCTTCCGTGCACCTGTGAGTCGTGCGAATTCCAGTTTGGCAGCATTGGGCAAAGCGGCACAGACCGCCTCCACAAAGTTGTCCATATCCTTCTCTTCGTAGGAGGCTGTTTTCCGGGAGGCCAACTCACGCTCAATGGCAATTTCCGCCGAGAGCCGGGCGCGGTCCCCGCCACCCAAAGCCAAACCAAACAAAGGAATGGCACGGTCACACAAGGCCACCCGCGCGACCACGAGAGAAAGGCTATCCTGCGGAGGAAGGACCGCCTCCCGGAGAAAAATGATCGCGTCCGGCGCAAACCTCGCGAGACCTGCCTCCACAAATGTTTGAGGCACATCGGTTCGCGCATCCAAGATCTGCAAATGACCGCGGTCTTCGATTTCATAAGTGCGCCAACCATTGTCACTGCCTGCAGCTTGCACGGGATCGCCATTGGTAAATCCCAACAAAAGCTCATGCGCGCTTCTCCCTTCCGCTCCCACCAACATCAACCTTGCCGGACGCAATTCCAAAAACATCTGCCGAATTGGCACGAGTTCCTTCAGGACCGGCTTTTGGATTCCTCCGGGAAGTTTTTCAATGAGCCCCGTCAACCGGTCATAGAGCCCCAGCATCTGTTCACGGTTCAAAGTGCTTCAACGAGTTGAGCAGAACGTCGGTGTGTTCTGCGGGTTTGACTTTTCGGAAGACCGATTTGATGGATCTGACATAGGGAACCAATGTTCCATCGCAGGCACGTGCCTGCAAGCTCGGGTTATTCCGACTTTCCACCCTTCTTGATCCGCGCCTCGAGTTCATCGATGTCCTGATCTAGGATACTTCCGCTTTCCGGGCGAAGGGCCTTTTTTGCCATGGAGATGGCCTCCAGTGCCCGTGGAGCCTGGCCTTCTTCCACAAGCACTTCGGCAAAAGGAACCACAATGTCATAAAAAAAGTTTCCACCTCCCGTTTGTTTCAGACTTCCCAACAAGCGCCGGTATTCGGTGAATGCTTCATCCACCTTCGACTCCTCCAACAGGGTCATCAGTCGCTTGGCCCCGGCATTCACGCTCAAATCAGATCGCAAACGGCGGTTCTGGGAAACAATTTGGCGTTCGATGGCGTCCGCCCCGCTCATATCCCCCTCCTGACGTGCGATCCGGGCCAGAGCCTGCTGATGGCGAACCCTCAGGTCGCGCTGATTTTGGAATTGCCGGAGGGCGTTTTCGTGAAAGGTTTTTTGGAGGGTGATGGCAACTTGGGATCGCTCAAGGAAATCGCCACGCTCCGCCCACGCTTCGGGATATTGTGGACAAACGCTCACCGCACTTTCGTAGGCCTTGGCCGCCAACGCCTGGTTGCCCCGCTCTTCAAACAGGCGGGCAAGGAGCAGGTCATCCCTTGCGGCCGCAAAAGGTGCCTTCTCCCGGAAGCCTTCCGCCAGGGACTTGAGGTCATGGTCGCTGATGGGCTTCCAGTTCTGGGGATCCAGCGCTTCACCCACGGCATAGTTTTGGTTTTCATAGCGCCCGGCATCCATCTCCCACCGATCGCCGGATTTGAGGAATCCAAACCAAGCGTGTCCGCCATCTGCTCCCTGACCCGTAAAATAAAGGGTTGGGATTCCCCGGGCCTTGCCTGCCACCATGGCAAAATACGCTTGATCCACGCAAATGCCGCCCCGGTCCAAAATATTGGCCAAGGTGTAGTCGCCGGCATTCCACACGAATTCCTGATTGGAAATTCGGTTGTGATGATATTTCACCGCCGAAAACGCCCGCCCGAAGTCCGATCTCGGGAACCTCGCGTTTTTAATCGCCCATGTGTATTCGGTCTCGCTGACGGGGGCATCCACGACAAACTTCAGGTGCCCCGGCTTCATCAGCTTTAAATCCACCATCAGGTCTTTGGATTCATTGGCACCCACCCATCTCTGAAACCACGCGGCGGGCGAAATCTCCGTGATGGGCACCAAGGCACGATCCACTTGATGGTGCGGCCAGTGGCCGGGAATCTTGGAGTCATAAACAACCGCAATGGCCAGGGCCAACGCGGGATATTCCTTGAAGGCCCGGGGATGAGCCGCCTGGATTTCTTTCAAATTCCACAAGACCCCGGGGGCATAGTCTTCAGGGGTGATTGTGCTGAAAAGCAAATCGGAGAACACCGGATCCTCAACCCATGCCGCCAGAAGGGCCGGATCAAATCGGTCCGCGACCGGGGTCTCTTTCGGATCGGGGACTCCGGGAGGCAAAAGCATTCCCAGGATTTCGGCACGGATTTGGGGCTCTGCCAAAAATTGTGCCGCCCGTTCTTTGGTGATCGGAAGCATCTCCTCACCGGGAACACGACCCACCGGAAGCAGGACCGGTTTTTCCTGGCCTGGAATGAGAAGCAAATGACGGCGTGTGAGAGCCATCGCCTCTTCGGACTCGCGGCGAGAGAGCAGGTCAAACCACTTCCAAAGGTTGAGCCATTGCCGATAGCCACTCGTGCCGGAACTTCCCGGCCGACCCGCCATGCCGGGCAAATAGCCCGCTTCCAAACTTTGCGACAAAATCTCCCGTCCTTCCGGCCAGCCTTTGGCAATGAGTTCTGCCCGCTGGGCAGGCGTGGGAGGGTAGCGAAGATCAAGGGCGTGGATACAAGGAACCCAAAATCCGAAACCACCCCACAGCAAAACCACCATCCTCCTCATCGAAACAACCCTTTTTTGGCAGCAGGCTCACGCGCCACGGTCATAAAACGCTCTTTATCCCGAGCATTGGCCAAGGCCTCTTCTTTGCTGATAACCCGGGCGGCATAAAGTTCC
>JBBECL010000312.1:0-12974 GCA_040881805.1 Terrimicrobiaceae bacterium | reverse complement strand
GATGTCCTTGCCACCCACGTTGATGTCCCCGTTATCAACAGGCAGCATTCCCAATGCGGCATGGAGCAGCGTGCTTTTGCCAGATCCGGAGGGACCAATCACGGCATGACATTCCCCCTCCGCCACGGAGAGGTTGATGTCCCGCAATTGAAATTTGCCGGTGACCACCCGCAGGTTGTTGATTTCAAGCATGGGCCGCCCCTCCCAGCAACCGGCGTGTGACATCCAGTGCCGTGAGCCCGATCACCACCAGCACAAGAATGAGGGCGACTGTCCCTTCGATGTCCGCGGAGGCCAGACGCAGAAAGATCGCAATGGGCAATGTCTCGGTGCGCATGGCCATCGTTCCTGCCACCATGATCGTGGCTCCGAATTCTCCGAAGGCCTTGGCCCAGGCCAGAATAAAGGCCGCCAGGAGGCCACGCCTGGCAAGCGGCAATGTCACCGTAAAAAAAGCATGACGGGGAGACGCCCCCAACGTTCTCGCAAGGATTTCCACATCCTTCGGCACATCGTCGAAGGCCGTTTTTAAAAGACGCGTTGCGACGCCGAGGATCGTCACCCATTGTGCGAGCACAATCCCCGCAAATGCAAAAACGAATTGAATGGCATGTTCCTGAATCCACCCGCCCAAGGGGTTGTTGAAAAAGATGAGAAGCATCGCTCCCAGAGCGGCCGGAGACACAATGATGGGAAATTCCAGCAGCGTGTCCACCAACCCCCGTCCGGGAAATCGAAAGCGCGAGAGGGCATAGGCTGCCGGCACGGCGACAACCATGGCCAGCAGCGCCGCCAGAGTGGCCGACATGAGGGACAACCGGATCGAGAAGATCGTCCGCTCCGACCAAAGCGACGTGGTCAGAGCGGCCCCGTCAAAAAACCACCCCAACGAAAGGATCAGTCCTCCGTAAAGCAGCAATACGGCAAGGGCCGCCGTGATGGATGTGCTTCTCAAGCTCATGCCCATACAGGGGGGGTGCTCATTTTTTGATCCAGTCTGCAGGAACCGCGTATTCCCCGCCCACGGGCTTTTCTTCGCCGATGTATGCCGACGCCTCAGCCGCAGTCGCAAAATATTGGTGCCTGGCATACACGGCCTGCCCCTCGGGACCTGTCAGAAAATCAATGAAGGATTGGGCCGCTGCACGATTTTTACTGAAGGTCGAAATCGCGATGGGGATGTATCCCATGCGGGGAATTTCGTCCTTGTGCAGGGAAATGGTCTCAATGCGCTGGGGATCCCAGTGCTCGAAAACACTCCACCCAATCACGGCATCCGCCATTTTCAAAGAAATCGCCGTGGCGGTTTTTTCGCAGGATTCGGTGTAATTGATCAGGTTCTTTCGGAAGGCCGTCATTTCATCATCGGTGAATTCTTTCTCCAAAATCTCGACCGCATACGCCCCCACACACACGCCTTCGGGGTTTGCGATCGCAACCTTCAGGCCGGGGCGGGTGAGATCTTTCAAAGCGCGAATCCCGCGCGGATTTCCCTTCTGCACATTGATTGCCGGCACCAAATACACAATCACCTTTTCGGTGTCAGGGAAAACGTCCCCATCGCGCTTGGCTTTTTCCATGTAATCCGATGACCCTGGAAAATAGAGATCTCCGCGTCTTGCAAGCTTCATCTGAGAGAGCACGTATCCGGACCCACCAAAAACCAAATCCACTTTGATGCCGGTTTTTCTTTCGTAAAGTTTTGCCACCTCCTCAGTTGGTGGTTTGGAGGCCGCTCCCACATAGGCCAGCAAAGGTTCTGTGGCGTGTGTGCGAGTTGACATTGCAGCCCACCACAGCCCGCCCCACAAACCCGCGATGACACAAATTTTGAAAGAGGAAATATTGCGGGGCACAAAAAAGAGAAGCAGTGTTTTCGAATTTCGTCAATTTTTGGTGAGAACCGTTTCCACGATCGGGTGTGATTAAAAGCGGGTGCGGTCACTGGCGCCGGAAGCGCTGGCGTTCCCGCCGGCATGCTCTTATTACCTCACACACTTTTATTCACGCCCTCCACGATCTCCCGGCTTGTCATCGGAGTCTGGGAAATTGCACACTGACAACTCGCTGACCCATGATCCGCCACCTCTTCATTTCTCCGGACCACAACTTCTTTGGCCACCATGGAGAGCCCGCTGGTGAAACACCGATGCTGGAGGTCCCCGGGATGGATTGTGTGGCCGGTCGTGGGATTCGGGGAGACCGGTTTTTTGATCACAAACCCGACTACAAAGGCCAAATCACCTTTTTTGCGTGGGAGAACCTTCTGAAAATGTGGGAGGAGTTGCAGGTTTCAACCGCACAGCGGGTCGCGTCAGCCACGCGGAGAAACGTCATCACCGTGGGCCGCGATTTGAATGCGCTGATTGGAGAAACCTTTGTCATTCAGGGAGTCGAATTTTTTGGGACCGAAGAATGCCGTCCCTGTGACTGGATGAATGAGGTGATTCACCCCCTTGCGAAATCGTGGATGAAGGGACGTGGAGGATTGAGGGCCAGGATTTTGTCAGACGGTATTTTGAGACAAACCATCACCTAACCTTCGTCTTCTTTTTTTCTTTATGGCTTGCCGGATTCAACGGCACGCCGAGATGGCCTCACGGAGGTCTGATTCCTGAACCGCGTCACTTACGAAAGCGGACCCCAAGGCCTTGGTGAGGACGAAGCGGATACGGCCCTGATGGAATTTTTTATCATGGGACATGGCGACCAACAGGCGGTCCGCTTCAAGATCGGCTGGGATCGTGAGTGGCAGTCCGAGTGAGGCAAGAGACCCACGAACGACATGAACGTCGGAGGCGGGCAGTCCGGCAAGGCGTGAAGAGAGGTGCAGGGCGGCGGCGATGCCCATGCTGATCGCTTCGCCATGGAGGAAGCGCCCATAACCCGCCACCTGCTCGATGGCATGACCCACCGTGTGTCCAAAGTTGAGGAGGGCGCGGAGGTCGGATTTTTCGAAGGGATCTTTGCAGACAATCCCCGCTTTGATTTTTACGTTGCGTATGATGAGTTCCTCGCGGTGAGAGCGGGCAAGGTTGACGGCATCCCGGACCAGCGCCGCATCGCGGATGATGCCGTGTTTGATCACCTCGGCCATGCCCTCGTTGAATTCGCGTTCTGGAAGCGTCTGCAGCGTCTCGACATCCGCAAGAACGAGCGCGGGGTGATGAAAAGCACCGATCAGATTTTTTCCGCCGGGTGCATTCACGCCTGTTTTGCCGCCCACTGAGCTGTCCACCTGAGCCAGCACGGTGGTGGGGACCTGCACGTAGGGAATTCCCCGGTAAAAAACCGAGGCCACAAAGCCCGCCAGATCGCCCACGACCCCTCCCCCCAAAGCCACCACAAACGAGGAACGATCCAGACCGGCCGCAATCATCATATCGCAGGCCTCCGAAACCCGGGTCATGGATTTCGAAGATTCGCCCGCCGGGACCACAAAGCCAACAACCTCGAACCCCGCGGCTTCCAAAGCGGTCTTGAGCCCATTTCCATGAAGTGCGGCGACGTTGCTGTCAGAGATCATCACACACTTTGAGGCGGTGCCCATTGCCTGCCGAACCAAGTCACCGCAGGTGGCCAACAGGCCGGACGCCACATGGACTTTGTAGGGCCTCTCCGTGATTCCGACCTCAACAACACTCATAGGGATACGAGTATCCTCCTCTCCGGGGATCAGATGCAAACCAGATTGTCGGCCACCCTGCGGAAATCCGTTGGTTCGGGGGGTGTTTTCCCCGGGTAGGGCGCGTCCGTCCCTTGATCGCCGGCTTCTTTTTTCATGCCACGGGCGGCGAGGGACCGCCGTCCCATGAGCGTCCCCACCAACCAACCGGGCACCGGCGACATTTTGAAGATTGGCCCGCATCTTGCTTTCGACCTCGGACTCATGAGTGTTTGGTGGCGAACTTTATGAATGGCAGGCGGGTTTTGTTTATTCAGCATGGCGAAACGGACAAGCCGGGATTGTTGGGCGAAGTTCTTGCGGAGCGGGGCATTGGCATGGACATTCTCAGGCCGGATTTGGGGCAAACGATCCCCGACCACTTGGGGAATCACTCCGGGTTGGCGGTGGGCGGGGGAGCCCAAGGGGTTTATGAAGTGGACAAATATCCCTATCTGGGGGCCGAGATCGGATTGATCAAATCCACAGCGTCCCAGGGAAAACCTGTGCTTGGCCTGTGTCTGGGGGGGCAATTGATGGCGGCCAGTTTTGGGGCCGAGGTCCACAAAGGACCTCACCGGGAAATCGGTTTTTTTCCGGTGACGTTGGACCCCATTTCCGACTTTGACCCCATCTGGTGTGACATGCCAAAGACCTTTGTGACGACGCATTGGCATGGGGACGTGTTTGAGATTCCGCCGGGGGGGATGCGGTTGGGTCATAGTGCCATGACGCCGAACCAGCTTTTTCGGTATGGTCATTCCCTGTATGGGCTTCAATTCCATCTGGAGATGACTCCCGAAATCCTTGAGGAAATGGTGACTGACTCGCGAGAGGAATTGCTGGAGTTGGGCGTTGATCCTGATCAGCTTCGGAATGAGGGACTGTCCCATCTCCCGGACCTGCGGGAAACAGCCACCACGGTCTTCTCGCGTTGGGCGGACTTTCTTTGAGGCGGAAGGGGATTAATTTCCCCCGGTGTGACTCTCTGATCGGGCCGTTTTCAAGAACTCGCGCAGGAGGTATTCCTCTTTCCGTCGAGGCTCCACCTCCACCCCGCTGGCCACATCCACGCCAAAAGGCGCAACGATCCGCAAGGCGTCCGCGAGATTGTTGGGGGTCAGCCCCCCGGCCAGAATGACCTTCTTTTCGGGATGGTCGTCAACAAACGACCGGACCATCCCCCAATCGAGCCGAACGCCTGTGCCCCCCCACCCTGTTTCCGACCAAGCGTCCAACAGGAGGTAGGGTGATGAGTAGGTCAAGGCGGTTTCCAACGATGAGCGGTCCCGCACGCGGACGGCCTTGATCCAAAGGTCAAATCCACAGTCCTGACAAAACGCCGGTGATTCGTCCCCATGAAACTGGATGGCGTCAAAAACTTGGGATTCCCGCAGAGCCTTCACTTCCGCTTCGCCGGGGTTCACCACCACGGCGACCTTCTGAACCCTGCCCGTCAACGTCTTCAGCCACGGCTCTGCCTCGGCCAAGGGCACATAACGTTTGGAACCCGCAAAAAAATTGATCCCAATCGCATCCGCCCCCAATCCCACGGCGAGTCCGGCATCCTCGGGGCTTGTCAGGCCGCAGATTTTAACAAAAACACCGTGCGGTGCGCGAAGACTCATTTCTTAATCCAGGACCTTTGCATTGGCCTGTTTAATGCTGGGGTGATGAGTGATAACCCTCATGTGACCGTCACTGGAACGAAAAAAGCAGCTCAGCGGCCAGCTCACGATGCTGATGACGATGGACGCAAAAAAAGCGCTCCAGAAGCCGGGAATCACGAACCCGGGAATGAGGGAGGACGTCAGCAGAAGGAGGAGGGCATTGATGACGAGGATGAACACGCCGAGTGTGACAATAATGAACGGAAAGCTGAGAAGAAGCAGCACAGGACGAACAAACGCATTGATGATTCCCAGCAGGAGGGACGCTCCCACCAAAACACCCCAACCGGAGTAAGTGATACCGGGGATCACGTGAGCCGCAACAAAGACGGCAAGTGTTGTGACCAACCAACGAATAACAAACGCTGTCATAAAAACATCCTACCGCATGAGAAAATTCCTAGAAGCTAATTTTTTCATGCGTTTGGAAGAATTTCCTGCATGATGGCAGACTAGAAAAACCAAAACGCGATATGTCCAAGAAAAAATCCGAAGGAAAAGCAGGGGAAAAAGTCAAAAAGAGCAAGGCGAGCCCGGAGCCGGTGGTCGCCGAGACCCAAAAGGCGGCCCCAGCCAAGTCTGCCACCAAAAAAAAGACCGCTCTCAAGTCAACACCAGCCAAAAAGCCTGCCACCAAAAAGGCCAGGCGTCCCACGGATGAGGAGATTGCGCTGAGGGCCTATTTTATTGCCGAGCGCCGTCAGAATTTGGGATGGTTCGGGGACGAGACGCAGGATTGGGTCGAGGCCGAGCGTCAGCTTCTGAAAGAAGCCGGGCTCAAAGCGTGAAGAACGCCTGACTCAGGGATCGATGGGCGTGGGGCCACGGTTGGAGTGCCGTGTTTCCTCGGCAGAGACCGCAAAGATGGTGTCCTCACCGATATTTTTGGCCTGGTCGCCGATCCGCTCGAGGAACCGCGAGATAAAGATCAAGTCGATGTAGCCGGGGATATTGCCCACGTCCCGGCTCATCCGTAAGGTGATTCGTTCGGCGAAATCACGATTCAGCGCATCCAACTTGCGGTCACGATCCTTCAGGGACCGGGCCAGTTCCATGTCGGCATCCGCGTAGGCGCGGACCGCATCTTTCAACATCGTCTCGGCCATTTCAAAGGTTGGCGCAAGTTCCTGGGTCTCGGGAAGGGCCGGCTTGGTCAACAACCGACGCCCCCGCCTCGCGATATTCACCGCTTGGTCGGCAATACGCTCAAGGTTCATGCTCAACTTCATGGTGGAGACCACCGTGCGAAGGTCCGAGGCCATCGGGCTGAATCTCAGCATGAGGGCAATGCCGTTCTGATCGACAAGCACCTCCAAGGAATCAATCTCCTCATCATCGGCAATCACGGTGTTGCACCAATCTTCATCCCGGTCGAAGAGTCCCTTGCGGGCGTTGGCAAGATTGCGGTCGGTGAGGCTGCCCATCATGAGGGCATCATCGCGCAGGATTTGCAGCGACTCTTCGAAGGTGGTGAGGATATGCGGGGTGCTCATAAAAAAGGATAACCTCAACCAAACCGTCCGGTGATATAATCTTCGGTTTGTTTTTGTGAGGGGTTGCCAAAGACTTTGGTGGTCACGTCGAACTCGATGAGTTTTCCAAGGTAGAAGAAAGCGGTGCGCTGGGAGCAGCGGGTGGCCTGCTGCATGTTGTGGGTCACAATCACGATGGTGAAATCCTTTTTGAGGGAATGGATCAATTCTTCCACTTTGGCCGTCGCGATGGGGTCCAGCGCGGAGCAAGGTTCATCCATTAAGAGGATCTCCGGACGATTCGCGATAGCCCGGGCGATGCAGAGGCGTTGCATCTGGCCACCGGAGAGCCCCAGAGCGCTGTCATGCAGGCGATCCTTGGCTTCCTCCCACAAGGCGGCCCCTTTGAGGCTGCGCTCGACGGTTTCGTCCAAAACACTCTTTTTGTTCTGACCCGCCACGCGCAAAGGGTAAACAATATTTTCGTAGATCGATTTGGGGAACGGATTGGACTTTTGAAAGACCATGCCAATGCGCTTGCGCAGGGAAATGACTTCAATGTGGGGGTCGTAGATGCTTTGACCATTCACGATGACATCCCCGTCGTGGCGCACCCCGTCGATGAGGTCATTCATCCGGTTCAGATTACGGAGCAGCGTGGATTTTCCGCAGCCCGAGGGGCCGATAAACGCCGTGACCTCTCGTTCGGGGATATCCATCGAAATGTCAAAAAGCGCCTGCTTCGATCCATACCAGAAGTTGAAATTACGAATCTTGATATAATCGTTGCGGAGAACGTCCTCCGTCGCGGCAGATGGATGTGCCGACGAAGAGTTTTGAGATAGGCTGTTGGGACTCGTTTCGCTCATCGCGGATTCGTGGTTCATGGATATCAGAAAGAACTCTGGTTTAGAAAGCTCCGGTTGCAAATTTTTTGCGAAGGCGTTCCCGGATGAAGATTGCCGTGATGTTGAGGAGGACGACAAGAACGATGAGGAGCAGGGTCGTGGCAAAAACCATGGGCTTGGCCCCTTCGGAGTCAGGGGATTGGAATCCCAAATCGTAGATATGAAACCCGAGGTGCATGAACTTCCGTTCCAGATGGACGTAGGGGAATTCCCCGTCAATGGGAAGGCTGGGGGCCAGTTTGACAACACCGACCAGCATCAGAGGCGCCACTTCCCCCGCACCACGGGCCATCGCGAGAATCAGACCTGTGAGAATGCCGGGAACCGAGGCGGGAAGCACAATGCGCTGGATCGTTTGCCACTTCGAGGCTCCGCAGGCCAAAGATCCCTCTTTCATGCCGCGAGGCACGGCGGCAATGGCTTCCTCGGTGGCCACAATCACGACAGGAACCGTCATGAGAGCCAGCGTGAGGGCTGCCCAAAGGATACCACCGGTTCCGAACGTGGGAGTCGGCAGGTAGTCGGAAAACAACCACCGGTCCACTCCTCCTCCCACAAAATACACAAAAAACCCAAGTCCAAAGACCCCGAAAACGATGGAGGGAACGCCCGCCAGGTTATTGACGGCGATGCGGACCGATCTGACCAGCAGCCCCTGCTTGGCATATTCGCGCATGTAGATCGCGGCCAGCACCCCAAACGGAACAACGGCGATGCTCATCAGCAAGGTCATCACAAACGTTCCGAAGATCGCCGGAAAAATGCCGCCCTCCGTGTTGGCTTCGCGGGGTTCTCCGCTGAGAAAGCTCCAGATGTTGTGAACGAAGATCCCCGTCTTTTGCAGCAGGCCGAGGTTGTTGGGCTGATAAAATCCCACGACTTCCGACACGGGCTGGGTCTTGGTGGTGCCATTCGGGGCGCGGTAGGTGATGGTGGCCGACTGTTGTTCCTGGCGAAGAGCCCGGGCCTTGGCAGCCAGTTCTTCGTATCGGGCCTCAAGCGTGGCGATCTGCTTCAGGGAGTCGGGAGTTCCTCCACCTTTGACTTTGAGATCGTTAATATCCGAGTTGATGCGGCCAATTTGGATTTTTTCGATTTGGCGGATTTCGTCACGCAGGGTATTGCTCACTGCGACGGCCCTGGCAAAGCGGGTGGAAAATTCCGGGTTGCCCGCCGCTTCGATTTTGGTGCCATCAGCCAGGATGAGTTCCAAAAGATAAACAAAGGCATCGCCATATTCCATGCGTTCGATGGCATAGATGTCTTTGGGCAACCCGAGTTTTTCAATATCCACGCGGCTGACAAAGGCAAAGTTGATTCCGTAAATGTCTTTGTTTCCCACAAAGTATTGGAGTTCTTTTTGATCGGCCTCGACCTCCCCGGTGGCCGTGAGGATGGGGACCCTCTTTGTGCGGGTCTGCACGAGTTCCCCGGCAAAAGATTCCCCTCCCCCGGGCACCGGATTTTTGACTCCGGCTTTCAGCGTGACCTCATAAACGTTTTTTGGCCAAAAGACGGGCACGCCATTGGCGAGGATGATCCCAAGAAGCCCGATCACCATGAGCAGCCCCAGAGTCAGGCCCATGGCGGTCAGCCAGACAAAAGGCTCCCCCGCAGCTGCGTGGGTTCTCGTCAGAGAATCGTCTTTTTTGGTCGCGGACATGGGTTAGACGGTTTTGTATTTCTCCCGCAGGTGTTGACGGAGAATTTCCGCCACGGTGTTGACGACGAAGGTGAGGAGGAAAAGCATCAGCGCCCCAAAAAACAGGGTCCTGTAAAGCGTGCCATTGTGGGGAGCTTCGGGAAGTTCCACGGCAATGTTGGCAGAAAGCGTTCTCATGCCGGAGAAGATGTTCCATTCCATGATCGGCGTGTTTCCGGTGGCCATGACCACGATCATCGTTTCACCCACGGCCCGGCCCAGGCCAATCATCAGCGCCGAAAAAATGCCGGCGGAGGCCGTGGGGAGCACCACGCGCATGGCGGTCTGCCAGCGACTGGCCCCGCAGGACATCGACGCCGTGCGCAAAGAGGCGGGCACGTTGGAAAGGGCGTCTTCGGAAATGGTGAAGATGATCGGGATCACCGCGAATCCCATCATAAACCCAACCACCAGCGCATTGCGTTGGTCGAAGGAGGTCCCCGTGACGGCGGGCCACCAATACCGGAAATCCGCAATCTTTTTTCCCGTGGTCGGGTCGGTGGTCACGAAAACGATCTTTTCGAAAATCGGCCCCAGATTCCACAGGATGCCGCCGAAGACAAGAAGGATGGGAATGAAGAACGCCCATTCCGTGCCGGGACGAATGAATTTTCGGAGCTGGATCGGAAGGGAACTCCAGACCCACCCAAAAACGGCCGCAGCCAGTGGAAGTCCCGCGGTGACCAAAAGCAGGGAGGGCACCCGCGTTTCGATCAAGGGGGCAATATAAATGGCCGCCAAAAATCCGAGAACCACCGAAGGAAGGGATGCCATGATTTCCATGGTGGGTTTGATCACCGTGCGGGAGCGAGGGCTTAGGAACTGGGATGTATAAATGGCGGCAAGCAGGGCAATCGGCACGGCAAAAACCATCGCGTAGAGCGTGCCTTTGAGAGTTCCGAAGATGAGAGGCACCAAGGAATATTTGGGTTCAAAATCATCACTTCCTCCCGTGCTCTGCCACTCCCAACGGGGCTCGGAGGCTCCCTCATACCAGAGCTTGCCAAATAGAGCCCGCCACCCGGAATCGGGATGGGGGTCATCAAGGTCGAAAAAATGGAGCTTATTTTTGTCATCCAAAAAGAGAATGCTCTGATATTTCCCGCTGATCACCGCATTGGTGGCCGTGAAAGGCAGGGTTTCTTCCCAACGGACCGTTTCGGTGGTGGAGAACCGCAGGGAGGCCCGGTCGCCCCCGCCAAGAAGGAAGGCTTTGTTGCGCAGCGTGCTCACCAAATACGTCGGGCTGGTCCCAAGCGGCGGAAAGCGGTGAATCTCGCCAAAAATTCTGGCGCTTTGGCCTTCGGGGTAAAACAGACTGAAGAGCCGGTTCTCGCCCGTGTCGCTGCCAAAGATCAGCGTCACATCCCCGAACAAAAATTGCGCCACCGAGATCCTCGGGTTGGCGAGATCTTCGAAGGGCCGGAAGGTTTGAATGACTTTGAACCCGCGTTCCCCGTCGGGAACCATAAAAATCACGCTGCCCTCTTCGGTGATCACAATCACACCTTCCCCGGTTCCGGGAACGAGGATGTTGGCGGGACGCCCGTTCAGCAAAGGCGTGAGATCATACGTGCCGGCCAGTTCTTCTTTCCCGGATCCCATGAGGCTGCGCTTGCGTTTGTAAAGCGACGCGACCACGGTGTTGGCATCGTCACTGGACTGCATGGCAACCACGACTTTTTGGCTGCCGGAGTCGCCGTAAGCGATGGCCAGGACCGGGCGGTCGGGCATGCCAATTTTTTGGAAGGCGGTGGCTTTGGGCGAAGCGCTGACGACCTGGCGCCCGTCCTTCTGCGCAGCCGAATAACCGGGAGACACGATGGTGAACATCCCGTCATGGGTCCCAAGAATCAACCGCTGCTCCCGCTTGTTGATGCTGGCGGCGGTGACGGTGTGCGGTTGGGAGTCGCCGAAATTGACGGCGATATCTTCGATTTTCCCCGACTCACGATCCACAAAAAGCATACTGCCATCGGGTTCGACAAGGAAGGGTTTTTGCCCCCACTCATCGATGCCAAGAATCGGAAACTGCCCTGCGGGAAGTTGGATGCTCTTCACTTCCCGAACCTCCGCCGATTGAAACAGCGGGAAGATCTGAGCAAAGATAAATATAAAAATCCCCAAGACCGTGGACACCACCAAGACTCCACCCATCTTGATAAACAGGGTCATGAACCGGTCCAGGAACAACGTCCCCGGAGAGGTCTCAAACCGGGATTTGTCCGCAGGATCGTTGGTCAGGACGGGTGGCATTCGTGGGCGGGTCCGGTGGTGAAGTCCTCAACGTCCCCGCCAGCATGACCCGTCAGAGCGCGAGAGGTGAGGTGTGTCTATTGGGAAAGGCCGGCGATGACCTCTTCGGTTTTCTCTTTTGGCAGCGGGAAGTAGCCATCCTTGACGACCACTTCCTGACCCTCTTTGGAGAGGACAAACTTGAGAAATTCCAAGGTCAACTTGTCGATGGGCTCTCCGGGCTTCTTGTTCACGTAAACGAGGAGAAACCGTGCGAGGGGGTAATCTCCGCTGAGGCAATGTTCGTAGTCGGCAGCCACAAATTGCCCCTCCTCTTTACCAAGGGGAACGGCCAACACGTCGGAAGTGCGGTAACCGATGCCCGAATATCCAATGGCGGTGAGATCGCTGGCCACGCCCTGCACGACGGCGGAAGAGCCGGGTTGTTCTTTGACGGTGGCTTTGAAGTCGCCTTTATCCAAGGCCTCATCTTTGAAGAATCCATACGTGCCGGACGCGCTGTTCCGCCCGAAGAGGGAGAGGGGTTTCTTGCCCCAATCGCCGGTGAGTCCGAGTTGCCCCCAAGTGGTGATGTCCTCGCCACCGCTCTTGCGGGAGCTGGAGAAAATTCCGTCCACCTGCTTCATGGTCAGCCCTTTGATGGGGTTGTCTTTGTTGACGAAGACCGCGAGGGCATCAATGGCGAGGGGGACTTCGGTGGGTTTGTAACCGAATTTTTTTTCGAAATCGTCAATTTCGGAGGACTTCATCGGGCGGCTCATGGGCCCGAGTTGGGCGGTGCCTTCAATGAGCGCGGGCGGAGCCGTCGAGGAGCCTTTCCCTTCGATTTGGATCACCACGTTGGGGTATTCTTTTTTGAATCCTTCAGCCCAAAGCGTCATCAAATTATTCAGTGTGTCGGACCCGATGGAATTCAGGTTGCCGGTCACACCACTGGTGCGCTCGTAGGCGGAAATCGCAGGATCCACCTCCACTTTTTCTGCGTGGCTGATGGAAAAACAGGACAGGAGCGCAAGGGAACTGGTGAACAGGAGTTTGGTTTTCATGGATTGGAGAGATCAAAATGGGCAGGTCGGGCTTCGGGCTGCAATGCGGGGAATGTGACAAAATTGTCACAAAACTTTTTTGGGAGCGCGGAGGAAGGGTTAATCATGCAGAGAGAAGAGGAAATCTTTGAATGAGGAAACCCCGGCGTCAACTTCGGAAATGGCGATCCATTCATCTGCCGTGTGGGCTTGCGCAATGGAGCCGGGCCCAAGGGCAATGGCGGGTGTCCCTTTCTCACCAAAAGAGGCCGCATCA